>CAYUKO010000064.1:0-20753 GCA_964445375.1 uncultured Roseburia sp.
ATATATATTAATGTGATAAAATATACTTACGTAAAAGCACAAGGTATGTGCAAAGGATTTGGGAAAAAGGGGATATAAGTGAATAAGGGGGAGAACGTTTATGAGTATGAGGAAAATCAGCAAACGTTATATGTTTTATTGCTCAGACTGTGGAAATCTCAGCTTTCATTCAGAAAGATGTGAGGAATGCGGCAAAGAAGAGATGATACAGACACCAAAGCATTATGGCTTAACTAATCTGGCATGTATTAGTATGTCAGTGATAGATTTTGAAGCCATGAAGCAGGAATTTGTATCGGATATGAATGCCAGACAGATTAAGCAGAAGCAGTATCGTTTCGTTTAATCATATAGAATAAGAGGATAGAAGGATGGTGGGGAAAGACCATCCTTTTTTCATGCTTTTATTTTGGAGGTTTGAGGATACGTATGCAGGAAATGATTGTGGTAAATATGGCTGATTATAAGCTAGCAAAGGGAAAACAGAAACTTCTTACCAGAGATCTTGGTTCTTGTGTTGCAGTGGCTATGCGGGATGCGGAGAAGGGAGTGGGTGGACTTCTTCATATTATGTTGCCTGCCAGTAGTAATGCCGGTGAAGTACGGACAGAGGAATATCCAAAATATGCAGATACCGGGATTGAACAGATGGTAAGGCAGTTGGTACTAATGGGGGCTTGCAGAACGAGGTTGACTGCAAAGCTTGCCGGCGCTGCTCATGTTGTCAAGACAGAGTATGTACCTGTTTCCGAGGACATTTCATCCAGAAATCTGATGGCGGTAAAGAAAAAACTTGCCGAGCTTCATATTCCCATTCTTTCTATGGA
Source organism: uncultured Roseburia sp. (assembly GCA_964445375.1). Taxonomy (GTDB): domain Bacteria; phylum Bacillota; class Clostridia; order Lachnospirales; family Lachnospiraceae; genus COE1. The sequence continues at coordinate 828 of CAYUKO010000064.1, forward strand.
AGTAGAGAGTGATTATCCGAGAACTGTGATTTTTGACCCGGAAAGTGGCATTATGCAGATAAAAACCATGGGAATGTCAGATAGATTTATTTGATTTGTAGAGAATGTTAGAAATATATGATAAACTTAAATAAATTATAATTCAATAAGGAGGGCGCAGTAATGAGTGGAGAATATAATGAAATGGTTGAATTAGAACGTAAAATCATTAAAAGTTACAATGAGCTTTTAAAGACTTTGTTAGAGGAAGGCGATATGGATACTCTGGAACAGGTTATTATGGATGATGAATACAGAGAAAGAGTGTTAAGTATGCATACAAGTAAATTGCAGATAGAACACGAAATCTAAGGAAAGGAGTATCGGAATGCGCAGGATAAAAAGAAAACTGATGATAAGTATGCTGTGCTTTACCATTCTTTTTAGCATGCTGCCGGTCACTTCCGTAAAGGCAGATATGGGTGGATGGACAAAGGATGCAAATGGCGTTATGGCCATTGCGGGAACTTCCATAACTGTAAGAGAGTTCTATGGGAATCTTTATATAGAAGGAATGGGAGCTATCCCGGATTATACACCGTCTACCTATACAATGCGTCCATGGCAGTATATGGATATTCATACGGTTTCTATTGGACCGGGAATTACAGAAATAGGAAGCTATGCATTTGCAGACATGACAAAACTCAAGAAGGTAAACATTCCTGCCACTACCTTTGTAAAGGATAATACTTGTTTTTCGAATGTACATAAGGATGTCATTTTCAGGATAAGTGGCTCTACAGAGGAGACAAAGCAGTTCCAGACGATTTCTTATACCAGCCTTGACAGCATTGCGGCAAACGCTCCTAACGCTGCACAGTGTATGTTTATTATGGATACCTATGAGCTGGCTCAAAAGTTTCGGGAAAAGGCATATCCGTATCTGAAATATGTTTATTCTGCACAGGACAGCTCTGCTCCATGGGACAGTAAAGTAGATACTACGAAAAATATAACGTTTGATGCAGTGTGTAAGATTTCACCGGAAAATGATATGGGAGTTCTGACTGCTATGACGGCGCAGCGCCGTTTGCAGGGAAGTGCCTTTATGGAATATATTTCTTATTTTCTGGATGATTATACTTATCTTTGTTCCTATAATATGGCATTATCAAATCAAAATGGAACCGTATACGGAACAAATGGAGTAAAGAAATATGTATTGTATCTGCAACCAAAGGATCAGATTGCAGCAAGACAATACCGGTTAATGGAAATGGGACCGGATGGTCAGCTTTTCTATCTGGATGATCTGGATAATAATTATGCTACGGTTACTTTTGAAACATTCTATCCGACTTCAACCTATGCATTAGTATATAAGTATGATTTGGCAATGCTACAGGCAATGACTATGCCTGCAGTTACAACATTGACACCATAGTTTTCCAATATAAAATGGATGCCGTCTGTAAAAGGATGACATCCATTTTTGATTGCTATATTCTTCTAATGAAGCAGCTGCATCGCTGCTTTTCTTCGAGGTGCACGAGCCAGACTTGCAAAACGATTGTAGAACCAGAAGGATTCCACTAATATATGATTCAGGACACCGATTTTCTGCTTTACTGTTCCGGTATAGTAATAGCCGCCCGGAGTAAGAGCAATGCGACGTTTTACGCAGGAAATCAAATCGGATTCCTTTGTAATAGCTTCCGGTATCTGTGTATATGCTGTGCCAACACAGTTTAAATGGTGGGAATCACTGCCACCAAAGGTAGGAAGTCCATACTTTTTGGCAAGCGAGGCTGCTTTTTCATTGGATTCGACAGATTCGCAGGAATTATAGCCTTCCAGAAAATCAAATTTCTTCATGATTTCAGGGTGCTTTTTGTAAACACGAGTCTGCGTAATGCTTAAATGACGTTCTCCACAAGGATGTGCAGGGCCAAGAATACCGCCATGCAGATGAACAATATCCTGTAAGAGTCTGACCGGAAGTCCACGACATTCTAACAGTTTTAATTTCACATTTTCGGGCATAATAATCAGAATATGTCCTGCATCTATCGTATCGTATTCAATTCCTTTTAAAACGACAAAATCCTTTATTTTATTTTTACAATGATCTCGGTATTCGCGAAAACCGTTATAGGAATTATGATCCGTAACAAGCATGCCGTCAAAACCTTTTTCCTGAAGCATTTTGATGTATTCAGAAATTGGAATCTTTCCGTCCAGGGAACCTTCCTGTGTGTGACAATGTAAATCGAATTTCATCTTTATGTCCTCACCTTTCTTATTCTTATAATTTCTTATAATTCTTATAAGCGATTTCTTGTAACCGAACAATAACTAATGATCCTTTGTCTCCAACGATTATTATTGTACAATAAAAATTCTATAACTTCAAATAACAGTATATGGAATGAGTGAAAAAATATTAGATGTAAAATGGATGTTTTTTTGGTCTAATTGTGTAAATGAAGAATAAAAATAGAATAAAATGTAAAAATAATAGTGCAAAGAAGATGCATAATTCATTTGCAAAGTAAATTTAGGATGAATTGCTGCATGTTATGAAAACGGAGTGACCAGTAGCATAAATTCTTATAAAAAGATTAAGAATCAGGACTTTTGTTGACAAGGAAGTTTACATATCCTATAATTATTCCTCAAGAGAAAAGAGGGGGAGCGTATGAAAAAGTCATTAAAAGAATTGTGTAGCAGTTATAAAGCACTTACGGTCATGGTAATTTATTTTGTGATTTATATGACCGCATTTGGTTATTTGGAACAGAGAAACACTTCGTATTATGTAATTCATTTTGGAATTGATGCTTATATTCCATTTTGCGAGTATTTTATCATACCATATGTGTTGTGGTTTGTCTATGTGGCTTTGGCAGTGGTTTATTTTGGAATTAAAGATCAGGAAGAGGGAAATAAACTGATAGCATTTTTGATTGCCGGAATGACGGTATTTCTGATTATTTCAGCGGTATTTCCTAATGGACATCATTTAAGACCAAAGACATTTACAAGAGATAATATTTTTGTTGATATGGTGAAGAAACTTTATGTGATTGACACCTCAACGAATGTATTGCCAAGCATTCATGTATATAATTCCCTTGCGGTTATGATAACGGTATGGAGGACGAAGCTTTTAAAGAACCACAAAGTAATGAAAGCAGGCTTATTGCTTCTTGGTGTAAGCATTATCTGTTCCACCGTATTGTTAAAGCAGCATTCTATGCTGGATGTCATGGTTGCCTTTATCCTTGCTGCATTGGTATATACCGTATGTTATCGTGATGAAGTTGTTACAAGACCAGGCGTGGCAAGAGCAAAAGCAAAATTGAAGTTTTAATGGTATATGGATTTGTATTATTGATTAAGATAAAAAACCGGCAAGAGTGCTCCCATTGACTCATGCCGGTTTTTGTATGTACCATTCATGCTTTTCATTTTACATCTGTGAAGAAAGTGTTTTTTGGGAAAAACTTGTAATGACGAAGCGTTCAATCTTGTCATAATTTTCTTCTGGCATAATGTATACTTTGCGGTTACTTTTTAATGTTAAAGTAACGGTTTCTTTCGTATCATTTACCTGATCGCAAATTGCGTCAAAGTCATTCTTAAGGGAATTAAAACTAATTTCTTTCATTGGGGAACCTCCTATTTCTTGTCACTTGGGGAATGTTGTAGTGACTTTCTAAATAATACATAATTTTTCACACAATTTCAAGGGGAAATTTCAGAATTATGTAAATATATGCAAAAATTGTATGGAATGACGAAAAAATAAGGTAAATATTGTTAAAAACGCGAAAATAAAAAAGAGTAAAAAAAAGCTCCTGAAAAACAGGAGCCTTGGTGTTATAATATGGCGTTAAGGTCGCATTTTCGATGATGTCTATCCTGGTGTCAATCCGAGTAGTCATGCCAGATGTCTTTCCTAAGTAGTCATTTCCAGATGTCAATTCCATAGATGCCTAAACTGCTGTCAATTCCTAAATGTCATCCCTGTTGTCTTTCCCTGATGTCAATACCATGCAAGCTAAAGCCGTATAATCTAGTAATAATTCAAGTATAAATGTAAAGTAGTATGTTAGTTGTGTCGGTCGGCTTCCCTAAAGGGTTCGTGGAAAATGCTTACCGTTAATTTCCATATCCGATATAACATAATCAGTATAACACAGGTTTACGTAATATGATATAGGAAAATTCACACAAAATATTTGGCTAATTTACATAAATAATCAACAATTTTCGTTTTTTATATAATACCAATAAACGAAAATATAAATAAGATTTTATGCATGCGGAATGAAGTCCTCAAAGATAAACAAATCAAAATGTGATTTACTTTGTTCAAGCTGTTCCCTGGAGCGTATCGTCCATGCAACAGATAAGCAACGATAAAGCTTACGGCATAGAATCCTGGAAAGGGAGTTTGCATGCTTGTAATTATATGCTATAAAGTCCGGTGCTGTTAAAAAATTAAAAAGCAGATGCCCTAACAGGAAGAAGAGCGGGCTTGGTGTCGTTTGCATAAAGTTCTCGGAAAGCTGACCTCGTACCACTTCCGGACGATTCTTACGATACCAGCGTACGGCCAGTGGGTGAAAAGATTCTATGCAATAAAGTCCTTTATAGTCGGAAAGGATCTTATCACAGGTACTGCATAGTGCATTCGCATTTCCTTCTACTTTGTACTCAATAATCAGAGGAACTTTGCCGTCTACCAGATTTAAGATTTCTGCAAAGGTTGGAATTGTTTCTTCGGTGCCAAGAAGGCGAAACTGTTGAAGCTCTTCATAGGTATAGTCTTTCAGTTTTCCTTCGATGCCACAGATACGAAGCAGAGTGTCATCATGGAATACAACAGGAATACCGTCTTTGGTAAGATGTACATCAAATTCGATACCGTATCCATGTTCAACCGCACGCTTGATTGCAGAGTATGAATTCTCTGGAAAACAACCGCCATTGCAGTAATATGGATTTCCTTCTTCTTTGAGATATGGATTCATGTTATGCAGGCCTCTATGTGCATACAGGTATCCATGAAAAGGCTTGTAATCCGGTCTATGGAAAAGACGTGGCATAATGGCCAACAGATACAGGATAAATAATAAGAGCATAATAAAAAATATAAGTTTCATAATGATCGTTCACCTCAATTAATCGAAAAGTCGGATCAAAGTCCTTTTCGATTATAACACTAATTTATGAAAGTGTAACATTATATATAGAAATAATACATGTGTAAGGTTATACTATTATATATTTCAAAATTTGAGATAAAAGGTGATAAAAATATGAGTAATTGTCAGTTTGAAAAGATAGCCTGCCCGAAATGTGGTCATGAGCAGGAGGTTATGATTTATAGAAGTATTAATGCCAGTCTGGATGCCGAAGCAAGAGACATGCTGCTTGGTAATCAGCTCTTTTCCTTTACCTGCCAAGAATGCGGAGAGACAACACCATTGTTATTTGATTGTCTGTATCATGATATGGAGCACGGACTTATGGTGTGGCTAAAGCCGGAGCTTTCCAAAGAAGAGCTGGACGAAATGAATGAGGGAATCTGTCAGATGGAGGCAATGGACCCTTCCATGAAGGATCGCTATCGTTACCGCATTGTAAGAACAGTCAATGAATTAAAGGAAAAGCTCACGATTGAGAGAGAGAATCTGGATGATAGAATCATTGAGCTTGTAAAGACGGTATACCTTGCTCATGTTGCAGAGAAAATTGGTGAAAGAACCGTGGCAGAGGTTATGTTTGACATTATCGATGACGGTTATTTCTTTACGATATTCTATGAAGATGAGGGAGCGGATCCAGGTGTGGTTATGATGGATATGGAAGTATACAGAAAGGTCAAGGAGCAGTATGAGGAGACTTTGAATACCTGTCAGATACAGGGATTTCAGGATATTTGTTTTGAATGGGCAAGAAAGATTTTATTCGGGGCATAGGTTGTCATAAATAATCTGAAAATTAATTATTTGGGCATAGTATTGTGTTGTACTTTGCCCTCTTTTAGTATAAAATATGAGAGAGAGCGAAGAAGAGCAGAAATGGAGTGTTCAGAAAGATGAAGAAAAAGATAGTAGCATTATTACTTGCAGTGGTCGTTACTACGCAGATGACAGGGTGCGGTGCATTTGAGTCATTTCTCACTTCCTTTGAAAAGGTTGGAGAAGCGGTTAAGGGAGAGCAGAGCCAGGAGAACGAAAAAGAAGAGATAAGGTATCAGGATGATTTCTATGAATATGTGAACCAGAATATACTGGATATGATAGAGCTTAGTGATACGGATGCACAGTGGACGTGGTTTGGTGAGCTTATGGCGGTTGCTGATGAGGATATGGAGAAAATTATCCAGGAGCTTGCTAAGAGCAATGAAACCTATGAAAAGGGTACTTCGGAGCAGAAGATTAAGGATATGTATGAATGTGTCAGCAATATGGAGAATCGAAATGAGACGGGACTTGGACCATTGCAGCCACATCTTGATACCATACGTAATGCGGCAACCATTGAAGAGTATGTAGATGCACTTGCTATGCTTAGCAGTGAATTTGGTTTCAGCAGTATTATTGGTGGATATTATATTGATCAGGATATAGCAGATTCCAGTAAGAATTCCGTTTATCTGATGTATGCGGATACACTGATTGGTAAGGAATATCTGGAGAACCCGCAGATGCAGGAATATGTAGATATCTATTATGATTATATGGAAGATATGCTTGAAGAGTATGGAATGGATGAGGTTGAAGCAGCGGATACGGTGAGTCAGATTGATGTATTGCTTCGTGATATCTGTTCCAGCACACTTTCCATGGAGCAGTATTATGATCCTTCGATTACATATAACGTCTACACCAAAGAGGAGTTACAGGAGCTTTATACCAATGTGGATGTTGAGAAGATGCTAAAGACACTTCGTATTGATTCAGCGCCAAGCTATATCATTTCCGATGTAGGGCAGGCAGAGAAAATCAATGAACTTTTGGTAGAAGAAAATCTTGAGGTATTAAAGGATTTCTCAACCTTTGTTATGTTAAATGACGTGGCTGAATATTCAACGCAGAATTATGCCAAATTGGCTAAGAATCTGGATAATCAGCTCCATGGTGTTACAGGAAGTCTTAGCGATGAGGATATCTGGATGGAGCTGACACAGGATATGCTCCCATGGGATTTTGGAAAGATTTATGTGGATACACTGATTGGTAAGGAATATCTGGAGAACCCGCAGATGCAGGAATATGTAGATATCTATTATGATTATATGGAAGATATGCTTGAAGAGTATGGAATGGATGAGGTTGAAGCAGCGGATACGGTGAGTCAGATTGATGTATTGCTTCGTGATATCTGTTCCAGCACACTTTCCATGGAGCAGTATTATGATCCTTCGATTACATATAACGTCTACACCAAAGAGGAGTTACAGGAGCTTTATACCAATGTGGATGTTGAGAAGATGCTAAAGACACTTCGTATTGATTCAGCGCCAAGCTATATCATTTCCGATGTAGGGCAGGCAGAGAAAATCAATGAACTTTTGGTAGAAGAAAATCTTGAGGTATTAAAGGATTTCTCAACCTTTGTTATGTTAAATGACGTGGCTGAATATTCAACGCAGAATTATGCCAAATTGGCTAAGAATCTGGATAATCAGCTCCATGGTGTTACAGGAAGTCTTAGCGATGAGGATATCTGGATGGAGCTGACACAGGATATGCTCCCATGGGATTTTGGAAAGATTTATGTGGATAAGTATTTTTCAGAAGAGAGCAAGGCTGATGTAGAGGCCATGATTGTACAGATTAAGGAAGCGTATAAGGATATCATTAACCGCCAGGAATGGATGAGCAAGGAAACGAAGGAAAAGGCAATCCGAAAGCTGGATACCATGCAGGTGAAAATCGGTTATCCGGATGAGTGGCCCGACAGCATGGAGATGATGCAGGTGACTCCGATATCAGAAGGAGGAAGTCTTCTGTCAAACTGGCTTGTGAATATGCAGGTTGCCATTGAAGATAACTTGCAGGATTTAAACAGAGAAGTAGACAGAACGACATGGAGCATGACGCCTCAGACAGTAAACGCATATTATAATCCTGGAAATAATGAAATCGTTTTTCCGGCAGCGATATTACAGTCTCCATTTTATGATGCTGATGGAGATGATGCAAAGAATCTTGGTGGTATCGGTTATGTGATAGCACATGAAATCAGTCATGCGTTTGATGCAAATGGCGCTTTGTATGATGAATATGGCAATTACAATGTATGGTGGACAGAGGAAGAGCTTGCAAAGTACAATGAACTTTCACAATCGATTGTAAGCTATTATGAGAATTATGAGGTTGCAGGTATGAAGGTAAATGGTGCACTTACCTTGTCTGAAAATATTGCAGACCTTGGAGCCATGACATGTATTACTTCTATTCTTGGTGAAGATACAAAAGGTCTACAGAAAGCATTCAGTCAGCTTGCCTATATTTGGGCAAGTGAGGAGACGGTAGCTTATCAGATGTATCTGTTAAGTAATGATACACATGCACCGAACAAGGTGAGAGTAAATGCGGTATTAAGTGCCAGTGATGCTTTTTATGAAGCATATACAATAGAAGAAACAGACGGCATGTACGTAGCACCAGAGAACCGGGTAGGAATCTGGAAGTAGTAATTCAAGTCTGGCTTGAATTATATAATAGAGCAACACAAAGGAAGGGGAAGACATCATGAGAAAAAAGGGGAAGAATGGAATCGTAACGGCAGCAGCGTGGATACTGGCAGGAATGCTTCTTGTTGAAACAGGAGGAAGTACAGCATATGCGGCGCAGGAGTATACGGTAACAGCGCAGAAGGCGGTTATGTATACAGGGAATAATGTAGTGGTATATGCTGCACCGGATTTGCAATCACAGATTGTTACCAGTATTGGTTATAATCTGCCGGTGGAGGTCACAGGTGTTACTTCAAATGGCTGGTACCAGATTAATCTGAAGGGAACATATTATGTGCAGGCAGAAAAGTTGAAGGAAAAAGCAGATGAAACCGTACTAAAATCTTATGATGCGGATGAGATTACAAAGCTTACCAAAGGAACCTTTTCCTTTTTCACTGGTACAGAGCTTCGCAGTTTTCTCAGAGATGATGTGGAAGAGATGGATGCCAATACCTATATTAAGTATCTGGATTCTTTTCTAATGGGTAATTCTGTGATAGAGAATTGTATTCTGGTAGACTGTGAGCTTACGCTGAAAGAGGAGTATGAGGGAAAAGCAGCGGCTGACAGCAAGGTGGCAGCAATTACGATGAAGGATTATCTGGTAAACTATCGAAATGAATATCTGGAGAATAGTTATTGGGGACCTGTCAGAACGCAGGAGGAACTGATGGTTACACTCAACCGTGCGATTCGTTATGGAGACAAGGAATTCAGTACGGTATATAAAAATGCAGTGGTTGGCTCTGAATCAACCAAAATGGAAAGCGTTCTGGCGGATGTGATTGCAGATATCAAGGCAGAACAGGGTGTCACATTCCAGTATAAGATGGATTATGGTACGTTTCAGAATGATGCAGGAACCAATACTTCGGGATGGATTATTGAATTCACAAGGGAATAGAAGAAAGAGCGGACCAATCAACGCAATGAGGAGCACAAGATGATGGGAGACTTTTATTGCAGAGCTGTACATAGTGTCTTAAATACCTGTCTGGATGAGCAGGTATGCGGCAGGGGATGTCCGTGCTACTGTGGAAGAAAAGAGAACCAAATCCCCATATGTGGATATGAGGAAGAAGAATTTGTGGAAAATATCACTGGTAATCCCGACGAAGTGTGGATAAAAAAGGATGCAGCAATTCAGGCAGGGCAGCTTCCTCTTTTTCCTGTGGTAAAGGGACTTGATGCAAAGCTTGCAAAGGCATATTCTTTTTCTGCAAAAGCGCATCAAAAACAGTGTCGCAAAGGAACCAGGATACCTTATTTTACACATATTCTGACTGCTATGAATTATGCGATGGAACTGACAGACGATCTGGAGATTCTGACAGCAGTTATCCTTCATGATACGGTTGAGGACACGGAAGTTACCATGGAGGACATCATAGAGGAATTCGGGCAGAGCGTAGCGGAGTATATTGCAGCGGAATCAGAAGATAAAAGACCTGACATTCCTGCAAAGGAAACATGGGAAATCCGCAAACAGGAAACAATCCAGCATCTGCAGACAGCTTCCAGGCCTGTAAAAATCATTGTATTAGCAGATAAGGCAGCGAATGCGGAATCCCTGTTTCGTGAGTGGAGACAAAAGGGAGACAGCATATGGGAGAAATTTAACCAGAGTGATAAGAAGAAACAGGCGTGGTATTATTATTCCTGTGCTGATGCGTTGAAGGAATTTGCAGATACAGAGGTTATGAAGAAGTATTTGAATTATTTGAAGGAACTATTTGGATAAAGATTGGAAAGAATTTTGGGAGGAATAAATGAAGTACATAAAGGGTATGAAAGGACTGTTTGTGGCAGTTGTTATGTTTTTGCTGATGGGAGGAATCACCGTACAGGCAGCAGATTATTCAGTGACACCGATGACAGGGGTATTGTATACAGGAAAAGGAGCAGAGGTATTTGCAAAGCCAGATCCGCAAACATTAGCAGCTGTTTTTCCGGGAGACTTTCCGGTGCAGGTTACGGGTGTAACGGATAATGGATATTTTGAAGTCAATATCAATGGTACGGTATTTTACATGTATGGAAAGGCATTATCCACAAGTACCGGAACACAAGCTTATAAGCTTACCAGTATTGATGCAAAGGCAGCTTTGGTGGGAGATGCCAAGAGTGGAGCACTGCTCTATTCGCAGAATGCAACCGATAGGCTGGCTCCTGCAAGTACAACAAAAATCATGACCGTTTTGCTCGTGATGGAAGCAATTTCTACAGGACAGCTTTCCCTTGATACACCGATCATGGTATCGCCTACGGCTCTTACGGGTGTGCCGTCTGATGCAAGCCATGTAAATCCAAGGCTGAAAGCAGGTGAGGTGATGAATGTGCTTACGCTGCTTCAATGTGTGATGATGGAGTCTGACTGTCATGCCTGCAATGTTCTTGCAGAGGCGGTAGCAGGAAGCGTTGACAATTTTGTAGCATTGATGAATGCAAAGGCAGCGGCACTTGGCTGTACGGAAACGAATTTTGTAAATACCTCAGGGTATCCGCAGAATAATCATTATTCCAATGCCTATAGTCTTTTCTTAATTACAAAGGAAGCGATGAAGTACCCTGTTTTTGAGAGTATTATTGCTATGACAGAGGTTGTGATTCCGGCAACGAATCTGTCCGAAGCAAGAAAGCTGGAAACAACCAATGCTTTGATCAAGGCATCCGAATATTACAATCCGTATGCGATTGGTGGAAAGACAGGTTCATCAAGTTCATCCGGGCTTTGTTTTGTCGCTGTAGCAAGAAAAGGTGAAAAGACGGTCATTACGGTAGTGCTTGGTGCAGCAACCAATACCATGTCTGATGGAACGAGAAAGAAGCAGCAGTTTTCAGAGACGAATAAATTAATTGAAATCGGTCTTGCAGGATAACTGGAAGAACGTGTATAGCTGGATATTTGACTGCTTATGTGTTAAGATTAAAAACACATAAGCAGTTTTTGTATGGGACAGTAAAAGATGATACTGCGGAATATGATCTTTTGACAGGTAGAGGAGAAATAGAATGAGTGAAGCAATTGTTACACTGAAAAAAGGCGAAGGAAGAAGCTTTAAGGCTGGTGGACTTTGGATATATGATAATGAAATCGACACCATTATGGGAACCTTTCATAATGGTGATATTGTAATGGTTCATGACTTTGACGGATATATGTTAGGAAGAGGGTTTATCAACCAGAATTCCAAGATTCGTGTACGTATGATGACAAGGGATAAAGAACAGATGATAGATGCCGCATTTATCCGCAAACGTGTTCAGGCAGCGTGGGATTACCGCAAGAAGGTAGTGGATACCAGCAGCTGTCGTATTATCTTTGGAGAGGCTGACTTCCTGCCGGGAATTGTGATTGATAAGTTTTCTGATGTGCTGGTAGTAGAATCTCTGGCACTTGGTATTGATAGACTAAAGCCGATAATTATTGATGCTTTAAAAGAAGTTCTTGCTGAGGATGGCATTGCGATTCGTGGTGTTTATGAGCGAAGCGACGCTAAGGTTCGATTACAGGAAGGCATGGAGCGTTTTAAGGGCTTTATCGGTGAAGAATTCGACACGAATGTTGAAATTATCGAAAATGGTGTAAAGTATATGGTCGATGTCAAGGATGGTCAGAAGACAGGATTCTTCTTAGACCAGAAGTACAATCGTCTTGCAATGCACAAGTTCTGTAAGGATGCGAAGGTACTTGACTGCTTTACACACACGGGTTCTTTTGCCTTAAATGCTGGTATTGCAGGCGCAAAGAGCGTTCTTGGTGTGGATGCATCTGACCTTGCGGTAGAGCAGGCTAGACTCAATGCGAAGCTAAATGGCTTAGAGAATACAGTTAAGTTTGAATGTGCGGATGTATTTGATTTATTACCGAAGCTGGAAGAACAGGGCGAGAAGTTTGATGTGGTTATCTTAGACCCTCCAGCATTTACAAAGTCCAGAAATTCGATTAAGAACGCTACGAAGGGATATCGTGAGATTAACATGCGTGGTATGAAGCTTGTTAAGGATGGCGGATTCCTTGCGACTTGTTCCTGCTCTCATTTTATGGATTATGAGCTGTTCACACAGACGATTGCGCAGGCAGCAAAGAGCGTACATTGTAGACTTCGTCAGGTAGAATTCAAGACACAGGCGCCAGATCATCCAATTTTGTGGAGCGCTGATGAGTCATACTATTTAAAATTCTACATTTTCCAGGTGCAGCATGAGAAATAATAGGATTTTGTTGTGATATTTGATTGAGTGAGGTTATAAGATGATAAAAGAAACGTGTGCGTATGTAGAAAAATGCGGTGCTTGTCACATGGGACAGACAAGCTATGAAGAAGAATTGCTAGAGAAGAAAAAGATAGTGGAAAAGCATATTGGAAAGTATTGTAAGGTCAATGATGTAGCCGGTATGTATTATCCTTTTCATTATCGCAATAAGGTGCATGCTGTCTTTGGCAGGATTAAGGATGAAGTAATTGCCGGAACCTATGCAGAAGGAACTCATAAGATTATACCGATTCAGGACTGTTTGATTGAGGATGCGCAGGCCTCTGCTATTGTCAAGACGGTAACGGAACTGATTAAGAGCTTTAAGCTATGGGTTTACAATGAGGATACCGGACGTGGACTCATGCGTCATATCCTGATTCGTAAGGGAATGTCAACGAAGCAGATTATGGTGGTGCTCGTAACCGCATCACCGGAATTTCCACATAAGAATAACTTTGTGGCAGAGCTTAGAAAGAGACATCCTGAGATTACAACGATTGTACAGAATATCAATCCACAGAATACGACTTTTGTATTAGGAGATAAGAATAAGCCTTTGTATGGAGAAGGCTTTATTGAGGATGTTTTGTGTGGACTTAAGTTTCGGATCTCACCGAATTCTTTCTATCAGGTGAATTCTGCACAGACACAGGTGCTTTATAAGAAGGCAATTGCGGCAGCAGCCCTGACAGGAAAAGAGACAGTCATTGATGCGTATTGCGGTATCGGAACGATTGGTATGGCAATGGCGTCGAAAGCGGGAAAGGTACTTGGTATCGAGCTGAATAAGGATGCCGTAAGGGATGCAAAGGCCAATGCAAAGCGTAATCGTATTGAAAATATCCGTTTTGTGGCAGCAGATGCAACGGAGTATATGACACATATGTCAGAAAACAAAGAAAAAGTCGATGTGATAGTTATGGACCCGCCAAGAAGCGGCAGTACCGAAGCCTTTGTTAAGGCAGTAGGAAGCCTTAAGCCGGACAGAGTGGTATACGTATCCTGCAATCCGGAAACCCTAGGACGTGACTTAGGCTGGTTTAAGAAGCAGGGATATGTGGCTGAGGAAGCATGGCCAGTTGATATGTTTGGCTGGACAGAACATTGCGAGTGCGTGGTAGCATTGCAGCATAAATCCAACAAGAAGTAACAAAATAGAAGTGACAGGAGGAGGTAAAAAAATGCAGGCAGATATCAAATGGTTAGATGATCCTGAAATATTTCGTGTGAATCAGGTGGGGGCACATAGTGATCATGCGTATTATGAGAGCAGGGATGCGTATGAAAAGGGCAAAAGCAGCTTGAAACAGTCGCTCAATGGAGAATGGCAATTTTGCTATTCTATCAATGCTAAGAAGCGTCCGGCAGACTTTTACAAGGAAGCGTTTGACAGGTCTTCCTTTGATAACATTCAAGTACCGGGACACATTGAAATGGCAGGGTATGATAAAATTCACTATATTAATACCATGTATCCATGGGAAGGACATATTTATCGCAGACCGGCATACAGTTTAGATGGAACGGTACCGATGACGGATAGCTTTAGTGGCGCCGAGTACAATCCCGTTGGTTCTTATGTGAAGGAATTTGATTTAAATCCGGAATTATGTGGAAAGCGTGTGACCATTCTCTTTGAAGGTGTGGAACAGGCTATGTATTTGTGGATAAATGGTCATTTTGTAGGATATGCGGAGGATAGCTTTACTCCTTCGGAATTTGACTTGACTCCTTATATTCGTGAAAAAGGAAATATACTGGCGGTGGAAGTACATAAGAGAAGTACGGCAGCGTTCTTGGAAGATCAGGATTTCTTCCGCTTTTTTGGAATCTTTCGTAATGTAACATTGCTTGCAAAGCCAGACCTTCATGTAGAGGATATGTGGGCAAGACCTGTGTTGTTGGAGGATAATCAGACAGGCAGATTCAGCCTTACCTGTAAAGTATCAGGAAAGCTTTCCAAGGGTAGAGCAGTGGTTACGTTATTAGATCAGAATAACAGGCAATGCTTCATACAGGAAAAAGCATTCTGTATCGAGAGTGAGGATACTGGAATAGAATTCACTCTGGAAGAACAGGAAATAGAATCGGTGATTCCATGGGATAACCACAATCCTTACTTGTATACGCTGACGCTTGCGTTGTTGGACGAAGCAGGAAACGTAGTAGAACTGGTACCTTACGAAATCGGATTCCGCAGAATCGAAATCAAAGATAAGGTCATTTTGTTAAATGGAAAGAGACTCATTATCAATGGCGTAAACCGCCATGAATGGAGCGCAGAAAGCGGCAGATGTATTAGTATGAAGGAAATGGAATACGATATTGAGCTTTTCCAGAAAAACAACATCAATGCTGTGCGCACCTGTCATTATCCGGATCAGATTCCATGGTATTATCTGTGTGATAGAAATGGTATCTATATGATGTCAGAGACAAATCTTGAATCACATGGTTCTTGGCAGAAGATAGGAGGCGTTGAGCCTTCCTGGAATGTACCGGGAAGTATTCCTCAGTGGAAAGAGGTTGTATTAGACAGGGCAAGAAATAACTTTGAATGTTTTAAGAACCATACTTCTATTTTGTTCTGGTCTTTGGGTAATGAGTCTTATGCCGGAGATAACATTGAGGCAATGAATACCTATTTTAAGGAAAAAGATCCTGACAGACTGGTGCATTATGAAGGTGTATTTCATAACAGAGCGTATGAAGATACGATTTCGGATGTAGAAAGCAGAATGTATGCAACGCCGGCAGAAATTGAGGAATATCTTTCAAATAATCCGAAGAAACCTTTTATTTTATGTGAATATATGCATGATATGGGCAATTCTCTTGGTGGAATGAAGTCCTATATAGATCTGCTTGACAAATACGAGATGTATCAAGGCGGTTTTATCTGGGATTATATTGATCAGGCGATTGCGGTACAGGATGAGGTAACGGGACAGAAGGTACTTCGTTATGGTGGAGATTTTGATGACAGACCTTCTGATTATGAATTTTCAGGAAATGGTATTGTGTTTGCGGACAGAAGCGAGAAACCGGCATTGCAGGAGGTAAGATACTACTATGGATTGTACAAATAAAGTGTTGAAGATAATATATGGAGATGTGACATTAGGGGTATATGGAGAGCGATTCGGCTATATTTTTTCTTATGGTATAGGTGGATTGGAATCCTTAGTGGTAGATGGAAGAGAATGGCTGTATCGTGCGCCGAAGCCTACTTTTTGGCGAGCATTGACGGATAATGACAGAGGGAACAAATTCCATTTGCGTTCGGGCATGTGGCTGTCGGCTGATATGTTTGTAAATTGTGTAGGATGTAATGTGGTGGTAGATGGTAAGGAAATGGGCGTTCCTGCTGCACCGGACAACAATGAATTCACAGGAGAGGAAACTGCTGAGAAGGTTGTGATTTCTTTTACCTATGAAACAATTACCGTTCCGTCTACAACAGTTCGTGTAAGCTATGAAATCAATCCACAGGGACGGATTCAAGTAGATGTACATTATGAAGGTAAGGCAGAATTACCGGAGCTTCCGGTTTTTGGTATGCGTTTTATTATGCCGTCAAAAGCTGCTTCTTACCGTTATGAAGGTCTTTCGGGAGAAACCTATCCTGATCGAATGGCTGGAGGAATTCCAGGTGTATACGAAGTGGAAGGATTACCAGTGACAAAATATCTTGTTCCACAGGATTGTCAGGTTCACATGGATACAAAGTGGTTAGAAGTGAATCTGGATACGGAGCACAGCCTTAAATTTGCGGCTTTGGATGAGAATTTTGCATTTTCCTGCATTCCTTATACCGCAGAAGAATTGGAAAATGCAACACATATGGAAGAACTTCCTCCTGCAAGAAGAACCGTAGTGTCGATTCTTGGTGCGGTGCGAGGTGTAGGCGGTATCAACAGCTGGGGAGCAGACTGTGAAGAGGCATATCATATTGATGCCACAAAGGATATTCACTATTCCTTTGTTATTGAGATGCCGTAATTCATCCGATTAATCAGAAGAGGTAAAGAAGCTTATGATTTTCATGTAATCTGCCGATATAAAATAGGAATGACACAGTAAGCAGAGACATGAGAGGAGAGAGCTATGATACTTGATGCAGTAAAACAGAATACGTTACAGAACATGTATGTGGGAGAAAGTACACAGAGTCAGACGAATGGTAAGACAATCAGTTTTCTTGAACATTTTCAGGATGCAACAGAAAAAATAACGTCAAATGATAAGATATTGTTGGATCATCGTGATGAGAATGAACAGGAATGTGAATATTTTTCTATGGCACAGGATGGTGTGATTTCTTACAATGGTGTTGTATTCGTATGCGATTATGGAAGAAATGAATTACAATTAGGAGATTGCTCTGATCGGTCAAAGTGCCTGACGATTCCGCTTACCAATGGGGGAAGTCTTGTAGTGAATCGAGATAATATCATTGAGTTAAAGGATGCTATTTCCATGTTTTCGCCAGAAGATCAGCTATTAATCATGAAAGCGATTATCATGGACAAGAGGGCACAGGAGGTTTTAAGAGAAATCGAGGAAGAAAGCTTTTCTATTGGTGCAGAATCTTATACTGTGAAAGAGTGGGACAAGTTGATTGAGCGCTTTGATAGAGTAGAGGATGTCATCAAAAAGCAGGTAGAGGAAGATATTGAGAAGCGTAAGGAAGAAGAGGAAAAGAAAGAACAACTGGAAGATGAGGAAGATTTGATTCTGGGAATTTTATAATTATCCAAGTCAAAAAGTGGAATAAAATATATTGAAACTTAGGTATATTTCTGATATAGTATATATAGAATATGACTGTAGTAATTATTACAGTTTGGTTTGGGCGTAAGCTCTTTGGACCACCGTAGCCGGGAAGAATTTCCCGGCATTTTTACTATTAGAGAATGATGGAGATTTGGAGTGAAAGAGCTAAGTATATTTATTGATGAGTCGGGTGACTTTGGAGAAGTGAAAGAAAAACCTTCTTATTATCTAGTTACATTAGTATTTCATAATCAAAGTAATGATATCTCAGAGCAAGTAAAGAAATTAGAAGAGAGTATTCATTCTGCAGGGTTTCAGGTAGAATATATTCATACAGGACCAGTAATTAGAAGAGAAGAAGTCTTTCAGTCGCTAACAATAGACGAAAGAAGAAAATTGTTATTTAAGTTACTTAATTTTATGAATAGTTGTCCGATTTCATGTGAAACGATTGTTGTGAATCGAAAAGAAGCAAAAGATAAAATTTCTTTATCAGGAAAATTAGGACGGGAAATATCCAAAATGATGATGAAGCATGAACATTATTTTAATCAATTTGATAAAATTATTGTTTATTATGATAATGGACAAATTGAATTAAGTGCAATATTAAATACCGTTTTTTCAATTCAGTTTTCCAATGTAGAATTTCGAAAAGCAGAACCACAGAAGTATAGATTGTTACAAACTGCTGATTTTATTTGTTCAATGGAATTATTGCGAATAAAAAAACAAGAGAATAGATTGAGTAAATCAGAAGAAAAATTCTTTTATAAACCTCAAGAGTTAAAGAAAACATTTTTTAAATCTATTGAAAAGAAGTATTTGTAAATATAGTATAGTATATTGTATTGGAAAACGAATCTTAGTATGATAAAATAATTTTGTTTTGCGGGGAAACAGGTGTAAATCCTGTACGAGCCCGTCGCCGTGAAGTGCGATATATACAATATCAAATGTTATTCCTACCGAATGCCGCAGATTCGGGAATGCCATTGGAGAAATCCGAGAAGGTGGTTTAGCAAATGCACGAAGTCGAAATATCCGCAAAGCAAAAGCCTTAGAAGAAAGTCGCGAGTGCCGACAATTAAGGAAATAAAATATAAAGGAGAAAAACAAATGAAAATGACAAGAATGTCACAATTAAGACAAAAGTTGTCAGTAATCCTTTGTATGATGCTGATTGCGGCTATGGCATTTGGTACAACCGGATGTAATGACAAAACATCACAGGAGGCAGCATCTGAAACTGTGGTTTCAGCAGAAAGTCAGGTTCTAGGTGAAGGCAAAACCCAGTTTACATTTACCGTAACGGATCAAGAGGGAACAGAAAGCTCTTTTGAAATTCATACGGACAAAGAGACTGTTGGAGAAGCATTGCTGGAATGTGGTCTGATTGCAGGAGATGAAGGTGCGTATGGCCTTTATGTAAAGGAAGTTAATGGCATTGTAGCAGATTATGATACCGATGGTACCTATTGGGCATTCTACATCAACGGGGAATATGCTTTAACAGGTGTTGATGTAACTGCCATTACAGAGGGAGATATTTATTCCTTTAAGGTTGAACAATAATGAAGCTTAGTGTCAGGGAAATTACATTATTTGGTATGCTTGGGGCGGTGATGTACTGTTCCAAGCTGCTTATGGAATTTCTGCCCAATATCCATCTTTTAGGAGCATTGACCATAGCATATACGATTGCCTTTCGAAAGAAAGCACTTTATCCGATTTATGTGTATGTATTGCTAAACGGATTATTTGCCGGATTCTCTATGTGGTGGATGCCTTATCTGTATATCTGGACCGTTCTTTGGGCAGTTGTTATGCTGTTACCAAAGAAAACGAATCGGTTTGTTTATATGCTTGTCTGTGCTGCACATGGTTTTCTCTTTGGAACCTTGTATGCACCTGCGCAGGCGATTATGTATGGATTAAGCTGGAAAGGAATGATTGCATGGATTATTGCAGGACTTCCCTACGATTGTATTCATGGAATCAGTAATTTTTTTGCAGGAATTCTAATCGTGCCAATTGCTTCGGTATTAAAGCAGGCCAATAAAATGATAAATAATTAGTATTTATAGAATTTATGTATCTGTTCAGAACCCCTTCTGGCTCAATGACCAGTTGTTGTGTAAAACAGA
>CAYUKO010000065.1:0-10270 GCA_964445375.1 uncultured Roseburia sp.
CATCTGTTGTATCTGTGTTGAGATAAAATCACAAATGTTTGGTAACATTCCAATTGTCAAGAATAATACGCTAAGTCCTGCCAACAATTTCAATTGGATACCTACAGAGAACATGTTCATCTGTGGTGCAAGCTTGGCCAGAAGGCCAAGAACAATATTCATCAGTGTTATGCTTGCAAAAACCGGCAAACAGATTCGAAATCCTATGATGATATAGTCACCTAAGAATTCAATTACCGTTGCCAGCAGTGCTTCATTATCAAACACTGCTCCGCCAACTGGAATTAAGGTAAAGGTTTCCATCAGAGCCTTTAACAGATATCTGTGTAATCCTGTTACATATAGAATCAATGTTGTTCCATATTGCAGCAGCAAACCGGTAATCGATGCCTGCTGATTGGTTGTCGGATCAAATACATTCGACATGGATAAACCAATCTCCATATCTATGATTCTTCCCGCAAACAAAACAATGGAAGTACACAGCTGTGCTCCTGCTCCAAGGAACAGGCCTACTGCGACTTCCTTCATAACGATGACACTATAACCAAATACGCTGCTGTATTCCGGATATACGTGTGGTTGAATGAATGCATACATCACATAGGCTATGAACACACTTAATCCAATTTTAACGGTATTGGGAACTCCTTTCTGACTAAAGAAAGGAGCTGCAAAAACAAATGTTGCAATTCTTGCAAATACAAGCAAGAAATATTCTAACTCCTGTACCGGAAAAGATAAGTCTACCATGAAGCCCCAAAAGCTCCTTTCCGATTATTTATCGAATGTATAATGAGAAATTCATCCACAACTCTTCCATAAAAGTCGACATCTCATTCAACATCCAATGTCCTATAAGCATCAAGGTAAGAAACATTCCTACCATCTTAGGTACAAAAGTCAGTGTCTGTTCCTGAATGGAAGTTACTGTCTGAAATACACTGACAATCAAACCTATTACTAATGATACAATCAACGGCGGTGCAGCTGTTTTCAATACCAGAAACAGTGCATCTCGCATTACATCAGTCACTAATTCTACGCTCATCTGCTACCGCCTTTCTAGTAAAATGTCCTTACCACATTTAAAATGACCAGATTCCATCCATCCGCAAGAACAAATAACAAAATCTTGAACGGCATGGAAATCGTTGTCGGTGGCAACATCATCATACCCATACTCATAAGTACACTTGCTACAACCATATCAATCACGATAAACGGTATGTAAATCAAAAATCCCATGATAAATGCTGATCTTAACTCACTGATAATAAAGCTTGGTATCAGCACCGATGTTGGTACTTGAGTCCAGTCCTTTCCATCCCAGGAAATTCCGGCAATCTGCATAAATGCATCTGCATCCTTTGTCTGTGCCTGTGTCGCCATAAACTCTCTTAATGGCTCTATCGCTATCTCAAAAGCTTCTTCTGTCTGGATTTCTCCTGCCTCAAATGGAACAATCGCCTCTTCATAGATTTCCGTGAAGGTCGGCTGCATGATGAAGAAGGTTAAAAATAACGAAATCGCAATCAGAATCTGATTGGGTGGTGCTGATGTTGTATTCAGCGCCTGTCTTGTAAAACTTAATACAATCAGAATTCTGGTAAAAGATGTTAAAGTTACCAAAAGGATCGGGGCTAATGATATCATAGTAAGAATCAGCATGATTCTTAAGGTTCCTGACAGCTCCCCATTTCCATTATCATAGGTAATCGTAAGATTATTCGCTATATTTAATTCCTTTAAATCCTCTCCTGTTTCTGCAGTTCCCGGATCATTGATGTTTGTTTTGTTTTCATCAATTGGTTGATCAGATAAAATCGAATCCGCTATCACTTCATCACTGCTGGTTGCATTTGCTATCATGGTATCTGCTCCAATCAGAGCAAACACCATGCAAAGCATATACAGGAACGTTTTAATCTTGTCACGAATCATTTGTTTCTTCATAAATTTCGCCTACTTCTTCTGTTTCATACTTTTTGCCTTTTCCAAAATTTCTTTAAAACTCATAGTCGTTCCAAGCTGTGATTCCTGTATGTTTATTTCCTCCTTGGAGATTTCTCCCAGCAAAGTAACAGTATCTTTACAAACCACCATGGAATAATATTTTTCGCCAACTCTTACTATTTGTATATATTTGTTCTGTGCGATTCGAAACGCTTCAACAAGTTCCATATTTGAGCTTTGCGCTCGTCCTTTCTGAAGGCCTGCTGTGAACTTCGTCGTGAAATACGTTAACGCCAATACAAATACAAAAATGAGTATTACGGTAATAAATTGAACTATTGAGTCAAACCTGTTAGATGTCGTTGATAAAAGCATTTTAATTAACCTACTACCTTCTTAACTGCCTCTAATACTCTTTCTGCCTGGAAAGGCTTTACGATAAAGTCCTTTGCTCCAGACTGAATTGCTTCAATAACCATTGCCTGCTGTCCCATTGCGGAACACATAATAACATTTGCATTCGGATCCAATGTCTTGATTCCCTTCAATGCCTGAATTCCATCTAATTCAGGCATTGTGATATCAAGAAGTGTCAGATCCGGAGTTGTTTCTTTGTATTTTTCAATAGCAATTTTTCCATTTTCTGCTTCTGCAGCGATTTCATAACCATTCTTGGTAAGAATGTCCTTAATCATCATTCTCATAAATGCTGCATCGTCTACAATTAGAATTCTCTTTGCCATTTTTAAATCCTCCATTTACCGTTTTATCGGTTATTTAATAATTTCCATAATTCTTACACCAAAGCTCTCTTCGATTACTACAACTTCGCCTTTTGCAACGAACTTGCCATTTACCAAAACATCAATTGGTTCACCGGCAATCTTATCAAGTTCGATGATAGTTCCTGGAGCAAATTCTAATATATCGGATATGGATTTACTCGTTCTACCAAGTTCTACAGTAACCTCTAACGGAACGTCTTTAATCAAGCCAATGCTCTCTGCACTTACCATTTCTCCGCCACCAGCTGCAAAATTCTGGAACTGTGCCGGCTGAATGTTTACATTTGGCATTCCATATGGCATTCCGTAATTCATATTGTTCATTGGCATTCCCATTGGTGGCATGCCCATCTGAGGCATTCCCATTGGTGCTGCTCCCATCTGACTCATGTCCATCTGAGGCATTCCCATCTGTCCCATGTCCATGCTCTGCTGTGGCATTGGTGCCGGTGCTGGCGCTGGGGCTGGTGTCGGTGTTGGAGCTGCCGCCGCTGGCGCTGGAGCCGGTGCTGGGGCTGGTGCTGGGGCTGGTGCCGCTTCTGCTGTTCCACCCATTTGCTGTGTCATAAAGGTTTCATAAATAGACTTTGCAAAATCTAATGGATACAACTGCATCAGCGTAGAATCAACCAAATCATCAATCTGCATTCTAAATGAAATCTTTACAAATTTATCACCAATCAATGGTGTCAATTCATTTGGTTCCTTTGTCTGCAAATCGACCAGACTAGCTTCTGGCGGGCTGATATCAATAGTCTTTCCAAGCATGGAAGAAAGTGATGTTGCCGAAGATCCCATCATCTGGTTCATCGCTTCTGAAATCGCGCTTAGGTGAAGTTCTGAAATTTCTCCATCTACATTCGTTCCATCACCGCCCATCATCAGGTCTGTGATTACCTTAACATCATGCTCTTTTAAGACCAGAATGTTTGTACCATTTAAACCTACTGTATATTTGATTTGAATAAATACACACGGCTTTTCATAATTTCCTACTACTTCCTGCCATGTTGTTTCTTCTACAACTGGAGTTGTTATGTTAACCTTTTTATTAACTAACGAATAAAGAGTCGTTGCCGAAGTTCCCATACTAATGTTGGCAACTTCACCAATTGCATCCTTTTCCACTTCTGTCAGTGTTCCACCCGCCGATGGGGCTTCCATTGTTGCTGTTGCTGTCTCTGTTGTTGCTTCAATTCCACTGTCTGCAGATAAATCAACACCATTTAACAGCGCATTTATTTCATCTTGAGATAACATACCATCCATTGTCTATTCCTCCTCCCGGTTAACTGATGTTATTCTCACTGCGTATGATTCCTTACTTGCTCCCGGCACAGCTGAGAACTTTTTGATATTGCCTACATAGACATCAAGTTCGTCATCCACCTTCGTATCCAGTCTGATGATATCTCCCACCTGAATATTTACAAAATCATGAACAGTTATTACACTCTTACCAAGTACTGCCTTAACTGGCGCGTCCACTTTACGAACCATAACTTCAATGAACTGTTCGTAATCTTCCTCATCCATCTTCTGTATATTGGAAAACCAGAACTTTGTATTCAGTCTGTCCATAACAGATTCTAACGTTAAAAACGGAAGACATACATTCATCAAACCTTCAACATCGCCGATTTTAACATTCATCGTAACCAACGCAACCATATCATTTGGTGAGATGATCTGTGCGAACTGTGGATTTGTTTCAATTCTTTCCAGATACGGATTCACTTCCGTTACATTCTTCCATGGATCTCTGAGCAATTGCATACAGATGACCATGACTCGTTCGATGATACTCATCTCAATTTCAGAGAATTCTCTGGTTTTTTCCAGTGTCTCTCCTTTTCCACCCAGCATTCTGTCAATAATCGCATATCCAAGGCCGGATGTAAGTTCCATTATGATACTTCCCTGCAATGGTGAAAAGTTGACAATTGTAAGCAATACCGGATTCGACAAAGCGTTTGAAAATTCTGCAAAGGTTACTGTTTCCGAACTCGCTACGCTTACCTGCACATTCTTTCGCAAATATACCGGCAAATTAGTAGATAGTAATCTTCCGTAATGTTCAAAAATCATGCCTAATGTTCTTAAATGTTCCTTAGAGAACTTTGCAGGACGGGAGAAATCATAGTTTTTAACCTGTCTTTCATCCTTTTCCTGCATTTCCTCTACATCCAGCTCACCGCTACTTAACGCTGCAAGCAAGCTGTCAATCTCACTTTGAGATAATACCTCTCCCATGTTGCTAATCACCCCCTGTAGCTGTAATTAAATGGTTCAAAAGAACCATCCGAGGTTTATCCTGATTCTTATGAATACAGGAAACTATAAGATACTCCAAAGATAAAATCAGAGCCAAATAATTCCTGAATCTGCTGTAAGATTTCTGCCTTAATCTGAGTTGGATTGGCTTTTGCTTCTTCCATAGTGTAATTACCAAATACACTAAAGATAATATCCTTAATCAAACCTTCCTTTGTAGAAAGATCAGAATAAGTTTCATAGTCTTCATGGGTTGAATTCATAGATAACGATACCTTACCTACTGCATAATGAGACTTTCCATCTTCACCATTCTTTAATGGGATAGTCAGTTCATCAGTCAAGTCATATACAACGGTATCTGCCTGTGAAACAGCTCCTGCAGCACCTGTTTTCTCAACGCCATCAATTTCCAAACCAATAATTGTGGAAATATCTGCCACCAATGCTGCTGTTTTCTTAGATGCACTTGTTACGCTAATCATCATAATTGCTGATAATACAATGTTCACCACTAACAGTGCTAGAATGATAATAGATAATAGATTCTTCTTCATTTCATGCATTCCCCCTTTTAATACGCACTCAATGAGTTATAAATTTTAATTTCAACTCGTCTGTTTTTAGCTCTTCCTTCCGGTGTAGAATTGTCTGCAACCGGCATATATTCCCCTCGTCCTGTGTGTTTCATAACACCAGGATCAATTGCCGCATTCTCTTTGAGGTAATTAAATACCGCCAAAGCTCTGTAGCTGCTTAATACGTCATTATTTTCATATCTGCCTCCATTTAACGGAACAGAGTCTGTATGACCTTCAATTTCAATTGTGCTATCCGCATACTTTGCAAGTATCACACCAATCTTATCCAATACCGGTATTGCTTCCTTTTTCAAGGTAGCCTGTCCAGAGTCAAATAAGAACGCACCATTTAAAGATAATATAACACAATTCGAATTAAATTCCACATCTATTTCGTCTCCCATCATACTTTCTTGCAAAGCTTCTTCAATTTTCTCCGCAAGTCCTTCAGATAGTTGCATTTTCTCTTCTTCAAGAGTAGATATGGACTTCTGAAGCTCCTTCATTTCTTCTTCCGTAGCTCCAAGCTTTTCTGCAAGTTCTTTCATTCCACTAGCATTTTCTTCAAAATCAAGTTCATCCGTATTGCTTTGTGCCACCTTACCAGTTGTGTTGAAAAATTCATCCAACTGGTTCAGCTGGCTGACACCATTACTGATAAGAATACCATCGCCAATCGCCTGTGCGCCACCTTTAAAAACACTTATCGTCTGTTGAAAAGATTGCGCCACTTCGTCAAACTTGGCAGCATCAATGCTCGACATAGAGAACAGCATTACGAAGAAGCACATGAGCAAAGTCATCATATCTGAAAAGGTCCCCATCCATTCGTCTAGACCTTTTTTTACTTCTTCCTCTTTCTTTCTTGCCATTAAGCTTCACCTCCGGCACCTTCCTCACCAGTTGTTGTTCTATCCTTTGGTGGTAAGAAGGATTTTAACTTTTCTTCAATAACTCGAGGGTTTTCACCTGCCTGTATAGACAGCAAACCTTCTATCATAATTGCCTTCGCCTGTATCTCAATCGCATTATTCGACTTCAGTTTATTCGCAACCGGTGTACATATCCAGTTTGCAAGCAAAGAGCCATAGAATGTTGTAATCAAAGCAACTGCCATGGATGGGCCAAGTGTTGACGGATCCGACATATGTTGTAGCATAATAACCAAGCCAACCAGTGTACCAATCATACCCCACGCAGGTCCCATGGAAGAACACGTCTCCCAAAATCCTATCTTGCTCTTATGTCTGTCTTCAATACTGTCAAGCTCCGTCTCC
Organism: uncultured Roseburia sp.; assembly: GCA_964445375.1. Lineage (GTDB taxonomy): Bacteria > Bacillota > Clostridia > Lachnospirales > Lachnospiraceae > COE1. The sequence goes on from CAYUKO010000065.1 coordinate 6,874, forward strand.
AGAATGCTTCGCACTAATTCCGGGTCAGTACCATCAACAATCAACAGAATTCCTTTCTTCATGAACTGGTCATCTAAATCGCCAGCCGCTTCTTCCAAAGAAAGTAAGCCTTCTTTTCTTGCTACATTGGATAATTCAATAATCTTCGTAATCATTTCCGGTATATTGACTGTGACCGGCTTAAAAATCAAGGTAAAGCTTTTTAAACCTCCAATAAAATCCGACATTGACAAAGATGCCAAAGTCGCACTAAATGCTCCACCGAAGGTAATCAGCATAGATGCCGGATCAATAAAGAAGCCAATGGCCGCCATTCCATCTTCACCGCTGACAATACCAAACATTACGAGTCCGATACATGCTATCAGACCAATTAATGACGCTAAATCCACTTTTTAACACACCCCTTTTACTCGTCAAACATATTTTGACATTTCTTATATATCTATAATACTGTAAGGTTACATAAATTGCAACAATTTTCTGAAAATTTTCTGTTTTTTTATCAATTTTCCGCATGAAAATCCGAAAAAACGTCTTTTCTCGTTATTCTTACAAGTTCTTTTACCTCCTGCCTGCTTTCTTTGACAATCAGCTTCTTGCCAGAGGTTAACGTAATCATGGTGTCCGGCGTTTCTTCTACCGACTCAATCAGACTTGTATTCACCAACATCTTTGCTCCGTTTATCTTTGTAACTTCAATCATTTTCTTACCATTCCTTTCTAAGGATACGCAAATAAGATAAGGGAGAATTACATAGTAATCCTCCCTTTTATATCTCTTCTGTCGTTCTACTATGCTGTCATATATTCTGTTTCTTCAAATTTGTGTCTCACAAATTTGTCATGTGAAAAATCTTCCGTTTATGGATTTTTCACATTATTATCTCTTTAAGTTTACAAGTTCTTCGAGGAGTGTATCAGATACGGTAATGATACGGCTATTTGCCTGGAAACCTCTCTGAGTCGTAATCATCTCTGTAAATTCAGAAGACAAATCTACGTTACTCATTTCAAGTACACCCGTATTCATCTTGTCACCGTTTGCTGTGATATCTACACCAATACCATCAAAATCACCGGAGTTCTGTGTTGCAGAATAAAGGTTATCTCCTTCCTTCTGAAGACCGGATGCATTCGCAAACTGTGCTACTGCTATCTGTCCAAGAAGTCTCATCTGTCCATTGCTGTAAGAGGCATAAATCATACCATTCGTCTGAATGGACACACCCTGAAGTGTTCCTAATGCTCTTCCGGCTTCAAGTCCATCCACATCACCCTTCTCGATACCAATGGTTGACTTTCCTTTGTTATCAGATACCAGAGTCTGTGAGAAATCGATGTTGATCTTTGTGAATGCATCACCTAAATCATGCAAATCAAGTATTGCACTCTTGTCATTATCTGCACCACTACCACCAACAACTGTCTCAATATTGCCCGTCTTACCGTTATATGTAAGAATAACACCTTCTACATTCTTTTCTGTTATAACTAACTTATTTCCTTCTTCATTTAAAGAAGCATTTACAATATCATTATAAGTTACAGCGCCTCCGTATACTGCTTCAAATACTGATGCTTTAGTTGGTAAATTGGCACCTAACTCATTTGCCGTATACAGATTACCGTCACTATCATATACGGTTCCTATATATCCTGCCGTATTCAGCTTATATGCTGTAATAGTTGCCGTTGAATTTGCTGTGTCTTTCACATATAATGCATTTTCGTCATTATCCGTATCACTTTTAATCTTCACGTAAACCGTTGTATCCTTGCCATCCTTGTCCTTTACCTTATAACATGCATAAGATGTAGTGCTATCAAAGTCTACCGATGTTGTTGAAACTGCCATACCATACTCTTCTTCTGCCTCTACTTGAGTCGATGCTCCAAAAAGTCCCTTTTTCTCTGCATCCGTAATCACACCATCTTTTTTTCCTCCGTTATATCCATCAAGGATAGATTCCCCTGTAGAATCAACAATATCTTCTAATTCTACATAATATTTATAATCTCCACCAATCGGATGGGTTGCATTATGCAGACTCAACTTTGCGGTATAACTAAATCCAAGATTATCATAAATCTGCAGGTTCATCATCTTGCCTGAAGCTTCGCTCTGATCACCATCATTCCAATCTACAATACCACTTGCTGTTGCTGACTGTGTGTATTCCGCACCGTATGTTTTATACTTACCGCTCATAACCTGTAATGGTGATACCGTATCCTTCTTGATGTTCATCGTTTCCTCATCAACCTGCCAGCCCATTACATTGTATCCGGTACTGGACATTGCAAGGTTTCCTGCTGCATCTACATAGAAAGAACCGTCTCTTGTGAAGAATGTATCTACGCCATTGCTGACAACGAAAAATTCGTCACCGGAAATCTTTAAATCGAATGGGTTACCGGTAGACTGTGTAGCACCTTCTTCTGTGATTTTTGTAGAGATTGCTGCCGTCTGTACACCAAGACCAATCTGTCTAGGATTGGTACCGGCAGTTCCTGTCTCTGCATTTGGTCCTGTTGCAGCCTGTGTTGTCTGATACATCAGATCTGAGAAATTAATTGACATGGTCTTGTATGCAGTTGTATTTACGTTTGCAATATTGTTACCAATTACGTCCATTTTTGTCTGATGTGTTCTTAATCCTGATACACCAGACCAAAGTGATCTCATCATAGTGAATGACCTCCTATTTCTTTGCCGTACTTTGCTTCCTCTGTCATTCAGAAGCGATAGCCTCCTTAAAAGGTCCGGCTATTATGTAATTACGGCTCCATCAATATTTGTAAAAATATTTTCTTTTGTTTCCCCCTGCACAAATGCAGTTATTACTGTGTTACTTCTTGTATTTACGATAAATGCAAGTTCATCAATGAGTACCAAGGATTCCTTGATTCCCTTATCCCCTGCTTTTTTCGTACCATCATTCAACCTTTCCAGTTGTTCCTCCGTAAGTTCAATATTTCTGTCATTCAGTCGGTTTGCTGCGTGTTTTGAGAATTTCACTTCTCCATCCTGTTGTGTTTTTTGCAGGATTTCTTCAAAACTCAAACCTTCCGCTGTCTGTATATTGCTCTTACTCTTTTGTTGTGTCAGAAATTGATCTTGTAGCTGCTCAATGGAAAGGAATTGTTTATTGCTTATATTCATATGCATATCTCCTTACCCTTGTCCACTTTTACTACGCGTTTTCTGTATCCTGTGTCAATTGATCTAAAACATCATCCGATGCCTCAGAATCTCCTGTCTGTTCTGCAGCCTGTGTTGCATTCGCCGTGCCATCACTTGACTGAGTGCCGTCACTTGACTGATTTGTGTCTGCTGTGTCATCGTTTTCCTGAGTTCCACCACTTGACTGGCTTGCATCTGTTGTGTCACCAC
>CAYUKO010000065.1:10370-20596 GCA_964445375.1 uncultured Roseburia sp.
TTGCCTGGGTTCCACCACTTGACTGACTTGCATCTGCTGCATCACCACTTGCCTGGGTTCCACCACTTGACTGACTTGCATCTGCTGCATCACCACTTGCCTGAGTTCCACCACTTGACTGGCTTGCATCTGCTGCGTCACCACTTTCCTGGGTTCCACCACTTGACTGGTCTGCACCTGCGGCGCTACCGCTTGCCTGACTTGCCGAAACGCTACTCTGAATACTGCTGCCTACTGTAGTAATCTGAGCCATAAGTGCCTCCATCTTCTCGTTAAAGGCATCTAATACATCATCTAAGGTTGATGCTTTTTCTGTTTCTTCCTGACTCGTTTCGCCAAAGGTAATTCCAAACTGTCCCATCTTCTCAATGTACGCTTTATATGAAGATACATAACCAGAAGCATACTTATCAATATAATTCTTCTGATATTCTGTAAGATTATTATATAAATCATAAATCTTACCAATTGTATTCTCATATGATTTATCAATTACATTCAGAGTTGGCAATGCATCTATCATGCCTGTAAATTCTGTATAAAGGTCGTACGCTGTAAAGTACTCTTCGCTTGCTACACTGTCTAAGTCGCTGATAGAATACTTCTCTTCATCGATTACAAGAAGTGCTTTTCCTTCTTCTATTGTGACATAATCTACCACGCCACGTTTGTAGCTTGTCTCTCCTGTACTCTGACTTGTTACTTTCATAACAACTTCTTTACCAATCATGCTGTTTGCACGAAGTAAATCCATTGATTCACTCATTTCGCTCATCTGCTCAACCTGTGTAAAGGTTGCATACTGTGATACCCATTCTGTGTTACTGGTTGGCTCCAATGGATCCTGATTCTGCATTTCTGCTACCAGTAAAGTAAGGAAAGTATCACTGTTTACCGTTGACTTATTTGATGAGCTTGCAAGGGAATCTGAAGAAGTTGTTGATGTTTGTAGCTTTCCGTCTACATATGGTGCTATTAAACTCATACCTTAATTCCTTTCTTCCTACGCAAGTAAATCCATCCTGTTGCCGCCAATTGCCATCATTTCCATAGCAATTCTTGTTGCATCATCCGGTTCTCCAATATCATCTATGAGTTCTTCTTCATTCTCATAGGAGTTCAGATTAATGCTTGTTTTACGGATTTTATGAATACCGTTTGTTTCTTCTGTCTGTTCCTGGTTCTGCCGTTCTCCTGCATTCTGTTCCAGATTACGTTCCATCTGATGACTTGCTACTGATACTTCGATTGCTTCTACCTTAACACCCTGTTCCTCAAGATTGAGCTTTAACTGTGATACCTGAGATTCAATGGCATTCTTTACTACTTCGTTTTCTGTCGTAAGCTGCGCTGTTACGACACCGCCTTTTGTAGAAAGCATGACACGAACGTTTCCAAGGCTTGCCGGATGAAGCTGTAATTCCATCTCTGTCAGTTCCGTACCGTTTTGTATCTTCACATAATCAGCAAGCTGTTTTAAGATACTTTCTGTATTTGGCATCTGGGAACCTTCCAGCTTACTCTCCTGTGCCAGCTGGGCAATTTCATCTGGTGTATTCTGAAATCCCTGCATATTTTCCTGTTGCTGCTGGAATAACGAATCCTCGTTCTTTCCTGTTTCCCTTTCTGCCTGAGTGCTCTCAACTACTTCTCCTGTAGCATCCTGCGTAGTCTGGGCATTCTGGGAATCCTGTGCATTTGCATTTTCTTTTACGATAACCAGTCCATCCTCAGCCATCTCTCCTGCCTTTGCAAGCATATCCGGCTGTTCAAATGGAAGAATCTGTGCTCCCTTGCCATTTCCTTCTTCTGATAATTTCTGATCAATCAATAATTTTAACTGATCCAGAACTGCTTCCAGTTCCTCATCAGAAAGTCCTGTGCTGTCAAGAAGCTCCTGCGTCTTCTCATCTACCATCTGCATCAAATCCTGTAATGTGAGATACATATCTTCATCCATTACAAGCTGAATGGTAGAGTCTTCTCCAGTCAGTGCGGTCATAATCGCTGCCATGTTATCCGGATTCAGTAAATCAATAGGCTGCAAACCAAGCTGCTGCATTGCTTCCAGCAGTTCTTCCTCGCTAACCTCCAGTGTTTCTTCTACTTCCTCCATAATTTCCTTCACAGCATCTTTTACCGCTGTTTCCAGTTCTTCATCAACTGGTTCTTTTTCTGATACATTTTGCATTTTTTGTGATGTATCAGAAGTAGATTCTTTTTTGTAAATGTCCTCTTTTACTTTCGGTTCATCCACCCTAAAGTCATCTTTTACTTCCTGCCCCTGTACCTCTTTTGGCTGTGAAGCAGTTTTCTTTTCAGTCAACTGATTATTTGACTGATACACAGTCTGCTGAGCTTTGTCTTTTACCTGATTCATAATCTTTCCAAAGTCATTTTCCTTCGACTGTGTACTTTCTGTATTCTTTGCAGTGTTTACATTGGATATCGCTCCAATACCATACACTGCATCTCTTACAGATGCACTTGTCATTCTTCTTCCTCCTCTCTTTAATTTTCAAGGTACTTTTTATAAGAAAATGCGCTCACAAAAGCGCATTTTGCTTACATAATATATATCGGTAATTTGGGTATTATCATTAAGAGTTTGGATCCATTATTTTCGCAATTCTTGCCGCTACGGTTGGTTCCATAGCTCCCATAATCTTTCCTCTTGTTTCCACATCCAGGCATTCCAGAATCTGTGCCGCAAGTTCCAGATTATCTGTCATTGCTCCAAGGATTTCTGCTGCTTCTGCTGCTTTCATATTACTAAAGGTCTTTGCATATTCCTGCATCTTCTTATCTGCTGCTTCTGTCTGAATCACCTGCTTATAAAGCTCTTCTGCTGTCGCCGGATCCATTTCTTCATAATATTTCTGATATTCATCTGCTCCCGGACCATTCTCTGCATATACAACCTCTTCGTAGAACTCTTCCTTAATTTCCTGGAAAGCTACCTGATTCTCTTCAAAAGTTTTGAGACGCTTTACCTCTGCCTTTAATGCTTCAATCTGTTCTGCATAGGTTGCATTCGCTGACTGTACCTGATCCAACTGTAACTCCAGCTTTTTAATCTGTTCTACCGCTTCCTTTAAACTGCTATATCCACCATAGGTTTCTTCCTTTTTGGTTGTTTCTGTGGTTGTCTCTGACGGTAGAATCATATTGATTACCGGAACATCCTTGAAAATAGGTGTCAATACATTGGAACCAAATCCTCCAACATCCATCTTTACCAATAATACAAGAATTCCAAGCCATATTACGATAATAAACATCGTTACAATCGCAACGGATGCGCTACTACCATCAATCTGTTCATCCAGCTCTCTTTCCTGTGTTTCAAGCTCTTTTGCTCTCTTTTTGGCTTCTTTCTTTCTATTCTTTTCTTCCTGTTTAAATTGTTTTTTTGATTCCTTTAACTGCTGCATCTGCATTTCCGGTGCATCCGGACTTAATTTTGCATTTCTACCTGCCATGTTCGTGTTCTCCCATCAGTTTCTGTCCATGTGTATACGTCGTTAATTGATCTATTTCTTTGCTTTCCTGATACAATTCTTCCTTCATAAACTCAGCAAAAGCATTTTCTTTCAATTTTTCATGAGTCTTACGTTCCTGTACAAGTTCCTGCAACGCCGCCCTTGCGCGTTCAACTGCTTTGGCTGCCTGATTAATCTGAATAATCTGGTTGCTGATATATTCATCCATCTTCATGACAGCCATTTTATTTTCTCTGATTTTTCTGACATCAATATGTTCCATTCGAAGTGCAATTCCTTCTTCCATGTAAGCAGCTTTCCTCTTCTGGAGCTTTGCCAGTTTTTCTTTCTCTTCCGCTAATCGATTGTTAGCTTCCGCGAAATCCTGTTTTGCTCTTGTTTCAAGTTTTTCTTTTACATCCAGGATACCCTGCATCTTATAACGGAATACAGACATACTACCACTCCTGTTCTGTTACTATGCTTCGAATAAACCTTGTAACTGTTCCAATGTCTCTTCAAAATCAAATTTATCTTCCGTAGACTGTAATAAGAATTCATTTACCGCATCAATCTTACTGATCGCATTATCAATATTTGGATTGCTGCCTTTTTTGTATGCCCCTATATTGATTAAATCTTCTGCCTCATTATAGGTTGCCATGATATTTTTCAGCTTACCTGCTGCATCCTTATGCTCTCTGGTTGCAATCATTGACATACATCTTGAAATACTCTGTAAAACATCGATTGCCGGATAATGATTCTTATTTGCAAGTTTTCTGGTCAACATGATGTGTCCATCCAGAATACTTCTTGCTGTATCTGTAATTGGTTCGTTAAAATCTTCACCATCTACTAATACTGTGTACAAACCTGTAATAGACCCTTTTTCTGCACATCCGGCACGTTCCAAAAGCTTTGGCATTTCAGAATATACACTTGGTGGATATCCTCTGGTTACCGGCGGTTCTCCACTGGCAAGTCCAATCTCTCTTTGTGCCATGGAAAAACGTGTTAAAGAGTCCATCATCAGTAATACGTCTTTTCCCTGATCTCTAAAATATTCAGCGATTGCTGTAGCTGTCTTTGCAGCCTTATTTCGTTCCAAAGCAGGTCTGTCAGAAGTTGCCACTACGACAATGGAACGCTTCATTCCTTCTTCGCCGAGGTCTCTTTCAATAAATTCTCTTACCTCTCTGCCTCGCTCACCAATCAATGCAATGACATTGATATCTGCCTTGGTATTTCTTGCAAACATACCCATCAATGTTGATTTACCAACACCGGAACCTGCGAAAATACCAATTCTTTGTCCTTTTCCTACGGTAATCAGTCCATCTACAGCCTTTACCCCTAATGGAAGAACTTCATTAATAATCGTTCTGCTCATCGGATCTGGTGGTGGAGCTTCTAATGGATATTTCTCTACGGTTCGTGGATCAGGAACATATCCATCTATACATCTTCCCAGTCCATCGAGCGTCTTTCCAAGTAAACCTTCTCCTACTGAAACACATAAAGGATAGTTCATATTCTCCACGATACAGCCTAACCCAATTCCATCCGTCACTTCGTAAGGCATGAGCAACGTTTTCTTGTCTTTAAATCCTACAACCTCTGCCAGAATAAAATTCTGTTTCTCTGCATCTGTGTAGATTCTACAAAGGTCGCCCATTTTAGCATCGGGACCTGCCGATTCAATGGTAAGTCCCACTACATTTTCAACTTTTCCGAGTTTTTTAAAATATGTCTTATTCAATACGGTCTGATATTTATCTAAGGAAATTCCTACTGTCATATCTCACCCTTCTGTCTTCCCCGGTTCATAGGATAATAATCTTAATTCTTCATTCAAAGCCTCCAGTTGTGTTCCAAGTCCACAATCAAAGACTCCATTTCCTGTTTCAATCATGCATTCACTTCTTCCAAGTGTTGCATCTTCCAGGATATCAATATCATCTATTTGAATTCCCGTTCCCTTAACCAGTTCTTTCTTCTGCATGCTTACAAATGGATAATCTTCTCTGGAAACATGAATAAGATATCCATTACTTCCTTCCAGATTTCTCATTGTATTTGCAATCAGATAAACAACTAAATCTCTTGAGTTCTTCAAGCTCACATGGAATATATGTTCATAGATTCCTGTGAGAGTTTCAATAAACTTTGGTTCCAGTTCATCCAGCTTCTTCTGATACTCTTCTTCCAGCTGTGCAATTCGAATCGATGCATCTCTTAAGACTTCTTCTCTTTCTCTGGCTACACTGTTAAGACCTTCTTCATGTCCGTTATCGTAGCCTTCCTTCTTGCCTTGTGCAAAGCCTTCCTGATATCCTGCTTTCTTCGCTTCTTCAATTATCTGCACTCTTGCGTCTTCGATTTCTGCAAGAGCCTGTGCCTTCATCGCTTCGATTTCTTCTGTTGCCTGTTGAATCATGATTTCGCTTTCCGAAACCTCATTTACCGGTTCCTCTGGTGTATTTTCTACACCTTCTCCAACAAGCTCTGCAACATGTTCTGCTTTGATTCCCTGCACAAATCCATCTGTGAATTCTGCATCTCCATCGGTTTCTGCCGCAAGCTTAAAGGACAGTTCCTTTAGCTTGCTTTCCACCATTGCATTCGTATCAATTACTCTTGTTTCCGACGGATTCATGTACATCCAGCCGGATTTTAATACGCTACCCTTAGACAACGATTTCGTCACCTCCACCTCTGGAAATAACAATTTCAGCAGAGTCTTCAAGTTTTCTTATAATATTAACAATCTTCTGTTGTGCTTCTTCAACATCCTTCATACGAACAGGTCCCATGAATTCCATATCTTCCTTAATCATCTCTGCAAGACGCTTAGACATATTATTGAAGATTGCATTCTGTACATCCTCGTTGGAACCTTTACATGCGATTGCAAGGTCATTGTTATCAACATCTCTAAGAACTCTCTGAATTGCACGATCATCAAGCAACAAGATATCTTCGAATACGAACATCTTCTTTCTGATTTCGTCTGCAAGCTCTGGCTCTTCGATTTCCAGTGTTTCCATAATATGCTTTTCTGTTCCTCGGTCTACTGTATTTAAGATGTCTACAACTGCATCTACGCCACCGATAATGGTGTAATCCTGATTTACCAGTGATGACAGCTTTGACTCTAAAACTCGTTCTACTTCTTTGATTACATCCGGACTTGTTCTATCCATCGTTGCAATTCTCTTTGCAACATCTGCCTGTTTCTCAGGAGTCAGTGCTGCAAGCACTGCAGCCGCCTGTCCTGATGATAGGTAAGACAAAACCAATGCGATGGTCTGTGGATGTTCATCCTGGATGAAGTTAAGCAACTGTGAAGCATCTGTCTTCTTGATAAATTCGAAAGGCTTTACCTGTAATGACGCTGTCAGCTTGCCGATAACATCCATAGCCTTTTCTGAACCAAGAGCCTTCTCCAGAAGTTCTTTGGCATATCCGATACCGCCTTCTGCGATATACTGTTGTGCAAGACATACTTCATAGAATTCATTGATCACTCTTTCTTTAAGCTGTGATGTAACACTCTTTGTATTTGCAATTTCTAATGTTAAATCTTCGATTTCTTCTTCTTTTAAATGTTTGAAAATCATAGCTGATTTTTCCGGACCGAGTGCAATCAGTAATATTGCCGCCTTCTGTACCCCTTTTAATTCTTCTGCCATTTTTGATTACCCCCAATCCTCATCTAACCAGTTACGTAACAATGTAGCCACCGCTTCCGGATTCTCTTCTACAAAGCTTTCTATCAGCTTTCTAGCCTCTGACTTCTGTTCTAATTCAATGTTTTCAAGTTCTTCCTGCTGTGTAGACTGTAATAATTCTTCTACAGAAATCTCTTCTTCCTCTTCTACTTCTCTCTTTGTTCTCAAGCTCATGAATACTACAAAGCCAAGTAAACCAAGGATGATAATAATTAAGACAATCTGGATAATATCCTTATAAGATACTTCTTCTTCAATCGCATCGATAAACTGCATTTCCTCATATGCAACGAAGGTAACATTCTTAGATGGGATTCCTGTTGCTGTTGCAACTACACTTACTAAATCTTCATCTACTTCCAGTTTTGTTCTGACATCATTTGCAAGCTTATATTCTTCCCATGTAATTCCATCTAAAAGTCCCTGGATTTTTGCATCTTCTTCACGTAAAATCTTATATCTTACCGCTGCAACTGATACAGAACAATCATCATATACGATTTTTCCAGTCGGCATCTTTGTTGTGGTAATCTTCTCATTTGGAAGATAATCACTCTTACGTTCATATACGCTGGAATCTGTATTGGTTGATTCATCAATCATATAATCTGTTTCTGAGTTAGAATCTGTTCCAGGCACACCACCAGTTGTATCGGTTGCATTTGATTCATAAACCTCTTCATGGGAAAGAACACCCTGTTCCTGTCCATCAGCTGGTGTGTAGTTATGCTCTGTGATTTCTGTCTGTGAGAAATCCATAGAAACATTTGTTGCAACCTCTATCTGTGTAAATTCGTTTGTTCCAAGAAGAACCTTTCTTACTTCATTCTTAATCAGGCTTTCTGCTTCCTGCTTCAGCATCATCATAGTGTCCGCTTTTTCAATCGAAGCATAAGTTTCTTCAACTGGGAACCAAATAGTTCCATTTACATCAGTAATTGTAACATTATCTGTTGTATCATTTCCTAATGCTGTAGCTACAAATCTTGCCATAGCTGCTGCATTTTCCTCTGTAAAGGTTGCTCCATCCACAATTTCCAATAAGACACTTGCGTATGTCTCAAGGTTCTGTGCAATTAATGTACCATTATCCTCTGGAATGGTAAGCTGTACGGTCGCTGTACTTACTGCTGCATAGCTCTCAAGATCATCCTCCATCTGACTTTCCAGATATAAACGATATCTCTTCTGCTTATCTGCCTCTGTTGTAGAAAAGCTTCCATCCAAAACATCATCAAGTGAGTATGAAGTAGTCGGAATGTTATTCGCACCAAGCAGTAAGTTTGCATCCGATACCTGTGTACTCAGAATCTGGAAAGAAAGTCCATCGCTTGATACTTTATAATCAAGTCCATCTCCTTCTAACAGTTCCTGAATCTGTGATGCTTCCTTGGTAGACTCACACACTACCAGGCTTTCATACTGCTTTCTGGTAAGCACTGCAACCAAAATTGCAATTGCAATCAAAACCGCTGCCCCTACACATATGATGAGTGTTTTCTGCTTTGGTTGGAACTTATTCCACCACGCTTTTACCCCTTCGTAGAATTTTTTCCATATTTCCATCACCTTGTCAGTCATCTCAAGTGTCTCCTTTTCAAGTCCCCTTAATCCTCAACGTACATCTTGTACGTCCGCACGCTTATGTGCATCCTGTTGTCCTTTTCCACTTTGCAGGTTCTTTTATTCCCCATTAAATCTGAATCTGCATTATCTCATTGTAAGCCGTCAACAGCTTATCTCTAACTGCTAATGTATATTGAAGTGCTGTTTCTGCTTTCTGTATCGCAATGGATAAATCATGTGTATCTTCCGTAATTCCCATTGCCAGTTTTAACTCTTCATTTTCCTGATCTGACAGATAGCCATTCGTTTCATTGATATTGTTCATCGCCGCATTCAAAAGTGTTCCGAACATATTCTGATTTTCATCTGTCGTTTCTGAGGTACCATACAAGGTATTTTTCACGGCCTCAGAGCTTATGTTATATAAGTCACTGATGTCATTTGCTGCTGTAATCGTCATTGTCTATCTCCCCTTTTATCTTCCCTTTTTACCTTACTGACTCATCTCAAGTCCTTTGAGTGCAATCGACTTACTGGCTTCAAATGCGGTTGCGTTTGCTTCATATCCACGGCTTGCATCAATCAAATTTGTCATTTCTGTAATGGTATTCACATTTGGATATGATACATAACCATTTTCATCCGCATCCGGGTGAGATGGATCATATACCATATTCATCTCTGTCCATGTGTCTTCATACACACCGCCGATTTTAACGCCCTGCCCAGCGCTGCTAAGCTCTGCTGAATTAATCTGACCAATTGGTCTGCCGCTTAAATTGCTAAATGCCGTATCCAGCATATGTGAAAAGTTTCTGTTCTTTGTGTCCTGTTTTTCCTGGAAAGTAACCACCTTTCTCACGTAAGGTGTTCCATCCTCCGTTCTTGTCGTTTCCGCATTTGCCACATTCTGTGAAATAATGTCCATACGGTAACGTTCTGCCGACATTCCCGAAGCATTGATATCAAAAGAATCAAATATTCCCATACTTTATCCCCCTTACTTCATAACCATTTTCAAATTTGAAAATTCTTTATTCATGCTTGTCATCAAACCTTCGTACTTAATCTGGTTTTTTGCAAGAATCGCATTCTCATTATCAATATCTACATTATTGCCATCGTACCGATAAGAAAGATCTGCATAGTCTGTATATACTTCAGGTTCTAAAGCGTCCAAATCCAAATGTCGTACCCTTGCATCTACAGTCTTCTCATCGGAGTGTGCAAATGCATGCTTTAATTCTGTTTCAAATCGAATATCCTTTCGTTTATAGTCTGGCGTATTGACATTTGCGATATTGTTAGAAATAATTTCATTTCTTGTTGCTGTCGCATCCAACGCCGTTCCTAACACGTTCACATAATCGTATACGTTTGAACTAAACATTTGTGCCCCTCCTACATCTGTTAATAGAACTGTAAATTTACATAATATTATCTG
>CAYUKO010000066.1:0-20550 GCA_964445375.1 uncultured Roseburia sp.
AGGCATATATTAATAGATACTAGGAATAATATTCATAAAAAGAATATTCACAATCGGCATTTTAGATGATAAAATAAAAGCACGATTGTGAGAGGACGGTGAAAACCTTGACTGCTAACATGGATAATATTTTTGAGAAGATAAAAGAGATTGGCGAAAAAAATGCCGGGAGTGTCACAACAAAACAGATAGAAGAAGCGGGAATATACAGAGGATTGATAAGAAATTTTGTTGAGGATGGAAGATTGATAAAGGAAGCAAAAGGTTTATATTCTTTAGCAGGCGAATTTCCGGATGAATATGCATTGTTGCAAAAGCGAAGCGGAAAAATAGTGTTTTCATATGGAACAGCTTTATATTTATGGGGAATGTCAGACAGAGTTCCACATTATATTTCTGTGACTGTGCCACAAGGATTTAATAGCACTAGAATTAAAAAGGATAATGCAAAAACGAAATTTTATTATGTTCAAAAGGAAGTATGGGATTTGGGAATTACTTACACAGACACAAGCTTAGGAAATAAAGTTATGCTTTATGATAAGGAAAGATGTATCTGCGATTTGGTAATGTTGAAAAAAGAAGTGGATAAGCAGTTATATGTGCAGGCAATAAAAGAGTATTTTAAAGGAAATTATAATGGCAGAAGGCTTATAAAATATGCAAAAGTGTTTGGAATCGAGGAAAAGATTCGTGATTATATGGAAGTATTAGCTTAGGAGAATTTTGAATGAAGACACCAGAACAGTTAAAGGGTGCAATTCGTAATATTGCAAAAAAGAATAATCTCATGCCACAGGAAGTATTGCAGATGTTTTTGTTTGAAGAGAAGCAGGTGCCTGTTATGGCATATACTTTGGAGACAATACTTGCCGAAAAATATGAAACGATTATTCGTAGAAATATAGGAACGACGAGGGCAAGAGACTTCTATGATTTATATGTATTGTTTCAAAGTAGAAAGGAAGAAGTACACAAAGATATCCTAAAGATGGTTGTAACACATACCGCTACCAAGAGAGGATCGAGGGAGGAACTTGGTGAGTATGTTGAAATATGAGGATATGGTGGATAATGTATTGGCAGTTGGAGAATACTTAGAAGATTAAATTCTTGGAAAAATAATTAAGTATTTAGCGTTTCCCTAATTATATTAATCGCAAGTTCATACAGTGTATTTTATACGGCAAGTAATCTATATTGTTACTTGCCGTACTTATTTCTTTTTTTAATCTGCATAATAAATAAACGTCAAATCAGTTCCTGCATTGCCTGATAGAATGCAGGAGCATCCTTTTTCAGACGGATTGGTTTTCCATTGTCATCAAGGAAGCAGTGCTCTGTGGTTCCGGTGAAGACAACATTTCCGGTCTTTAAGCTTTTCATTTCATAAGCAATGGTCATACGTATCGGGCCAAAGCTCAGTAAGGTGGTTTGGATTTCAATTTCATCGGTAAAGGTTGTACTTTCTTTATATTTGCAGTCAACGGAAAGTACAGGGGAAATCATGCCCTCTTGCTCTAATCTGTCGTATGGCCAGCCAACCTCTGCCAGATAGTGTGTTCTTGCTTCTTCCATCCAGCGGATATAGTTGGAATGATGTGTGATTCCCATTTTATCAGTTTCATAGTATTGTACTTTATGGATATATGGTGTCATAATCTTGCTCCTCATCTGTATTTGTTATTCTTATTTTAACATGTTATGGATTTGGGGTGGTAGATTTTTGTGTCATAAAATGCAACCGGGTCTTATTTTTGGGTGGTAATATAGTAGAAGCTTCTTTATGGACTTAGAAGGAGGGAAAGCATGGAAGACAGTCAGATTGTGTCGTTGTACTGGGAGCGAAAAGAAGAGGCGATTCAGGAGACGGCAAGGAAATACGGTACCTATTGTTATAAAATAGCTTATAACATACTATACAACAAGGAAGATGCTAAGGAGAGTGTGAATGATACCTATATGAATGCCTGGAATAGTATGCCGCCACATAAGCCGGAGATTCTTTCTACTTTTTTAGGAAAGATTACAAGGTATATCTGCTTAAAGAAATGGAGAGACAGCAGGGCGCAAAAAAGAGGTGGAGGCGAAACTGCTTTGGCATTGGATGAGTTATTGGAATGTATTCCTGACAAGAAGGGGATTGATGAAACCTTGGAAGCCAAAGAGCTTGCCCGGATTCTAGATGTATTTCTTCAGGAATTACCGATTATGGAGAGAAGAGTGTTTGTCTGCAGATATTGGTATCTGGATGGTATTTCGGATATAGCCAGACAATTCAATTGTAGCCAAAGCAAGATAAAATCTATGCTTTATCGGACAAGGAAAAAACTTTTGACCAGATTAAGAAAGGAAGGTGTTTTTTGTGAAATCTGATATCTTATTGGATGCGATTGGTATGATTCGTGATGAAATAATTCTGGATGCAAGAGAATCTATAAAAATACAAAAGGAGAATTTGTTTGTTAAGGCAGCTATGATTGCAGCTGCAGTTACTTTGTGTGTAACCATTCCGGTTCCAATTCTGACCGCAGCGAATGTACAGCCAGCGTATGAAGTGCTATATCAGATTTTACCGGAAATGGCACAGAAATTAAAACCGGTAAAAATGTCATGTGAAGACAATGGAATCAAGATTGAGGTTATTTCTGCCGATATTCATGAAAATGAGGCAGTAATCTATATTATGTTAGAAGATATGACGAGCAATCGTCTGGATGCTACGACGGATTTATTTGACAGCTATTGTATCAATACACCATTTGATTGTATTTCGACTTGTAGTTTGGTGGAATATGATGAGAAGACATCTTCTGCTATGTTTCTGATACAAATTACACAATGCGAGGAACAGATTATAGAAAATGACAAACTGACCTTTTCTGTTACAGAGATTCTAAGTGGGAAATATCAATATGATGATACGTTACCAGAGCTTGACTTACATAACATGAGCACCGATCCAAAAACACAGAAAGAGGTAAATCTAAGGGGAAGTTCTTATCTTGGAGAGGAACCGGACTGGGAGAGCTTAACGTATTTGGCAGCAGATGGTGAAATGTTATACTCTCCTGTGGAAGGAGTATCCATAACAGCAATGGGATTTGTAAATAATCAGTTACATATTCAGGTGTATTATGAGGACATTCTTAGAACGGATAATCATGGCTATGTGTATTTTATGAAAGATGATCAAGAGAAGATTATGAGTGAATATTCTGTTGGTTTTTGGGATGAAGAACGATGTGGCAGCTTTGAAGAGTATGTATTTAATCTATCTCCTGAAGACCTTTCCGGTTATGAGCTTTATGGCAAGTTTACAACCTGTAATACCCGGATAGATGGCAATTGGCAAGTAACATTTCCGTTAAAAACAGAAGAGTAAGTAGCTGCCTGTTGCAAAATTTTTACACCTCTTTGCTTTAATTAGTACTATATACATGATTTTGGTAAGTGAGATATAATAGTTATATCAGATAAAGTTAAATTAATTTTTAAAAAAGATATAAATTATGTTTATTTTGGGGATTTCATTATGTTAAAAAAAGATAAAAAATATATAGTAAGAGTCATGATAGCAATAGCTCTGATTACAGGTTGTATCATGGGTTGCGGTCAAACAGTGAAACAAGAGAATGAAGAAGCGGCATCCATAGAAATGCAGGCGATTTGGACACAGATTGCAGAGGTGTTTGCGGATTATGACGAGCATTTGATCTTCGAAGGACAGAATGAGCCGAGAAAGGTTGGTACAAGTGTAGAATGGACTGGTGGAGACGAGGAAGGCTGGACTGTAGTGAATCACTTGAATCAGGTCTTTATTGATACCGTTAGACAAAGTGGAGGCTCCAATCCATATCGAATACTTATGATTCCAAGTTACGGGGCGAATTGTTGGGAAGGAATCAAGCATGTGGAAGTGCCGGAAAATGACAACCGCATTATTGTTTCCGTACATGCCTATGAGCCATATGATTTTGCACTTAATCCCAATGGAAGAAGCGAGTGGAATCAGGATACCTCTGCGATTGATACAATTATGGGCAATTTAAAAACAATGTTTATAGATCAGGGAATTCCTGTTATTATCGGTGAATTTGCTGCTATGAATCGAGATAATGAAGAAGAAAGAGCCCAGTGGGCAATGTACTATGTGTCAAAGGCAAAGGAAATCGGCGTTCCATGCATCTGGTGGGATAACGGAGCTTTTACAGGAGATGGAGAACTTCTTGGATTATTTGACAGAAGGACTTATGAGTGTGTTTATCCAAAGGTGCTAGAAGCATTGCAGCAGGCAACGCAGGAATAAATGGGTATTTTGGGGGTTATGTGAATGAAAATGTATTACAAACAACCGGCTGGTAACTGGCATGAGGGCTTGCTTCTTGGAAATGGCAGAATCGGTGCGGTTGTATTTGGCGGAACAAAGACGGAGAAAATAGCATTAAATGAGGATACCCTTTGGGCTGGCTATCCGGAAAGAACACAACAGGAAATGCCAAAAGAGTATCAGCAAAAAATCATAGAGCTTACAAAGCAGAATCGTTATGATGATGCAACCAGGCTGACAGAGGAGCTTTTTGACAAATCTACGGATAGTCAGATGTATGTGCCGTTTGGTAACCTCTTTTTGGAAATGTTGGAAGAGGAAGATATTTCAGAATATGAAAGAGAGCTTGATTTAGAAAACGCAGAGATTACAATACGTTACAAGAATCATGGAAGTCTGGTAGAGAGAAGATGTCTGATCAGTGAACCTCATCAGATGCTTGTATATGAGATCAAAGCCCAAAAGCCATTTTCCTTAAAAATATGGGCTGGAGGCGGATATCTGAATCGTTTTGATGCTTCCACAGGTGTACTAAAGGTATATGGCCGTTGTCCGGGAAGAAGCAATCTGACGAAAGTGGGAACGGGAGATGAGAGTTCTCTTTTTTCTTATGCAAGAAAGAAGCAGGGGGTAAGATACGAAGGGCTTGGTATCGTAAGTAAGTGTGATGGATATCTGGAAGCAAGAGAGGCTTCGCTGGTTGTAAATCAGGCAACCAGACTGACTCTTTATTTTGGTATTCGCTCCAGTTTTGCAGGGTTTGGTAAACATCCACAATTGGAAGGAAATGACCCAGAACTCTTATTAGAAAAAGATATGGCTTATGTAGGACTTACTTATGATGAGATTCGCGAAAGTCATTTAGCAGAATATCAGCAGTATTATAACAGGATGTCTTTCTCTCTTGGTGATACGCATGATAAAAAGCAGGATTTATTAGAGAGAATGAAACAGATACAGGAAGGAAAGCAGGATCTTGATCTTGCGGCATTACTGTTTCATTATGGCAGATATTTACTAATTGCTTCATCAAGGCCGGGAACACAAGCGGCGAATTTACAGGGAATCTGGAATCAGGACTTGATTCCGGCGTGGTTCTGTGACTATACCATTAATATCAATACGCAGATGAATTACTGGCAGACGGGGCCTTGCAATCTGGATGAAATAGCACAGCCGCTTGTTACATTATGTAAGGAAATGCTCGTAGATGGAAGAGAGACTGCAAGGGCATATTTTGACTGTGAGGGAGCCTGCGCATTTCATAATACGGATGTGTGGAGAAAGACAACCCCAGCGGTAGGAAGGGCAATGTGGAGCTACTGGCCATTTGGATTTGCGTGGCTTTGCAGGAATCTCTATGAAGGTTATCTTTTTTCTGGAAATCTGGAATACTTGCAGGAGATTCAACCGATATTACGTGAGAATGTATTGTTTTGTATCCATGGTGTTTCTAAAACAGAAGAGGGTTATGCTTTTACGCCTGCAACTTCACCGGAAAATGAGTTTATGAGTCAGGGAGAAAAAGCATCGGTTGCTTTTTATAGTGAGAATGGAAATGCGATTATCCGTAATTTGTTAAGAGATTATCTGGAATGTTGTGAGAGATTGCAGTTAACGGATGAGCAGGAAGAAAGAATTAGAGAAATATATGAGAATATGGTGCCTGTAAAGGTTGGAAGCAGAGGGCAGATTCTGGAATGGAATGAAGAATTTGCAGAAGCTGATGAGCATCATCGTCATTTATCTCATCTCTATGAACTTCATCCGGGAAGGGGAATCGGTCATAAGACACCGAAATTAGAAGAAGCTGCAAGGAAGAGTCTGCTTCTTCGTGGTGATGAGGGAACAGGCTGGAGCCTTGCTTGGAAGATATTTATGTGGGCAAGATTAAAAGATGGAGACCATGCATGGAAGATGATTCGAAATCTGTTTCGTCTGGTTGAGCCTGAAAGTTCCGGGCATGGTGGTTTGTATGCGAATCTTTTATGTGCGCATCCACCTTTTCAGATTGATGGTAATTTTGGATATACGGCAGGTGTAGCGGAAATGCTGCTACAAAGTCATGATGACGAGATTCATATCTTACCTGCGCTTCCTTTTGATTGGAAGAAGGGTGAAATACATGGTCTTCGTGCCAGAGGAGGAATCCTTGTTGATATTAGTTGGGATGAACAGAACGTGAAAGTTGGTTTGCAAAGTAAGGTGACACAAGAGATTAAGGTTCGTGTTGCGAATGGTAAATTAAAGCGTGTAATGCTGGAAGCAGAAAAAAGACTTGCGTTTTCTTCTTTGCAAAGAAAGTAAAGTTCGCTATACTAGACAAAGAACAAGCGAAAGGTAAGGTTATTAGCATGAGATTTGTTGTACAGCGTGTAAAGGAAGCTTCGGTTACGGTAGAGCAGGAGATGATAGGACAGATTGGGCATGGGCTTCTTGTCTTTGTAGGTGTGTCTGATACGGATAATGAGCAGATTGCAGATAAAATGATTGATAAGCTGACAAAGCTTCGGATTTTTGATGATGAGGATGGGAAGACGAATCTGGCGGCAGCAGATGTAAATGGCGAATTTCTTATCATTTCTCAGTTTACGTTGTATGCAGACTGTCGTAAGGGAAATCGTCCTTCTTTTGTTAAGGCTGGAAAGCCGGATATGGCAAATGAGTTATACGAATATATAATTGCTGAAATCCAGAAGAAAGGCTTCCATACACAGCATGGTTCCTTTGGCGCAGATATGAAGGTTTCGTTATTAAATGATGGACCTTTTACCATTTTGTTAGATTCGGATGAGATTGTGAGATAAGGAAGTAAATTAGAAAAGCGAGACTGTTTGCATGGTGCAAATGTCTCGCTTTTTGACAAACCAGTTATTCCGGTCTTCCTAAGTAGAAGCCCTGTACATAATCTACATCTGTGGTTGCAATAAAATCGTAATCTTCTTTTCTCTCAATTCCCTTTGCCATAACAAGGATATTCTCCTTGTGGAACATATCAACAGTCTTCTTGAAATTATGCTGTACGTGCTTGTCTTTTCCGATGTTTTCAATCAGATATTTATCTAACATAACGATATGAGGTTCTACGATATATGCTGTAGTAATATCATTATAGCCGGCACCATAGTTATCCAGTGCTATGGTAATATTTCGTTCCTGCAATTGCTTTTTCTTAAGATTCCAGTTCATGTAAATGATTTCCGGATATTCAATAATCTGTATCTTCATCTTGCCACGAACTTCTTCCGGAAAGAAATGTTCGAAGGCTTCCCATTCATTTGGAAGAAGTACTTCCGAAGGAAAAGAATTCACGAAGAATGGCACATCGTAGCCTCTTTCACTATAAGAAAGGGTAGCACCGAAAAAGGATGCAAGCTCCAAAGTGTGTAATTCTCTTCTTCTGGTATAGGAATCAAATAAATCTTCCAGTGAACCTTCTGCAGGCTGCATCAAAGCTTCGTAAGCAAACAGCTTATTATCTTTTAAGGAAAAGATAGGCTGAAAAGCAAAATCAATATTCAGCTTGGAAAAGGCATGCTGTGTACGTATATTTAATGGTAATTTATCAAAATGTATCATAGTCAATCCTCCATACATGATAATACACGAAAGTAACCAATACATCAAGTATAATGCACAGGGATAAATTTTATGTTACAATGTGCGCATAGATTAGCGTAAGGAGAAAATCAATGAGTCTAACACAGATACAGAAGTTACAGCTCAACAAACATGTAGATAAAATTTTGCATGCACCGGGTAATCAACCGGTTGGTAAACAGCAGCTGGAAATGGCATTTGTCCTTGACTGTTCCAGTGATATGGAATATATAAAATCTACAACACAGGATATGGTAGCAGCTTTAAAGGCGCATGATAAAATTTTCCAGAATGTAAGAAGCAATGTGGTTTATTGGAGGTCTTCGGAGTTGGAAAAGCCAATTATTACTGAGGTTATGCCGATGTCCTTTATCCAGATGGGAAAACCATTTGTGGATTTGGAAAAAGTAACCGTGGATAAATCACCAAAATTTGATGATCTTTGTGCATATCTTAAGATCTATCATGCAAGAAGCAAGTGTATTATTCTCGTGACACAAGGGAATTATGAGATAGAAGATAAGAATAAGGTGAAGGAGAATCTTAGCCCATTTTTAAAGCAAAAGCTGCTGGTTGTTACGCCTGACAGGATGACTACAGGTACTTCAATTTTTATGGAAATGCTTTCATAGAAATGCGGGAAGTGTTATATTTTAATCACTAGGAAATTGCTATAATGTAGTGGTAGTTACGGGAAAAGGAGATAGGCATTATGGATACAAGGGAATATAAGACAAGTGAGCTGATCAAACGTTTTCTGCCTTATTTTAAACCTTATTATAAAACGTTATGTATGGATTTATTCTGCGCGGCGCTGACGACAGTGTGTGAAATTGTACTTCCACTGATTATCCGTCAGATTACGAATACCGCATTGCAGGATGTGGCACTTCTTAGTGTGAACATGATAGCAGGACTTGGGCTTTTGTACTTTGTCCTTCGTATCATTGACAGTATCGCTAATTTCTATATGGCAGATGTGGGACACGTCATGGGTGCAAAGATTGAGACAGATATGCGTCGAGACGCTTATGCTCATTTACAGCAGTTGTCTAATACTTATTTTAACAATACCAAGGTTGGACAGATTATGGGCAGGATTACCAATGATTTATTTGACGTTACGGAATTTGCGCATCATTGTCCGGAAGAATTCTTTATTGCATTTATTAAGTTAGTCATTTCCTTTCTGATTCTGGCAAGAATTCATCTTCTGCTTACGGTTATGGTATTTATCATTGTACCGATTATGATTGTGGTATGTCGTATCTTAAATAAGAGGATGAAAACCGTATTTGCAAAGCAGCGTAATCAGATTGGTGAGTTGAATGCCAAGATAGAAGATAGTCTTTTAGGGCAAAAGGTGGTAAAGGCTTTTGCTAATGAAGACATTGAAAATGCCAAATTTGAAGAAGGAAATCAGGAATTTCTAAAGCTTAAGAAAAATGGCTATTGGGTAATGGGAATCTTTAGTACCTCAACGAGAATTTTTGATGGTCTGATGAATCTGGTTGTTATTTTGGGTGGCGGATATTTTCTGATGAAAGGGCAGATTTTGCCGGGCGATATGGTGGCGTATGTTATGTATGTATCAACCTTAATCGCAACCATTCGTAAAATTATTGAATTCATGGAGCAGTTCCAGCGAGGCATTACCGGTATTGAACGATTTGTTCAGATTATGGATGCGGATATTGAGATTTTCGATGAACCGGATGCGGTGGAGTTAAAGAATCCAAAGGGAGAAATTGCTTTTGTGGATGTAAGCTTTGAATATCCCGATGACCATAATAAAGTATTTGAACATTTGAATCTGACCATTCATGCAGGAGAAAAGCTTGCCATTGTTGGCCCTTCTGGTGGCGGAAAGACAACACTTTGTAATCTGATTCCGAGGTTTTATGATGTGACCGCAGGAAATATTACCTTGGATGGTAAGAATATTCACCAGTTTACGTTAAAGAGTCTTCGTCAGAATATTGGTGTTGTGCAGCAGGAGGTTTATCTCTTTTCCGGAACCGTATATGAAAATATTGCTTACGGTAAGCCGGGAGCAACTTACGAAGAGGTTATGGAGGCTGCAAAAAGAGCTGGTGCAGATGAGTTTATCAGAGAATTAAAAGATGGGTATGACACCTATGTCGGTGAACGAGGTGTAAAGCTTTCGGGTGGACAGAAGCAGCGAATCAGTATTGCCCGCGTGTTCTTGAAGAATCCGCCGATTATTATTCTGGATGAGGCAACCTCAGCCCTTGATAACGAGAGTGAATATGCGGTAGCAAAATCATTGAATGAGCTTGCAAAAGGACGTACCACATTGACAATTGCCCACAGATTATCCAGTATTCGAAACTCAGACAGAATATTGGTGTTAACAGATGAAGGAATTGTAGAAGAAGGTAATCATGATGAATTGATGGAGCTTGAGGGAATCTATCATCAATTCTACAGGATGGCAAATGAGATAAAGTAGTGGAGAAAGGGATGGTTATAAAATGGAAGATAAGACACAGAAAAGAAAACTTATAGGTGTAGATGACCCGAAGGTAGAAACAAAGCGAATCGTTATTTTTCTTCTAATAACCTTTGGTGTGTGCTGGCTCATGGAGTTTGGAGCTATTATTCCCATGTATCGCAGCAATGATGTAGATACTGTATCGGAAGCCGTGGAAATGATAGGTTCGCTTATGTTTGCTCCGGCAATTGGTGCGTTAGTTGCAAGATTACTTACCAGTGAAGGTCTTTCACATTCTGGCTTTCAGTTTAACTTTTCACAGCATAAGTTCTGTTTTCTTTTTGGATGGTTTGGTACAATGGCGTTAAGCTTTCTTGGTGCCATTTTATATTTTCTTATCTTCAAAGACAATTATGATCCACAGATGACAAACTTCGTGCAAAGTGCCATGGAAAATGGTTCTACCATGGATGCCGCAAATATTACCGCAGCTTTTAAGACGAATCTCTTGATGAATGTTTTTATTGCACCGCTTCTTGATATCATGAACAGCTTTGGCGTAGAATGGGGCTTTCGAGGTTATCTGCTTCCCAAGCTTTATCGTAAGTTTGGATCGATTCCTGCCATGCTGCTTTCCGGTTTGGCGAGTGGTTTGTGGTATGCACCATTAGTTACTATTGGTTACTTCTATGGTGATGGTTATTTGGGCTACCCGGTGACAGGAATTCTTGCGATGTGTGTATTTGGTATGGTAACAGGATGTATTTATTCTTTTGTCAGCTTACGTTCAGGAAGTATCTTTCCTGCTGTTTTTGCAAGCAGTGCCGTCAATGTGATAATGTCGCAGGCAGCTTATTTTACCAAGGATGGTGGAAACTTCTTCATAGGACCGGCACCGACAGGTCTGGTAGCCGGAATGCCATTTATCATTACGGCAGTCATTTTCATTATTTATATGTATAAGAATCCAGTAAAATCGAGTAGCAAGACAGAAGAAGAACAGGTACAACAGAAGGCATAAGAAGAGAGGTATAAAGGTATGAAATTATTTGTATACAGCATGAGAGATTTTGATGAGCTTCCATTTTTTGAAAAATATTGTGAACAATATGGAATAGAATGGGCATACACGAAGGAAACTCCGTGTATGGATAATCTGGAGCTTGCAAAGGGATATGATGTCGTAGATATCATTACAACGGTCATTGATCAGAAAATGATAGATAAATGGCATGCACTTGGCATTCGTTGTATCGCAACAAGAACGATAGGTTACGATCATATTGACTGGGCATACGCAAGAAGTCTTGGTATGGGTGTTATTCATATCACCTATTCTCCAGCAAGTGTGGCTGACCACACGGTCATGATGATGCTCATGGGCTGTAGGAAGGTAAAGCATTGTCTGGAAAGAGCAAGTATTCAGGATTATACCTTAAAGGGGAAAATCGGACGTGAATTACATGATTGTACGGTTGGAATAATCGGAACGGGCAAAATCGGTAAAACCGTAATCAAGGATTTAACAGGCTTTGGCTGTAAGATGCTTGCGTATGATATTTATGAAAGTGATGAAGTCAAGCAATATGCAGAATATACGACGCTGGAGCGTATTTTTAGAGAGTGCGATATCATTACCCTTCATGCTCCGGCAACCCAGGAGAATTATCATATGATTGATGCAGATGCCATTTCCAAAATGAAGCCGGGCGTTATGTTGATTAACTGTGCGAGAGGCTCTCTGATAGATACCCAGGCGTTAATTGATGGTATTGAGGAGGGCAAGGTTGGCTTTGCAGGGCTTGATGTGGTAGAGCATGAGAGCGGACTTTACTATTTTAACCGCATGGGTGAACCACTCAACAATCCACAGCTTGCAATCCTTCGCTCATATTCTAACGTATTGATTACACCGCATACTGCTTTCTATACGGACGAAGCAGTTGCCAATATGGTAGAGAATTCCATTGTCTGCGCGAAGGATTTCATGGAAGGTAGAGAAACCCCTTTTGAGGTGAGATAAGATGTCGTTATTTTTTTAACAAAATTCCCCTGAGTGTCTTGTCACCTGTAAAGAAAAATGATATACTCCATTCAAGTGTGATATAAAAATGAAGCAAATTTCCGTAATATAGAGATAGGAGAGAAACATGGAACAGAAGAAGCTGAGAATCGAAGAGCTTAAGAAGGCAAAGAATGCCGTGATCATGGCACATTATTATGTAGAGGACGAGGTTCAGGAGATTGCTGATTACATTGGCGATTCTTACTATTTAAGTGATATGGCAACCAAGATTGATGCGGACGTGATTGTACTTTGTGGTGTTGCTTTCATGGGAGAAAGTGCAAAGGTGTTGAATCCGAATAAAAAGGTACTCCTTCCGGCAGCAGATGCAGATTGCCCAATGGCACATATGGCAAGCATAGAGAAGATTCAGGAAGTCAGAGCGCAGTATGAAGATGTTGCCGTTGTCTGCTATGTAAATTCTACCGCAGAGCTTAAGGCTGCCAGCGATGTCTGTGTAACTTCAGCTAATGCATTAAAGATTGTAAAGGCATTACCAAATAAGAATATATTCTTTATCCCGGATCAGAATCTGGCTCATTACATTGCCGACCAGCTTCCAGAGAAGAATTTTATTTTCAATGATGGCTTCTGCCATGTTCATCATACAGTTACGGTAGAACAGATAGAAGAAGCTAAGAAGGCAAGACCAGAAGCACTAGTTATGGTTCACCCAGAATGTAAGCCGGCGGTAACTGCCATGGCTGATTACATAGGAAGTACATCAGGAATTATCAAGTTTGCGACAGAAAGCGATGCAAAAGAGTTTATCGTTGTAACGGAAATGGGCGTTTTGTATGAGCTTAAGAAGCGTAACCCGGATAAAACCTTCTATACAGCAGGAAATATGCAGGTTTGCCCTAATATGAAGAAGATTTCTCTGGACAAGATTATCGATGTATTAGAGCAGGAAAATCCGGAAGTCATCATGGATGCTGCATTAATGGAAGCAGCACATGAGCCGATGAAGCGTATGTTAGAGCTTTCGTTATAACAACGAAACAAGGAGAAAATATGAAAAGACAATATGATGTTATCATAGTTGGATGTGGTGTTGCAGGCTGTTTTACTGCTCTGCATCTTCCAAAGGACAGAGATATCCTGATGATTACCAAGAGTGATTTAGAGGAAAGCGATTCCTTTCTTGCACAGGGTGGTATCTGTGTATTGAAAAATGAAGAAGACTATGACAGCTTTTATGAAGATACTATGCGTGCTGGTCATTATGAAAACCGACCGGAATCCGTAGATATTATGATTCGTTCTTCCAGAGAAGTAATCAACGAGCTGATAGAATATGGCGTTGATTTTGCAAGAGAAGACGGCGAGCTTGTTTATACAAGAGAAGGAGCACATTCCACCAATAGAATTCTCTATCATGATGACATTACTGGAAAAGAAATTACTTCAAAACTGCTTGCAGAAGTTAAGACAAGAGAGAATATTACCATTATGACACACGCTGCCATGGTAGATATTTTATGCCGTGAGAATTGTTGTGATGGAATTTTAATAAAAACCAAAGATGGAGAGCTGCAGCCTGTTTTTGCGCAGCATGTGATGTGGGCATGTGGTGGAATCGGTGGAATCTATGAGAATTCTACGAATTTCCCTCATTTGACAGGAGATGCGCTTGCATTGTCCTTGCGCCATAATATCCGTTTGCAGAATGTGGACTATGTGCAGATTCATCCAACAACGCTCTATTCTAAGAAAAAAGAGCGTCGTTTCCTGATTTCAGAGTCTGTTCGTGGAGAGGGAGCACATTTATATGATAAAAATGGCAATCGTTTTGCAGACGAGCTGCTTCCAAGAGATTTGCTGACACAGGAAATCCGTAAACAGATGAAGAAGGATGGAACCGATTATGTATGGCTTTCCATGCTTCCGATCAAGGATATGGATATCACGGTTCGATTTCCGAATATTTATAAGAAATGCTTAGAGGAAGGCTATGATGTAACGAAGGAATGGATTCCGGTTGTTCCGGCACAGCACTATTTTATGGGTGGTGTTTATGTTGATGGAAAC
Source organism: uncultured Roseburia sp. (assembly GCA_964445375.1). Lineage (GTDB taxonomy): Bacteria > Bacillota > Clostridia > Lachnospirales > Lachnospiraceae > COE1. The sequence continues at coordinate 14,482 of CAYUKO010000066.1, forward strand.
AGCCATACTTCCATGAAGCATCTGTATGCGGCAGGAGAGACTTGTTGCAATGGCGTACATGGTAAGAACCGACTGGCAAGTAATTCCTTATTGGAAAGTCTTGTTTTTGCCAAAAATGCAGCGTTACATATGGCTATTGTAGATGAAGAAGACAAGAAGAATCCGCATAAAGCCAGATTTACAGATTATGTAAACCTATCTATCGAAGAGCTGGCAGATGTATACCAGCTTACTGTTGAAGAATATAAGGATTTGGATAAATTCTATCAAAATAACAAAGAAATTATCTGGGAAGAGATTCGAAGAGAAGAAAGCATGAGAAATTTGCAAAGATAAAAAGGAGAATGCAAAGATGATGAACGCAATTACAACAAAGTTAAATGTAGATAATCTGATTATGATGGCATTACAGGAAGATATTTCCAGTGAAGATGTAACGACCAATGCTGTTATGAGAGAAGCAAAGAAGGGTAAAGTAGATTTAATCTGTAAGCAGGATGGTGTAATCGCAGGACTTCCTGTTTTCCAGAGAGTATTTGAGCTTTTAGATGAAAAAACCGAAGTAAAGATGTATTTCAAGGATGGAGACGAAGTAAAGAATGGTGATTTACTTGCAGAGGTTACAGGTGATATTCGTGTCCTGTTATCCGGCGAGCGTACAGCACTCAATTATTTACAGAGAATGAGCGGAATTGCTACTTATACCAGAAGCGTATCCAAGCTCTTAGAGGGAAGCAAGACAAAGTTATTGGATACCAGAAAGACAACTCCTAATATGCGTATCTTCGAGAAATATGCGGTAAAGGCAGGCGGTGGCTACAATCATCGTTATAATCTCTCTGATGGAATCTTAATTAAGGATAATCACATTGGAGCAGCAGGCGGTGTAGCAAATGCCGTGAAGCTTGCTAAGGAATATGCTCCTTTTGTACGTAAGATTGAAGTAGAGGTTGAAAACCTTACTATGTTACAGGAAGCACTGGATGCAGGTGCGGACATCATTATGCTTGACAACATGTCTCATGAGGATATGAAGAAGGCTGTTGAAATGGTAGCCGGAAAAGCGGAAACAGAGTGTTCTGGAAATATTACAAAGGAGAATATCGCTAAAATCATTGATATTGGTGTAGATTATGTTTCCAGCGGTGCGCTGACACATTCTGCTCCTATTCTTGATGTGTCTTTGAAGAATCTCCATAGCGTAGAATAGGAGGTTTGATACTATTCATGACAGGTGAAGAAAGAAGAAATGGATTGCTGAATACGATTCGTGAGGCGGATGCGCCAATATCGGGAGCAGCTCTTGCCAAGAAATATCAGGTAAGCCGCCAGGTTATCGTACAAGACATGGCATTGCTTCGTGCTGCACATCATGAAGTATATGCGACTCCAAAGGGATATATAAGCCTCCATGGACAGAATAACAGTACAACACAGCCAAGAGATATTCCGCAGGAACGTCAGAACATAAAAGGATCTGCCTATTGTAGAAAGTACAAGGTATCTCATACCGATGAGCAGATAGAAGATGAGCTCAACACCATTGTAGATATGGGTGGAAAGGTAATTGATGTGATCATTAAGCATGAAGTATATGGTACCATTCGTGCTGATCTTCCTATTCAGTGCAGACGTCATGTTCAGGAATTTGTGAAAGAGATTCGAAGTGGAAAGTCAAAGCCTTTGAAGAATCTCACTTCAGGTGGTGTTCACTATCATAACGTAGAGGCAGATAGTGAAGAAACACTGAACGTTATCGAGCAGGAACTGAAGAAAAAAGGATATCTGTTATAGTCATAATAGATAAAAATAAAAACCACTTTTGCAAATTGCAATAGAAAAAGCGATTTGTAAAAGTGGTTTTGTGCATTATGAGATGCAATTGATGTGCAAAAATAAAAAATTAAGTATTTAACCACAAAAAACAGAGAATATCTCTGTTTTTTCATGTATAAAATGTCAGATTTTGAACATGTTTCTTTTTCGGCTCTTATGTTACACTCAGTATGCCAATAAATGGAAATGGGAGATAATATCATTGAAGAGGGTAAGGAGAAGTTTAGCATTCATTTTGGCATTTATGCTATTAGTGACAGGAATTCCAGGTGCTGGAATTACGGTAAATGCTGAGAATGAAGGGAAGGAAACAGAAATCACTTCTTATGTTGCACAGGATGTGGATGAAGAATCTGAGGAGGAAGAACAGGAAGCAGACGAGTCCAAAACAGAAAAATCAGAAGCCGAAGAATCTTCTAGTGTAGAGGAATCAGAGGAAAGTACTTCTACGGAAACTACATCAGAAGAAAAGACAACTGTGGAAGAGACTACAGAGGAAACAACCACGGAAGAAGAGACCACAGAGGAAGTAACAACCGAGGAGGAAACTACGGAGGAAGTAACCGTAGAAGAAGAGACTACAGAAGAAGTCAGCATGGAAACAGAGCCAATTACTTCTGTAAAATATGAAGTTACAGTAGAGAATAGTGATTCTACAGCTTCTTTTGAATGGAAGGCTCAGGCAGCAAGCTGGCAGGAGAAAGCAACCACCGTTAAACTTGATGAAGATGGTGATTATTCTTTCGAACTTGCCTTTGATTACGAAGAAGGTTTGAAGAATCCTGGTTATATCATGCCAATTTCCGACAGTGAAATGACAGTAACAGTAAATAAGATTATTGTAAATGGTTATGAGTTAACTTATAAAACAGCACCGGTTTTACAGCCTGGTGTAAACAATGCAAACGGATTAGCAAATATCTGGAACATTGACCCGGAAGTAAGAATCTGTAGCAGTGACAATGCATATCTTGCACTGGATAAGAAGGATGGAGCAATTACATTCTACGCAAAGAGTGAAAAGGAAGAAAGTTCTAAGAAAGAAGGAGCTTCTTTAGATTATGTAAAGGCAATGGGTTCCGGCTGGAATCTTGGTAACTCTTTTGATGGCTTTGATGCTGATTTAGAGGTAGAGGATAGCGGAGAACTTGCATGGGGTAACCCAACCGTAACAAGAGAGTTAATTACTGCAGTGAAGGAAAAAGGTTATGACAGTATTCGTATTCCTTTTACTGTTTACCGCAGATATACCGTTAATGAAAATGCTGGTGAAAATGAATACAAGTACATTATTAACGAAGAATGGTTAGCACGTTATAAGGAAGTTGTAAACTGGGCAGTGGATGAAGGATTCTATGTTATGATTAACATTCATCATGATTCCTGGATCTGGTTAAAGTACTGGGATGGCGATAAGGCTTCCGAAGAGTACAGAATGTATACAGACTTCTGGAAGCAGCTTGCAGAATATATGGCAGATCTTCCGGAACAGGTATGTTTTGAAACAATCAACGAGCCGGATTTTGAAGAAAATGCACAGCAGAAGCTGGATGCAATCAATCAGGCTGCTTATGACATTATCCGTGGAACAAAGGGTAATGAAGAGCGTATGATTGTGATTCCATCCGTTTATACAAACTATGAAAAGTGTGTACCTTTATATAATTTCATTAAACAGTTAGATGATGAAAATGTAATCGTAACCGTTCATTATTACAGTGAATGGGTATACAGTGCAAACCTTGGAAAGACAAGCTTTGACGAAGAATTATGGCAGAATAATGGCGAAAGCTATACACCAAGAGATGCAGCTGATAACCTCATGAGTACCTTACAAAAGCAATTTATCTCTAATGGAATCGGTGTAATCATCGGTGAATATGGTCTTCTTGGATATGATGCATCAGAAGGTTGTCTGCAGACAGGTGAAGAGCTTAAGTATTATGAGTACATGAATGAGCTTGCAAGACAGAATAACGTATGTCTCGTATTCTGGGATAACGGTTCTGGTATCAATAGAACAAACGGTTCTTATACATGGAAGAAGCCAACGGTTGGAGAAATGCTGGAAAACAGCATGACAGGACGTTCTTCCTATGCAACAGGACTTGATACCTTGTACTTTAAGGAAGAGATTCAGGAAGACGTAGAAGTCGCACTTACGTTAAATGGCAATACATTTAGAGGAATCCAGGGTCTTACACAGGGTATCGATTATACATATAATAGTAAAGATGCAGTTGTTACTCTGAAAAAAGAATATATCAATTCCATGTTTGCGAAGAAAACAGGTTATGGAACTTTTGCAGAACTTGTTATGGAGTTCAGCAGCGGTGCAAACTGGCATGAGTACTTCGTAAAATATGACACACCTGTCGCTGGAAAAGCACAGGGAACAAAAGAAGGAATCCAGATTCCAGTTGATTTTAATGGCAGTGTCGTAAGAAGGGTTACAGCATATCAGGCAAGTGGAAAAGTAGGTCCTAACTCAGACTGGTGGGATTATTTACAGTATGACGGTTCCTTTGGTGTAGATTATGAAAAGGAAACCATTAATCTGTTAAGTGCATTCTTTGCAGATGCATCCGTAAAAGATGGACTCATGAAGTTAAAGGTAGAATTCTACGATGGTCAGATTGCATATATCTGGTTAAATGTAGACGGAAATAAGGTAACAAGCAATCCTGATTTGGAAGTAAAAGCGGATGCCATTGATGCATCTACAACCATTTGCTTATATGCAGGAGAGACAAGCATTCCTTCTCAGTATCTGGATATGCCGGAAGGCGGAAGTGCATATGGAACATGGGTAGATGAAACTGCCAACAACGGAATGGTAACCTTAGAAGGATGGCCATGCAAGATGATATTTGATACAAAGGCATATGATGATTTTGTATCTGGTGGAATCGTTCTTTACTACATGGATGTAGAGAAATATGTAGATGTAACATTTGGTATTAAGGATGCACCAACGGTAGAGGATGTCGAAGTAAAAGCGTCTGCAAGCAAGAAGATTACAGTAAATAACCTTGCTGAAGATGCAGAAGTAAGCTATAAGAGCAGCAGCACTTCTATTGCAACGGTAAGTGCAGATGGTACGGTAACAGGTAAGAAAGCAGGAAATGCAGTGATTACGGTTACGGTAGAGCAGTATAACCGTAGCGATGATTTTGAAGTAGCTGTAAAGGTTACAGGCTCCTCATCAACTTCTCAGGGACAGACAAGCTCATCAGGAGGTCAGTCTTCCGACAGCCAGAGTCAGTCAAGCAGCTCAAGTACAACTGTGGCAACAACACAGGAAACGGTAAAGCAGGAGACAACAGCTCAGGAAATTACAGAACAGCAGGTACCATTGGCAGAACAGCCAGTAATTGACGAACAGGCAGTTGTAGAACAGCCAGCAGCTACAGAGAAGTCTCAGACTACGAAAAAGGCTACAACAAAAAAAGCAGAAGTTGTAGAAACAGAAATTGAGGAAGCTTTTGTTGAATCCATCACAGAGGATGTTACAGAAGAGACAAGTGAAGCAGTAACAAGCGAAGAAGAAGTACAGGAGCAGGAAACAACCGTTTCTGTTGAAGAAGAGGCTACAACTGTAGAGGATGAAGCAACCCCTCTTGCAGCAGAACAGTTACAGGAGAAGTCTTCTCCATTACCATTTATTATCGCAGGTATTGTGGTTGTCATTTTTGTGGCAGGAGTTGCAGTTATCTATTTTAAGAAAAAAGAAAATATGGTAGAATAATGAAAACAAAAAAGGCGTCACTTTTGGATAAGGTGATGCCTTTTTGGGTTAACGAGCGTTGAGGTATGCAGAAAGGTATGGTTATGAATATGAAATTCAGAATAACAGAAAATGTTTCGGAACAAGATGTAGCTGAGATTTATCAGGAGTTGAAAAAGTTTAATATGGCAAAACGTGAACCTTCTGAAAATGTTCCGATTGGTATATTTGTGGAAGATGAATCAGGAAATAAGTTAGCAGGACTGACCGGTGAAATATTTGGAAATTGGCTTTGCATTGAATATTTGTGGGTAAGTGAGGACATGAGAGGATGCGGAACAGGAAGTAAGCTTTTAGAGGAAATGGAACAAGAAGCATTAAAAAGAGGCTGTAAATATGTCTTTGTGGATACCTTTAGCTTTCAAGCGCCGGGCTTCTATTTAAAACATGAAGTATCTGTTCAGAACCCCTTCTGGCTCAATGACCAGTTGTTGTGTAAAACAGAG
>CAYUKO010000067.1:0-20452 GCA_964445375.1 uncultured Roseburia sp.
CGATGATAACGTTACATCCGGACTCCTTTGCATTTAATGCATGTGCATGTCCCTGGCTACCATAACCGATAACTGCGATTGTCTTACCTTCTAATAAAGATAAATTACAATCTTCCTGATAATAAATCTTTGCTTCTGACATTTTTATTTCCTCCTAGAAATATGTATAAAATATTAGCTTAAAAGCGAACGAAAAATATTTCTTTCACTATTAGTTACTCAAGATAGATAACATCTTCGGTACCTCTTCCAAGTCCTGCAATACCGGTTCTTGCAATCTCAAGGATCTCATAATCCTGTAACAAACCAATAAATGCATCAATCTTAGACTGGTTACCTGTTAACTCTACAATTAAACTGTCAACATTAACATCGACAATCTTTGCTCTGAATATATCTGCAACAGCGATAACACCCTGTCTCTTTTCAGGTGTTGACTTTACCTTAATAAGACAAAGTTCTCTGTAAACACTCTTTTCAGGCTTTAATTCATGAATATCTCTTACATCTACCAGCTTGGCAACCTGCTTCTCAATCTGATCAAGAATCTCTTCGTCACCGGAGGCAACAATGGTAATTCTTGTAAATCTTGGATCAGCTGTTACACCTGCTGTTATACTTTCAATGTTATATCCTCGCCTGGAGAAAAGACCTGAAATATGGCTTAAAACTCCGGCATTATTATCAACCAAAAGCTGGAAGACTCTATTTTGCATAAAAATACACTCCTTTTGCGCAGATTATGTATTCCGCAATCCGCGCTGCATACATTCGTTATTGTAGCAACCTTTATGTTGATTGTCAAGCAAGTACTTTATGTAACTCCCATGTATATTCAAAACAATTATTTTTGATATACTAATTCTCTGTACATTTTGGAAGTGCTACGGTTCCGGTACGCGCAATCTCAACAATGCTGATTGATTTTAATAAATCAAGAAAAACATTAATTCTATCTGGCGCTGCGCAGATTTGAATCATCATCAGATTGCTGGATACATCAACAATTTCTGCCTTCATCATATCACAGATTTCCATGATATCTTTTCTATTATTGCGGTTAAACTTAACCTTGAGCAGCATCAATTCTCGACTAATACTATCCTGTTCCTCAAAAGTCTTAACCTTAATAACATCAATCTTTTTATTAAGCTGCTTCTCTATCTGTTCAATCGTTCTCTGATTGCCTGAGCTGACAATGGTCATACAGGATACATCAGGGTCTTCTGTCTCACCCACAACAAGGCTGTCAATATTAAAGCATCTTCTTGAGAACAATCCTGATACCTTACAAAGTACGCCGGCTCTGTTCTCTACTAAAACTGAATATATTCTTTTCATAAGAATAACCTTGACCTTTCCATACCTGCAAACTTTGGACCGCAGGTACAAATTTGCACGTGAAAGATTTATCTTTCACGTTGACTACTTTACAAGATCCATTGGATCAACAAGACATTCCATCAACATGGTCTTATCTTCTCTTAAGAATTCTTTAATCTGTTCTCTGGCATTTGTCATATTCTCCACACGAATGAATGGGATATCATATGCTGCAGAAAGTTTTTCCAGATTCGGTGTTCCGTCCTTAATATCTACGACAGAATAATGATCCTTATAGGTATAATGCTGATATTCTCTTACCATGCCTAAGTAATTGTTTTTCATAACAATTATTTTAACAGAAATATCATGCTGCATAATCGTTGCAAGCTCCATCATGGACATCTGGAATGAACCGTCACCACAAACAGCGATAACCTGCTTAGACTTATCGCCTCTCTTAGCTCCCATAGCTGCTGGAATGGAATATCCCATAGTTCCCATACCACCAGAAGTCAGGAATCGGCCATCCTTTACAATATGATAGTTGCATGACCAAATCTGATTCTGTCCAACGTCAGCAACATAAACAGCATCATCCTGCATTTCCTCAGAAAGCATCTCAATGAATTTAGCCGGATCAACATAGTCAGCATTTGGATTACGCTTCTGAATCATGTTATCTCTATATTCATTTAATGTTTCAATCCATTCATCATGATTGCATGTAAATTCCTGATTCTTAAAATCTTCAAAAATATTCTTGGCATCACCAACCAGCGGAATCGTAGGTCCAACATTCTTACCGATTTCAGCCGGGTCAACATCAATATGTACTAATATCTTATTCTCTGTAATCAGGTCTGGCTGGCTTACTGCTCTGTCTGCCACTCTTGCTCCCACCATGATTAACAGGTCGGATTCATTCATGGCACGATTTGCATATGCTTTTCCATTATTTCCTACCATTCCAAAATACATAGGGTCTTTTGTAGGCATAACACCAATACCCATCATGGTAGAAACTACCGGAATCTTATATTTATATGAGAATTCACGAAGTCCTTCTACAGCATCACTCAGATGTACTCCGCCACCGGCACAGATAATAGGACGTTTTGCTTTTTCCAGTTCCTTGATGACCTTCTTAATCTGTACAGCATGTCCCTTAACGGTTGGTTTATAGGTTCTAAGATTTACTTCTTCTGGATATTTGAAGTTCTTAAGCTGTGCATTCTGAATATCAATAGGTACATCAATTAAAACAGGACCTTTTCTTCCTGTATTCGCAATATGGAATGCTTCCTTGAAGATTCTTGGAATATCTTCTACATTCTTTACAAGGTAACTGTATTTTACAAAGGATTCAACGGCTCCTGTAATATCTGCTTCCTGGAAAACATCGCTTCCAATCAGCTCGCTCTTAACCTGTCCGGTAATGCATACCATAGGAATGCTGTCTGCAAATGCTGTTGCGATACCGGTAATCAGGTTGGTCGCACCAGGACCGCTTGTAACGGCACAAACTCCCACCTTACCTGTGACTCGGGCTTCTCCGCTTGCTGCATGGGCAGCATTTTGTTCTGTTCTAACTAAAACTGTTCTTACGTCTGAATCAAGAATACTGTTATAAAACGGGCAGATAGCCACTCCTGGATATCCATATACCGTTGTTACCCCTTCCTGTTCCAAACATTTAACCATTGCGTCAGCACCGATCATAATGTTCACTCTTATCCTTTCAATCAAATGTCATAATCTACACGTGAGGTACTTTCTTCACGTGTACAGATAATTATACATAATTCAAGAAGTTAAGTAAACCATTTATTTTATTATTTTACAGATTTCGTCTAGAAGTTTATTCTTTTATGTATACAATTCAACACTGGTATTTTTCATATATTTTTCCAAAGTGCTGCTCATATTGATTTTATATGGATATTATGTTAAATTATAAAGGTCATTTTATAACATAAAACGCATTTATTTATAAGGGAATTTATTATGATTAGAAATAGAAACTGGAAATTAATAGCAACGATAGCAACTGTTTTATGTCTTAGTGGTTGCGGTAAAACAGATGAAGAGAAGGAATTAGCGGATTTTTCCTCCTCCATTTCTGAATTCACCACCATGATTCAGGATGCTGATGAACAGATAAATGCCATAGATACTTCTAGTGATGATGCTTCTGAACAACTGCTGGAAATTCTTGATCATCTTGATGCTGAATTTCAAAACCTTGCTCAATTATCTGTTCCGGATCAATACAAAAGCATTGAAGATCTTGCTGATGAAGCAAGCACCAATATGACTAACGCGGTATCCTACTATCATGCTGCTTATGAAGCGGAAGAATTTCGTGAACAGGATGCCACTATTGCATATGAATACTATACAAGAGCAATGACCCGTATACAGTACATTGGCTATGTTCTTGTAGGTGAGATTCCAGAAGGTGAGAATATTACCGTCCACGAAGAAATCATAGAGAATAAATTATTAGATACGCTTCTTCATGACAATGAAGATGCTACTGGCGAAACTATTGAACTGCAATAATATAATACATAAAAGCGTGTTCTTTCCCGATATTTTGAAAGAACACGCTTCTTATTTTTATATCAATACTTATTCATAAAAAGTTACTTCTGTAATGCATGTATCATTCCACTTCGTACCACCAAATACGCTTTTTAAAACTAACGTTACCTGACTTTCCATGATAGGATTCTCAAACACGATATACTGTATTCTGTCCGTATCCGGCAATTCTACAAGCGAAGAATCATCGCTGAATATAGAAAAAGAAGCTACTCTGTTATTTCCATAAAATGCCTCTGTGTCCGTTCTTTTTCCATTTTCCAGTCGAATCGCGCTTACAATAGCAGGTTCTGCAAAAACAAAAGTCAATTGTTGTTCAATACCTGCATCTTCTTCACCTTCCTGCCAGGTTGTTTCGGAGTCATGGTCAATAAGATTTGCAGCGCTGTAATTATTCCCTCTTGCAGAAATATATTCGGATGTACTTTTTGCTTCTAATACCTCAATTTCAGAAAGAGATAATGCCCGAAACTCTTCTTCCGTTACCAAAGTATACGATACAGGATCTTGGATATCAATGTGTTCTTCCGGGACTTGTTTATCCAGAATTACTTCTGTCGGTTCATCAATCGTAACAAATTCTTTTTCCGGATATCGATTAGCATATGCTTCTGTTTCTTTAAACATATAATCTACAAGAAAATAAATAACACCAAACATTATTAGAAGGCAACATCCCATAAATATGAAATTAAAAGTATAGGAATTCTTCCTTCTTTCCATTTCCTGATGCATTTCCTTCGCATAAGCATCATAATGAGAATCATATTCCTGTAATCTTTGATAATACCCATATGCTTTTTCATAATGACCTAATGACTTCTCTGCTTCTGCAAGTTTTAGATATGCATCCACCAGCACATCGTCATTTAAAAGTTCTTTTTGCGTAATCTGATTGGCAAAAGTACTCAAATATCGAACAGCCTTATGAACATTCTTATTACATCCAACACCATACAGATACAACTGCCCTAATATGTAATAGGCCTCTACATATCCTCTCTTTGATGCTTTTGATGCATATTTTAATGCTTCACAATAATCCTTAATATTTTGGGCATTGGCTATATGCCAGCTTGCTAATTGAATATACGCATACGTGTCACCGTTTTCTGCTTTTTTCTTAAGTGTGCCCTGAGAATCTGTCTTTGAAATCGTCTTACATAAATATTCCAAAACCATATCCTCTTTTTCCCCTGTAATCGTTTTATCTGCTAAAGATTCCTTCAATAACTCCTCAATATCCATATATTTTTCTTCTTTTTGTGGCTGACTCCCCATGTTTCCCTCCTCTCAGAATGTTACATGTATTTATAATAGTCATATCATAAAAAGTATACGTAAATCAATCATTCTTGCTCAAATTTAATAAAAATTATATGAATTTTACAAAAGTATACAAACTTTTCTGTGCAAAAAAGAAGAAGTTATGACGATATATAATATAATACCATGCTGTCATTATTGATATGTATCTTAAGAAGGGGGATTATTATGTGGATAACAGATATTTTTAACATAAACGAATTAAAAGCGCAAATAGAATCATTACAACAAGAAAATGCAGCACTTATGAATAAATTGAATTCTTTAGAAGGTGAAAATTACTTTTCTATTCAAGGTAAAGTAAGTGAATTAAACAACTGCTACGACCAAAGATTTCAGGAATCACAAACGTTGTCTACCCAGATTCGGGAAAGATTCGAGAAAACACAGGAATTGGACAAGCAGCTTTTGGAAACGCAAAGGAAACTGACTCGTATCAAAGAAATGTATCACAGTATAGAAAATGCGATTCAAAATTACACGAATCTCCCTCTGCAATATGATACCTGCAAATTAGAAGATAAATATCTGGACGAATGTGAACGAATTGCGCCATCCATTCGTCTTAATCTTCAGAATATGGACACCAAAGAGCTACAGGAAGCATATCTTGAAAAAGAAAAACTGATTGCCGATTTGTTCCAACAATATAAAGATAAATGTACAGCATCATCCGATAAAACGATTTATGAATTATTGGTTCTTTCTTTGAAGGCTGAATTTCAAAATATTCTTTATCATTTAAAGAATATTTCTCTGGATGATTGTATTGATTCTGTTACAAAAACCTGCCAGAAGAGCTTACGAATTGCCTGTGAAGGTAATCATGAAATGGCTGGTAACTTTACTAAATTGGTTGGCGAACTGGAATACCACTTTATCGATTTGGTTACGCTTGAATATCAGTATTGTGCAAAAAAAACAGATGCAACAAACCAATGACTTCATTGCGCACGCTGAAGCAATGTAAAATGTCGCGAATGCGATGCTTCAGCGGCGCATGTATGTACCATATAAATCACATACTTTATTGGAACAAATCCATGTACACATATTGCCTATATGCATTCTGATATTCTTCTACGGCTACTCTTTCGTCATCGATCAGATATTCACTCACCATTTCTGCACTCTGTATGTTTTCTTTTGTATATGGCATATCATTCTCATCATAGAAAAGCTCTGCATTTTCTAACAATTCTTCCTGCGCATAATTTCCTGTAACCTGCCAGATGTACTGATAAGAATATTTTTCTTGTTTCTCTCCAGTTTCATAACCAAATGCAGCACCGTAACCTGCATAACCGCCAAAACCACCAGCTGCACCTTGATATCCAATGAGAACCTCTCCACTTTCCTGTTCTCTCCAAAAGCACACATAATCGCCTCGTGCTGTACCACCACATTCATAGCCCGTAACAAGAAGCTTCAAATGCTCGTCTTCTATAGAACATAACGAACTTTCTGACATTGCACAGATATAGGAAATAACCGGTTCTTCATAACAATATAGAATTGGCACACCTGAATTATCTATATCATATAATCTTGCTTTCTTAATATAGTTATCCTTGCACCATGATGCAAATTGCCGGGTTTGGGTTACTTCTTTATTATCATTTTCTATCTCTATACTTTTTCCGTGAGTTGCTTTCCAATATAGTTCTATTCGTGGTGTGATAGAATTCTTTAACAAAATATCAGAAAGATCTATATCATCTTGATTTGATATAATCAGAATCTGATCCGTTCCATCATATTGTGTCAGCACATAATTGCTATAATCACCATAAATATCATGTGTGTTGTATTCAAACGCCACAGAAAGCACTGTTTGACCATTTTTATCAATCAACAACAAGCCGTCATCCTGTTCTATTTCATAAAAATCGCCACTCAGTGAAGGACTTCTCGTTGTGGCATGATAAATCAATTCATGGTCATAATTATATAATAATTCATTATCCAGTAAATACGAACCATCTTCAAATACCCTCACATCACTATGTTCCAATGGTATTAATAATTCGCCCTGTTCATCGACAACTCCATAATAGGTACCATCGCAAACCTCTGCACGTCCATGATAAAAATTACCAACGTAATCATAAGTACTTTTTATCTTTTCTATCACTTCTCCGTTTTCTTCGGTCTGAACGCTTTCATATGATGTCTTGGAAACATGGTCACCATTAACAAGATAATATTCTTTTTCCTCTCCTGCTTCTGCGATAATATAATCCTCATTCCAACGAATATGATCATAAATGACAGGAATTACTTCTTCTCCCTTGGCATTAATTGCCCCTTTGTAGCCATCTATATTTACAAAGGCAATGCCATTCTTAAAATAATCGACATCACTATAGACAGGCGCAATAACAATTTCGCCGTTTTTATCAATATAACCATATTTGCCATCTATGCTAAAGTATGCAAGTCCTTCCTGAAAAGAACTGACACTGTCACAGTCTAAATAAAATGCTGTTTCTCCATTCTTGGTCATGAATCCATAAGTATCTTCTGTCGAAAAATATGCCAATCCTTCACTAAACGGTGCTGCATCTTCATAAATAAATGGAATTGCTTCCTTACCATCTGTATCTATAAATCCATATTTGCCATCCGACATAACACAAGCAAGTCCTTCCGAAAAAGGAAAAGCGGCTTCATATATATAATCTGTGACTTCTTCACCTGACAGCTTCATATATCCATATTTCTCACCATCATAGATACAGAAAATATCCTCTGATTCTATTGCAAAATCAATCTGCGTAGTTAATGTTGTGGTAAGTAAGATTGGATAGTTTTCTTTCACTTCTGTTGTAATTTCCGTAGAAGGCTCTTGCTCTATAATTTCTATGGTTTCTGATACTTCCACATCCGTTTTTTCTGTTTGGGCGCATGCAGCGAGTATACATGATATAAATGTAAATATTATAATTGATATTTTTCTTTTCATTTTTATTATTTTAGAAGCTCTTTTGCTCCATCTCTCCCTCAATTTAAGAAATAAAATAGTCACGTCATCTTACTTTTATGAAAATGACGTGACTAAAATTAACTATTTGAACACTATTGATTTATTCCTTAGAACTTTCCAGCGTCTGCTGCTTCCTGGATGGCTACTGCAACTGCTACAGTCATACCTACCATTGGATTATTACCAGCACCAATTAAGCCCATCATTTCTACGTGAGCAGGAACTGATGAAGAACCAGCGAACTGAGCGTCTGAATGCATACGTCCCATAGTATCTGTCATACCATAAGAAGCTGGACCAGCTGCCATGTTATCTGGGTGAAGTGTACGTCCTGTACCACCACCAGAAGCTACTGAGAAGTACTTCTTACCCTGCTCGATACATTCTTTCTTGTATGTACCTGCAACTGGGTGCTGGAATCTTGTAGGGTTTGTTGAGTTACCTGTGATAGATACGTCAACGCCTTCCTTGTGCATGATAGCTACACCTTCACAAACATCGTTTGCACCGTAGCAGTTAACCTTTGCACGAAGTCCCTCAGAATAAGACTTTCTGAATACTTCCTTAACAGTATTTGTATATGGATCATACTCTGTCTCTACGAATGTAAATCCGTTGATTCTAGAGATAATCTGAGCTGCGTCTTTTCCAAGACCATTTAAGATAACTCTTAATGGCTTCTGACGAACCTTGTTAGCCTTTTCAGCGATACCGATAGCACCTTCAGCTGCTGCGAAAGACTCATGTCCAGCTAAGAAACAGAAACATTCTGTCTCTTCTTCAAGTAACATCTTTCCTAAGTTACCATGTCCAAGACCTACCTTACGTGTGTCTGCAACGGAACCTGGGATACAGAAAGCCTGAAGACCTTCACCGATTGCTGCTGCTGCATCTGCTGCACGTCTGCAATCCTTCTTGATAGCAATTGCAGCACCTACAACGTAAGCCCAGCAAGCGTTCTCAAAACAAATTGGCTGGATACCCTTAATCTGGTTGTAAACATCTAATCCAGCGTCTTTTGTAATCTTTTCTGCTTCTTCGATAGAAGCGATACCATAGCTATTTAATACAGAATTGATTTTGTCAATTCGTCTTTCATATGATTCAAATAATGCCATTTTTAACGTCCTCCTATCTTAATCTTATTCGTGTCTTGGATCAATAATCTTAACTGCATCAGCTACACGACCATACTGTCCCTTAGCCTTTTCCCATGCTGTGTTAGGATCATCACCCTTCTTGATGAAGTCTGTCATCTTTCCAAGGCTTACGAACTGGTAACCGATAATCTGGTTGTCAGCGTCTAAAGCGATACCTGTAACATATCCTTCAGCCATTTCAAGGTAACGAGGTCCCTTTGCTAAAGTACCGTACATAGTACCAACCTGAGAACGAAGTCCCTTACCTAAGTCTTCAAGACCAGCACCGATTGGAAGACCATCTTCAGAGAAAGCACTCTGAGTACGTCCGTAAACGATCTGTAAGAATAATTCTCTCATTGCTGTGTTGATAGCGTCACAAACAAGGTCTGTATTTAAAGCTTCCATAACTGTTCTTCCTGGTAAAATTTCAGAAGCCATAGCAGCTGAGTGTGTCATACCAGAACATCCAATTGTTTCAACTAATGCTTCCTGGATGATACCTTCCTTAACATTTAATGTTAACTTACAAGCACCCTGCTGTGGTGCACACCAGCCAACACCATGAGTCAAACCTGAGATATCAGATACATCTTTTGCTTTAACCCATTTAGCTTCTTCTGGGATAGGAGCACAACCGTGATTAACACCCTGTGCTACTGGACACATTTCTTCAACTTCTTTTGAATAAATCATGTGAAAACTCCTTTCGATTGCATAACTTATATTTTAGAACGGAATATTCCGCTCCCTTTCACCTGCCGGATGACATAACGCTCTGCTGAAGCACATCAGGCAAGCTATAATCGCACAATGACATTTTCGCACAAAATACGAAAAATAGCAATTGGAAAATATATTTTTTTGTCAAATTATTGTCAATTTTTTTGTGATATTTTCATAATTACTTTTGTTTATCTTTTCGCAACGATTTCTCCCTGCTTTTTGTAGATACTGTCAGCATCTACATAACCTCTGACCATGGATGTTGGATATACGTTTGCGTTACGTCCGATTACGGTACCAGGATTCAACACACTGTTACAACCAACTTCAACGTTATCTCCAAGCATTGCACCCATTTTCTTAAGTCCTGTTTCGATATTTCCATAAGCAGATTTCACAGTAACTAATGTCTTGTCGCTCTTCACATTGGATGTAATGGAACCTGCACCCATATGTGACTTAAAGCCTAAGATACTATCACCAACGTAATTATAATGTGGAACCTGAACCTTATTGAAAAGGATAACATTCTTAAGCTCTGTTGAATTACCTACAACCGCTCCCTTTCCGACAATAGCATTTCCTCTGATAAAAGCACAGTGTCTGACTTCTGCATCCTCGTCAATGATGCATGGTCCATTAATATATGCTGTCGGATATACGTTTGCTGACTTTGCTACCCATACGTTTTCGCCACGCTTCTCATATTTATCAGTTGGTAAGGTATTACCAAGTTCCACGATAAATGCACCAATCTTCGGAAGAAGCTCCCATGGATAGGTTGCTCCATCAAAAAGTGATGCCGCAATTGTTTCATTCAAATCATATAAATTCTTAATTTCTAACTGTTCCATAACTAACCTTGCCTTTCCACACATATGTGCTTACAATCACGAGTCTTATCATACTACAAACCAGTATGAAAAACCATCTTATTTTATACAATAATAAAAGAGCTTATAACTACTATAATAGTACTCAATAAAGTTCCCAACAAATAATACTCTGCAAAATCCTTATCGGATGATATTTTATCGTATCGTGCAATGGATTTTGCTGTTAACACAAGTCCTACAGATGAATATTGTCCAATTGCCAGAAATACCAACATAATTGTTCGTTCAATCATTCCAATGATACGTCCTGTATTATTATCCTTAACAATGATATCACTTTGGCGAAGCTCGGAAGTAGGCTTATATGACTTTATAATCTTCTGTATGAATATATCTGCCGGTCTGTAAATCAGTAAAAATGCCAATAACCATGTGAGGAATTTCTTTTCTGACACCTGTATGGTATCAAAGAAATATCGTACACATCCTGCTTCATCCACTCTCATATCTGCCACTGTCGCTATATATGAAATTATGAACAAACAACCTAAATGCAATAATTGGTCAACAACAAATGTATTTCTGTCCACTTTGATCTGATTCTCTTTTTTATGGTATTTTTTATATAAGAACTTCCATATATCTATCAGGCAATGTGTCGCACTTGTTAATGATGCAATGACAAACATATTCAAGGAAAGGAACGACAACATAACAATCAACATTCCAACCCAATAAATCAATGAATGTAATAGCACCCATCTCATTTTTTGTTCTTTTTTCTGAGACATTTCTGTAGATTGCAAATAGAAATCCGCAATGATATGTCCGGCAGATAAAATCAAGAAATAATCTTTAAATATCATTCTTTTGTATTTCCCCTAAAATATGATTAATCGTATTAAGTGCCTGCGCATAGGCATAATAATTGCCATTCGTCAGCCCACGCTGTACCGAAGATTGTGCAATCTCCAAACGTGCCGCACACTTTTCCTGACCATCTTGATGTAATGCATAATCATAGATAATCGCCCTCTGTCGTTCTGTCCAATTCTTTTCAATGACAGACATAAGTGAAAAAACTGTATTCATCAAACTTGCACAATCCGATGCATCTTCTTCTATTTCAATTCGAGTATCAGCCTCATCACTATGATAACGCTTTTCACTCTTTTTCAGATAATCAATCGCACTTCTTGCACTATAATAGCATGGTCCATCAATTTCTCGTGTTTCCACCTGATCAATCTTGGTAAAAACCTCTCCAATTCCTATTCCGAAACGAATTCGTACAGGATACATACTAGACCGTAATTCCTCGATTATTTTCATAGTGTTTTTGCCATTATGCAGCAAACCTTGGAATTCATCTCCTAGCGTAATCATAAACGAAGCTGCAATGTCAGCGTTATATCTTTCATTGATATCCTGTAATGTCCGCCTTAATCGCTCCTGAACTTCATTTCTATGCTCTAACTCTTTAGAATTAATAATATCACCTATAATTACAATATACGGCTTATATGAAAAAGAAAGAAACATCCTTTTACCTCCTTGCTTATAAGTAGTATACTGCAATATAGATAACATTTCAAGTTTTATGCATGTATAGATGCATGAAACATTTTTATGCATGTGCAGATGCATAAATTTATTTTATGCATATCTAAGTGCATACATTAATTCCACGGTAGCCCATCATCCTCAAGCATCTGCCCTGACAAAATCATACTGTCCATCTCTTCATTCATTGCATTTTCAGCAGCAGCTCCTGCCATGAGTGCTTCCCAATATCCGTCAGATGTCGGTTCCGGTGCTTCCTGAAGTGGTTCTGTTAAATCAATTCCTGTCTGTGCAGATGCATCAGCCTGCGATGTATCTGCGCTTTTCGGCTGTATCGGTTCCGTACTCTGCGACGGCTGTTCGCTCTGCAATGTATCAGCAGATGTTTCACCCGGATTATCAAAATCAAATTGAATTCTCTCATCTTCAAACTTAAGACAAGTATCAAACTGATTTCCTGCCTTGGAAACGAAACCAACTACTTTATTCTTTGTTTTACCGGTTGACAGAAGCTCCTGCATAATCTCTTCCGAAATCGGCACCTGTGCAACCGTATGTCCAACACGAAAACCACATTCGAAATTACATTCATAATACCACTGACTCTTAAACAGTTTCTTCTCCTTACATCTTGGACATACCAGATTCGTTTCGGTTGGTTTTGGACGTTCCGGGAAATCAAATACAATCTGTCCTTCGTCTGAAAGCTTTAACGGTGCTTCAAATTTTGTACCATTTTTTGACAAAAATCCTTGTATGACATCTGTTTTCTTGATTGTAAGCAACTGCTTGACCTGACTATCATTAAGCTTCACACCACTGATTTTACCAATGGAAAAACGACAGCTTTTGCTTTCGTCCTCTTTATTATACTTAGAACATCCGTAACCAAATGGTGTCTTCACAATATCTCCACCGCATAAAGGACACTGTACATCCTTTACTTTTGGTTGTTCCAAATCATCAAAGTCGAATTTCAGCCCTGTTACTTTTCCTTCTGCATCCCTACTCAAAGCAATACGTGCATCAAACTTTTTGCCAGCCTTTGACTTAAAGCCTCTAATGGTTGCTGTTCTTCCATTGGTCAGCAATTCCTTAATCTGAGATTCTGGAATATCCTTTCCAGCCATCTTTCCGATGGAAAAACGACAACTGTTTTCATCATTTTTATCATACTTTGCACAGCCAAAGCCAAATGGCGTCTTCACAATATCACCACCACACAATGGACAGACAACATCCTTGATTTTCTTCGCTTCTACATTATCAAAATCAAATTTTATGACATGCTTGCCATTTTCGTCTTTTTCCAAAAGCAAACATGCATCAAAGCGTTTGCCATTCTTACTCTTAAATCCACGAATGGTTTCTGTCTTATGATTCGTAAGAAGCTCTTTCACCTGTGTCTGGTTCAATTCTTTATCTGCAATCTTGCCAATCATAAATCGACAGCTTGCAGGATTCTGCGGATCATAACCCGAACAGCTACAACCGTAACTTTTGATTATCATCGCGCTACCACAGTCAGGACACTGCACACCTTCTATAATCTGAGGCTGATTCTGTGAAAAATCAAAAGAAATATCTATTTTTCCCTCTTCATTCTTCTGCATCACTAATGCAGCCTGAAACTTTTTCTTATTCTTTGAAACAAATCCACTCAGCACTTCGGTACGCCCCTGATTGATTAACGCAATACATTCTTCTTCTGTCAAATCCCTGCCTGCAATTGTACCGATTACAAAGCGGCATCCGGTTCCATCCTTTTGATAATTGTCACAACCATATCCAAAAGGAGTGGTTACAATATCACCGCCACACATCGGGCACTTTGCTGCAAGCTTCTTGCGCGCACCGAGTCCTCTTGCACCTTTACCGGAAAAAGAGCTAATCTGTGCCGCAACCTGTTTCGTTAAATCTTTATCACGAATCTGAATCGTTTCCTTGCGGATAAAATCTTCCAGCTTTGCACGGTATTCCTTCATATCAACCGTACCGTTTGTAATACCATCCAGACCTTTCTCCCAAGATGCTGTCATTTTAGGATTTAAAAGCGCTGGTACGGTCATTGCCACCACTTCGTATACCATTTCGCCAAAACGCTCCGGTGAAATAACCTGTGTCTTTTTATTCAGATTCAGATAGCCGATACGAATCAGTTTCTTGATGATTTCTGCTCTAGTCGCACTTGTACCAATTCCAGACCCTTTAATCTGTGCTCGAAGTTCCTCATCTTCAATCAACTGTCCTGCATTCTCCATGGCAAGAATCATAGAACCGGATGTATAACGTTTTGGTGGTTTTGTTGCTCCGTCCTTTATCTCAAAGCCATTTACAGCAAGAACATCGCCCTGCCTTAAAGATTCCGCAATCTCAAGCATCTTACGGGCATCTTTTTTCTTTTCTTTTGTGGTGTTATCAGGATTTGCATCCTCATTATCCTGACCTTCATTTTCCTCCGAGTCATCATCCAAAGTTTTTCCCATTACCTCAAGAAAACCTAATACCTTTAGCACCTTCGCAGAAGTAAAAAGAGATTCCTCTCCAATTCCGACAACAAGCTTTAAGGTCTGGTATTCTGCCGGCGGATAGAAAATACTCAAGAAACGTCTAACAATCAAATCAAATACTTTGCTCTGCAGCGGTGACAATGACTGCAGCTCGGTAAGCTGTCCTGTCGGAATAATCGCATAATGGTCTGTTACCTTGTTGTCATCCGTATACTGTGTATTCGCAAGATTTGCGTAAGAACGCTGCTGTAAAATCTTATCGGTAAAAGCCTGCGTTGGTGCATAGCCCTTTAGCTTATTCAGATTCTTACCAATTTCCTTGGCCACGGCTGTTGTAAGCACTCTGGCATCCGTTCTTGGATAGGTAGTAAGTTTCTTCTCATATAAATCCTGCGCAACCTGTAAGGTTTCATCCGGACTGATTTTGAACTTCTTAGCACATTCAGCCTGTAATTCCGCAAGGTTAAAAAGCAATGGCGCTTTCTTCTTGGAGATGCCTTTTTCCAGAGTCTTTACAACTGCTTCCTTGCCTTCCAGACTATCCATAAGCTGCTTGGCATCTTCTTTTTCCTTAAAACCATTTTCCTTATACAGCTTAGGAGACTCAAAATACTTGGAACCTTCCACTGCTTTCCATTCTGCTTCTATGCTTGCATCGGTAAAATCGCCTACAATGCGGTAAAATGGTGTTTCTTTGAAATTACGAATCTCTCGTTCCCTGTTTACGACCATTCCAAGAACACAGGTCATAACACGACCGATTGCAATGGCTGTATAACTGTTTGTGGCAGCAGCATCGTTTAAAAGCTTTCCGTACTTCACAGACATAACACGGGAAAAATTGATACCCATAGCATAGTCTTCAATTGAACGCATAATACCGGAAGAACCAAGATTTGCATAATCAGACATCGGTTTTGCTTCTGCAACACCTCTTCGGATTTCTTCTTCTGTCTGAGAGTCAATCCATACTCTTAACTCCTGCATTCCTTCACGAACACCACCAAAGTTACGAATATTCTCTTCGATGGTTTGTCCTTCTTTTCCAGAGTCGCCTGCCCAATAGACAGTATCAATATCTTCACGGTGTAATAAGCCATGCACAATATTGTACTGTTGTTTTACGTTAGGAATTACACCGTATTTATAGGTTTGTGGCAGAAATGGAAGGTCTTCCAACATCCATTTCTTATATTTCATATCATATTCTTCGGGATAAACCATCTCGACAAGGTGACCAACGCACCAGGTTATGACATATTTGTCATTTTCTATGTAGCCATTCTGTCTGCCGGATACCTGAAACACTTTTGCATAATCCTGCGCCACAGATGGTTTCTCCGTTATGATTAATTTCTTACCCAAATCATTTCCCCCTAGTTCATACTATGGTTTTGAAAATTTATTCATTCATATTTCTTTTTATCTTTTTATCAATGGTATTATATATCAAACTAATAACAAAGCATAGGATACCACAGATAAAGAATCCGAATGCTCTTCCGATCATATTGTCATAATTCACATCAATCATAATCAGTTTTACCACACTGATTAAGGATAAAATCAGCCCATAGATTCGAAGAGACTTGAACGCAAGCATAAAGCCTACTACAATACAAACAATCGCAAAAAGGAAACATACAACACTGATTACAACATTTGCTACATCATAAGAAGTTAATATCGTGATGAGCAATACCGTAAACTTGATTCCAATATAGATTCCAACCTGCATTTCCAGCTTTTGTGTCTGATAACGCTTTAACCAGTTGCCGGAATTTGCAGTAAAGAGCATAACTGCAAACAAAATAGCAATCACATTCCATACGACATGCTCCATATCCTGAATATTATTTAATGCAATAAACATCAAGATACCATTAATGACATTCGTCACTAATTCACTTGCTTTCTCACGTTGCCCTGTCAGATAATTTTTCGTTCCCATTCCTTTCATCACAATCAGATTCATCACACTAATTGCCATAAAAGGTATCATTCTCTTTGCATCTGAACTGATAGACATATCAGCCAGGAGCTCAGAACTTCTGCACACAATAAAAACAGCTACTATGTATTCATATATTTTCAACACACAGTTATACTGGTCTTTTTGCCTTATGCTTAAGATCACAAAGCACGCAAAATAAAGCACACATAATACAAATAACGCAAAATTTAAATCCGCAAACAGACAATACACCATAAAAGTGGCACTGCCAAATTGATAAGACTTATCCTTTCTATAATAGCCCCATACCAATAACGCAACACTTGCAAGAATGACACCAGCTGTTCCTGCCATACCATCGAATCCAACGATGGCACAAAACATTATGATTATAGCAAATATTTGCAGTATGCGCTTATCTACCTTGTATTTCTCCTGAAACTTCCATTCCGCAAAAGCAATCGTAACAATACTTGCGCCTAACATAAACAGACTGGATATCATCTCATTTTCAACACATAAAGTCATATACTGTATAAATTGATATAGATTCAAAACATTTATGATTCCAAAAACATAGTTCATATTCACTTCTGTCTGGAAACACAATCCAATCGAAAATGCAATATAGATCAGCATAAGAGCACCCGAAACCAGAGTTGCAATCGGATCTCGAACCAAAGTACACGCCCACAAAATAACCCATGCATTGATATGATTGAACACCAAACTAGTCAGATTAGCTGAAAATGGCTTCTGGTAATTGACCATCATAAATATCAATGAAGAAACAATAAAAAATAAGGTTAAAATAATAAATTTTGTACCATCTCCTGAGATAATACATAAAACACATCCCAAGATAACGGATATCAAAATACCACTTTGACCTATGAACTGGAATAACATATTTCTTTTCCGGCTCAATACACTTACAAAAGCAGCCCAAACCAAAATCAGGATATAGAGCGCAATGTCATTGAGTTCTTTAAAATAAACGTTACTGAGTAATAACGAAATATAGATTGCACCAATGCCACATCCACTAACTGCCCGATAAAATAAATTCTTCTCATCCTTCTTCAACTTCACCAGACCAATTACTGCAGCCGCAATACTAATCGTAAACATTGCTGTCATCTTCAAAGCATCTGTAAGAACCGGTAACAAAAGAGTTGCAAACATAATAATACTGATAAAAATCAAAATTGACGCAATTGCACCCATCCATGATTTACCTATCATATTTTCGAAATCTTTTTGTTTCGTTGCATTCTGAGGTGCCTGTTTTACCACATTTTGATCCGGCATTATGGATGGTTGCTGTTTTACCACATTTTGATCGGTTATCACAGATGATTGCTGACTTACCACATTTTGATCTGGTATCATAGGTGGTTACTGACCTGTCATGTTTTGTTTCGGATTACTTGGTTGCAACACAACCTCTCTTTGCTCTGGCGTGGACTTCATTAACGGAATATCTACATTTTGTCTCTTTATTAACAATGTCATCTGATTCTGGATATAATCCAATTCCGATTGCATATTTTTCATTTTTGCATCCATAAGTTCATCATTCTCAATACTGGACTGATTCAGATATATTATGTCATTTAATGCCTTTCTATTTTGTAATATTCTGTTTTCCAAATTCAGAATATCGAGTTCCAATTGATTCATTTTGCTCTCCCACTCACAATCTCTTTACTCTATATAGACAGAAAGAGCAGTTAGATACTGCTCTTTCCTAAAATTATATTATTTCTTTGTAATATATCCCTGAGCCTTTAATAATTCTGCACAAAGAACTGCACCACCTGCGGCACCTCTTACAGTGTTATGAGAAAGTCCTACGAACTTCCAATCATAAACGTGATCTTCTCTGATACGTCCTACAGATACGCCCATACCATTTTCGTAATTAACATCTAAGTTAACCTGTGGTCTGTTATCCTCTTCTAAGTACTGAATAAACTGCTTTGGAGCGCTAGGAAGCTGTAATTCCTGTGGAGCACCCTTGAAGTTTACTAACTTCTCAATTAACTGTTCCTTGGTTGGTTTCTTCTTGAACTTAACAAATACAGCTGCTGTATGACCGTTTAATACTGGTACACGGATACACTGACATGTAATAACAGGAGAAGTAGCTGGCTTGATTACGCCGTCTTCAATCTGTCCCCAGATTCTTAATGGCTCTTTCTCACTCTTCTCTTCCTCACCACCGATGTAAGGAATGATATTCTCTACCATTTCTGGCCAATCCTTAAATGTCTTACCTGCACCAGAGATTGCCTGATATGTAGTAGCTACTACTTCGTATGGCTCGAACTCTTTCCAAGCTGTTAATACAGGAGCATAGCTCTGGATAGAACAGTTAGGCTTAACCGCTACGAAACCTCTTGTTGTACCAAGACGCTTCTTCTGGAAGTCGATAACCTTCATATGATCCGGGTTGATTTCAGGTACTACCATAGGAACGTCTGGTGTCCATCTATGAGCAGAGTTGTTACTTACAACAGGAGTTTCTGTCTTAGCGTAATCTTCCTCGATCTTCTTGATTTCTTCCTTAGTCATATCTACAGCAGAGAATACGAAGTCAACTTCTGCTGCAACCTTCTCTACTTCATTTACGTTCATAACAACGATGTTCTTAACTGCTTCTGGCATAGGTGTTGTCATTTTCCATCTGTCACCTACTGCTTCTGCATAAGTCTTTCCTGCTGAACGTGGGCTTGCTGCGATAGTTGTTACTTCAAACCATGGATGATTCTCTAATAAAGAGATAAATCTCTGTCCAACCATACCGGTTCCGCCAAGGATACCAACTCTTAATTTTTCACTCATTACTTTTCTCCTCATTTCTTCTATAATACTTTTTATTATACGTAAATCTGTCAATGGCAGATTTACCAATCGAAAAAATCCATTTGCATTTCTTCGATTTAACTTAAGGATAGATACTCCTTATTAATACGAATAACTTCTTTCATGGCATCCGGTCCCGGTGCTCCGATGGTCATTCGTTTATTAACACATGTTTCAAGACTGATTGCCTCATACACATCCTGCTCGAATACAGGGCTGATTGCTTTCAGTTCATCTAAGGACAATTCATCGATTGCCTTATTCTGCTCTATACAATATAATACTAATCTTCCAATAATACCATGCGCATCTCTGAAAGGAACACCATGATTTACCAGATAATCAGCTGCATCTGTAGCATTGGTAAAGCCCTTCATAGCACTTGTCTGCATAACATCCTTATTGAACTTTAAGGTCTTAAGCATTCCTGTGAATAATGCGATACATCCCTTTACAGTATCAATTGCATCAAAGGTAAGTTCCTTATCTTCCTGCATATCCTTATTGTACGCAAGTGGAATTCCCTTCATCGTAGTCAGAATCGAAATCAATGCACCATATACACGACCTGTCTTACCACGAACAAGTTCTGCAATATCAGGGTTCTTCTTCTG
>CAYUKO010000068.1:0-20019 GCA_964445375.1 uncultured Roseburia sp.
CTCCACACCAAAAATATCATTTACCGTGCTAAACTGTCTGATATCGGAGCAAATGATCAAGTACTTCTCATCCGGATTACGCATCATGAATTCCTTCGCCTTTTCAAAGAAAAAGCTTCTATTATAAAGTCCTGTCAATGCATCATGCGTCGCAAGATAACGGTATTTTTCCTGAAGCTCTCGTTCCTTTGTAATGTCATGCATGACAAAGAAGCAACCCATATATCTTCCCTGTGTATCCGTTAATTCCTCGTGCTCTTTTGCAAAGAACAGCTTCTTTTCGTCGTTCTCAAGTACCGCAACTTTTCTCGTGTCATCCTCATAATTCCAGGCGTCTTCAAAGCTTTCCTTATCCATTCTGCTATAATCACTTAGAAAAAGCATAGCCTTTCCATTTTTATAAATACAATTGTCTTCATTGTCAAACATGACAATCATATCCTGCTGCTTGTACTGCGTAAGCTTCTGTATATTCCGCTCCATATACTGTGGAATATAGTGAAACGTAAAGTAATCGATTAATATGGCAGCAACTGCATATGTCAACACGGTCATATTCACAGCCGGCTTGAAAATAAGGGCACACGCATCCGCAAGCACCAGTCCTGCAAGAATCGCCAGTACCATATAATATTTCTTCTTATAAAGCTTCGGCGCTGTTATCGTCTTCTTTATAAAGAGATACAAAACGACGCTAAACATCACATAGCAAAGGAGTAGATGTACATAATACCATGGCTGCTGTGTCGTTCTAAGATAACGCTCTCCCTGATAAACTATCACATCATACGTTACCACATGTTCAAAGAATATGTTACAAAATATCGATATGGAATCCAGTATCAGTACCGCCTCAATGATACGAGGTACCTTCTTATCAAAAGAGATGAATTTCTTCCCTTTATGTCTTGTATATTCTACTGCATAGCGCAGCATGGTATAGCACACCCAATCCATAGATAAAAAGAAAAGGCTATAACCAATGGATAAGATTCTATATTCTTCGGAAGAAAATACCAGACCATATCCAACAACGGCTGCTGCTCCTGAAAGCAGAAACGCTGCAATGCTTTTTCCAAGACTTCCGTGCCCTTTTCTACAACGGTATGCACATATTATCAAAATAACAAACACGACTATGGATAGTCCTGCAAAAAATGCTTTCGACATATGAATTGCTCTCTCCTCATTTTCTGTATCGGGCAAAAGCCCATAGCTAGTGTTATTTTATCATAATATATAGAAAAATTGTAGAAAAAATGGAATTTCTTTATTTTCTAGCAAATTTTCTCCTCAATTCACTTTCTGTTGGAAAAATACAGCCAATAAGCCCTATCATCTGTATCGTAATCAATACGGTAATCACGATTCCCATGGTATCTTCATCCTTGCCAATCAGACAAAGTAAAAGAATTACGGTTGCAAGCAGCAAAATGATACCACATTTATACCAGAGTCTTCCAAAGTATTGATGTGCAAAATCCCACGTTTCCTGATTCTTCATAGATAAACGAGTTCGATATCCATACACTCCATTGATTTTCTTAGGCGGCTTCTTCATAAATAACAAGCCCAAACCAATCATCATAACCGGTATCAATAAGGCAGATATAAATAAGATTATCCATATCATCATAGTAAATCCTCCTTACTTCATATACATTCCTGTAAGTTTTCCTTCTTCATCAAATAAAAGCGTATAAGTAACGGATATATTTTCATAAGATGCATTCACTTGTACAACGGCATTGGTTACATTCATTTGCTTAATTTGCATAATATATGGATTTCCAAGATTTTTGAATGCTCCCCAGTTATTGCCAAAATACTGCTCCTTAACAGGCTCTAAGTACTCTGCGGTGAGCATCGGCTTTAACTGCTCCGTTGCCATTGCCTGTAGCGCCTCATAGTCTTCTGCATTTAATAAATCAATGACCTCCTGCGTCTGTGCTATTAGCTGTTCTTCTTGAAAAACCGTACTTCCTTCAATGGATGTATATTTCGGTACGATCCAATAAAGTCCGATTCCAAGCAATACGACAACTGCCACAATGATTGCTATGGTTTTTAAGGTTTTCTCTTTTTTATATTTACGAACTTCTTCCTCTGGAAAGCTGGCATTGAATTCACTGGCAATCTCTTTTGCCGTTCCCATTCTTGCCATAATCTCTTCTTCGCTCTCGCCTTGTTCCTGCGCAGCGACAATATCCGCTGTAAGCTGTTTCTTAATATCTTCTCTTTTTGCCTTGGAACATCTTAATGCCTTTACAATCTGTTTTACATATTTCTCTCTCATACTCTATCCCTCTCTTTTCTACATTTATGGCTGGTTCATGATTCCTTCTACACTCTTTTGGATTTCGCGCCATAGCTTTTCAATCTGTGTAAGCTCTTCTCTTCCCTTGTCCGTTATCACATAATACTTTCTAGGAACTTGTTTCTTCTCTTTTACCTCGCTCCATTTACTCTCTACCAGACCATCATCTTCCAGTCGATACAGTACCGGGTAAAGCGTTCCTTCCTTTAAAGTAAATCTGCCTTCGCTTTGCTCCTTTAATTCACTGATAATTTGATAACCATATTTCTCTTCTTTTGCAAGCAGCTTTAACACCAGCATATCCAATACACCCTTTTTCATCTGGCTTTCGTACTTGTCATTCACTTTATCATCTCCCTGTACTAGCTATATTTTTTAAGAATCGATTTATACTTCTTCCATACAAGATATATTCCCAATGTACACTCTAAAGCAATACAAATATAAGCCGATATCACATGAATAAAAGCTATGATACCTGTTATCATAAAAACCAGTGCACAATATAAGTATAAGTTTGCCATTTCTTTATTGTAATTTTTAATATCTTTTACTTTTTTCTTAAGACTTGTATCCCCTGACCAAAAGCCAATCGGCTCTGTACTTCCTTTATCGTAATACCCAATAATAAGAAAGGGAAAAGCACAAAATAAACAACATATAAAACATATGACCTTTTCAACCATAATGTATACCTCCTTGCATACTTAATGCTATGTATTTAGTATTACTAAGTATATGGTATTACCATATTGTATCGATTGTCAAGTAAATTCATAAACACCTGCTTATACAATAAAAGAATCCGTCTACTTCCCAAAATGAAAATAGACGGATTCCTTTTTTATTTCTCTACTACAATGATACAGTTTGAATTCGGAAAATGCTCTTTACATCCACTCTCAGCATCACTTAGAGACACAAGCTCTGATAAATGCTCTTCATATCCCGGTTCCAGAAACTCTCTGGCTTCGATAATCTTTGCCCCGATTTCCTCGAAAAATGCCTTATACTCTTCCAAGGTAAAATAACCAAACTGCTCCTGCACCTCATGGCTGTAAGATTCATTTCCCCATGTATAAGTATATAAGAATTCCCGCATAAAGTTCACATCACCGACTGCATACAATTCCTCTGTATTGATACAGGTTGGTCTGTTGTCCTTTACATCGGGAAGTCCCTTGAAATCCTGTGCGTAATTCTGGAAAAAGGAAAGTCCTGCCTTGTTTTTAAAGCTTACCTTCATAAGCTTGTCGGATGCCGGTGTTTTTACACCATCCCTGATTACAATTCTTCCACCCGATTTCAGAGAATCATACGCATTCTTAAGTGCAAGACGAACGGTTTCGATATCAAATCTGCCATTTTCTGTCTCCGTATAAGAATATACCTCATGCAGAATAGAAGAAAAGATAACCGTATCTACTTTTTCCCCAAAATGTCCTTCCTCGGATTTCTTCTTCTCTAAGGCTTCTATAACATTGGTGGAAATATCCGTTCCGATGATTTTCTTATCTGGATATTTCTCTTCCAGCAAATCAAGCATGATTCCTCCGCCAGAACCAACATCCACAACTGACACTCCTGTCACAAAATCTGCGATTGTTCCCTTCGTACTCTCACTGGAATCATTCATTGTCTGAAGATATTTGTCCTCATTATTCAATCGGTCGAATTCATCCTTACGGAAACCAAACATGTCAAAGAGCACAGTGATGCTCTTCTCATAGGTAAGAAGACCACAACGCTCCGCTTCCACGCAGAAATCAATTAACTTTTCACATACCTTGGAAAAGCTGATATCTACATAAACTGTATTGTTTCTGATCTCCACAGAAAGCTTTACATCCTCGGTTGCTCCATTTCTAAGATATTTCTCTATGACACGCTTCTTATAGACATTAATATGCTTTTTCCCTTCATAATCATAATATAAGGAATCCGCCAAAGGCTTAAAGGTCATGTGGGATGCCTGCTCTACGCCCTTTTCCTCCAACACTCTTCTTACGATTTCCACAATCTGCTCTGCGGAAAAATCAGATAAAGCAGAATCAAAATACCACAACTCATATTTCGGGAAAATCTTCTCTGCAAAAAATTCCATTGCTTCCTTGGAAGCCTCACGAAATGCCGGACTCAAGGATTTGATTCTTTGTTCTGGTGCATACTCTGTAAGCGTTCCCTGTACAATCATGGTAATCAGGTCTTTTACCTGCTGTTCTACTTGCTCCCATAATGCCTCATTTACGCCACCAATGACACAATAATTCAGATAATACAATAAAGTATGTAATTCTTCCGGCTCTACTTTTTCACACAAAGTAAGAAGCGGCTTGTTCTCACATACCGAAACCTCACCACGAATATTCTGTCCTATGATTCCATGTGTCTGTATCAAAGTATAGATAATTTCTTTATCTTGTTTATTATCTTTTTCATTGTCCTTTGTTTCTTCCAGATAGATTTCTGCCGAAGCCAGATTGTGAATCGCAAGCGGAAAGCCCTTTTCCATCCACTTACTTCTCTGCAGCTCCAATCCGCCCTTGGCAACCTCACTCCACTGCAGTACACGTTCTAATATACGATACTGCCATGTGCTAAGCTTATCCTTACACTGCTCTAGCAGCGCCAGAGTCCGCAATACATACTGCAACGTTTCCTGCCCTGTAATATCCTTGATTGCCGATACCCTCTCTACATTTACCGCATTCTGCTGCGTGATACATAGATAATAAAGCCATTGTAACCACCATATCTTTCCCTTTTGTTTTTCTTCATTATACAACATAACATAGAATGTGCACATAAAAAGAAGACAATTGCAACTGAAAATAAATAGCAACAATTGCCTTCTTCCTTTTATATTTCTTCCAGATAATTTACGTACTCCAAGTTATTTAACCGCTCCAAAATAAGTTGATGTTCTATCTGACCATTCAAATCAAGCTCTACTGCAATCGCCACATCGGAGGGCTGCAAGGTCTTTTCTTTTGTTTTGGTCATAGAAAGCAGAGAATAACCGGATTCTGTCAGAAACTTTCGAAGTCTTACAACTCCCTTTGCTTTTTCCACTTCCAGATAAACACTCAGATAACGGTTGTGCTCCTCTACCTTCTGGCTAAACCGCTGCAATACCCGATTGGAAATCATAATCAGGATAAAGCAAAAGGTTCCCATCTCCAGAAAGCCTCCACCAATTGCCATTCCCATGGTACATGTTACCCATAAGCTTGCAGCTGTAGTCAGTCCTTTAATCTGATTCCTTCCTGTTACCAGAATCATACCTGCACCAAGAAAACCGATGCCGCTTACGACTCCTGCAGGGATTCTGCTTACATCTGCATCCAGATTTTCCATGCTTGCCAGATAGATATTCAAAATAGTTGCCACAGCGGAGCCAAGACTCACTAACGCAAAGGTCTTAATGCCTGCATTGTGCTTCTTCGTAACCCGTTCCCAGCCTACCAGACTGCCAAACAGAGTTGCAATCAATAGCCGGATTCCTACCGCAGCAGTACTAAAGCCATCAAGATAGCTCATCACATCCTTCATATAACATACTGCACCTCCTACAAAGCAAATACCGTATCACGTTCAAAGTTCAAATATGCTTTATCGCCTACCTGATATATCTTTTTGTTCTTTGGGTTGTATTCCTCCAGCTTCACAAGGGTGTCACCTACCATAACATGATAGTTCTGATAAGAACCCATAAAGCAGGAATATACTACTTCACAAGGTACGATTCCTTCTTCTCCAAGGGTTGCACTTTCCGGTCTTAAGACAAGCTTACAATCCTTTCCAATTTCAAGATTTGCTGTATTTGTCTGTATTTCGATGCCATTTACATTAATCTGGTTTGGTGCAGTTACTTTTCCCTTTAAGAAATTCGCTTCTCCTATAAAATCTGCAACGAACTCACTCTTTGGATAATAATAGGTTTCCTGAGGGGTTCCCATCTGCTCCACGATTCCACCGTTCATGATGATAATCTTATCTGAGATACTCATCGCCTCTGCCTGATCGTGGGTTACATAGATGGCTGTAATTCCGACCTTTTGCTGAATCTTTCTAATCTCTGTTCTCATCGACACACGAAGCTTCGCATCCAGATTACTCAATGGCTCATCAAATAACAACACACTTGGTTCCACAACCAACGCTCTTGCCAGCGCAACTCGCTGCTGCTGACCACCGGAAAGCTGGTTGGTCAATCGGTTCTCCATACCGCTAAGCTCCACAAGCTCCAGCATATCCATAACCTTCTTATGAATCTCTTCCTTTGGCATTTTTCTAAGCTTTAATCCATACGCTACATTATCAAATACATTATAATGGGGGAATAGCGCATAGCTCTGGAACACCATTGCCGTATCTCTTTTATTCGGGGTTAATTCATTGATTGCTTCATTTCCAAGATATATTTCACCTTCATCAGGACTTTCAAAGCCTGCAATCATTCTTAAGGTTGTTGTCTTTCCGCATCCGGACGGACCAAGCAGCGTGACGAAGGTTCCCGGTTCGATATCCAGAGATACATCCTTTACTGCATAGAAATCCTTTCCTGTCTTTGGATCTTTATATATTTTCGAAATGTGGTCTAAACGCACTCCTTTTTTCTCTTTTACCATAACAAAGCTCCTCCTGTCTTACTCTTTCACTTTTTTACTGGTTCCGAAAACCTTGATAAACAGATTCATTAATAATACTGCCGCATATACAATTGCAATCAGAATGGTCGCATATGCACAGGCAACACCATAATAGCCCTTTTCTGCAAATTCATTAATCTGACAGGTTATCAGTAAGAACTGCGGTGTTACTAAGAGAATGATGGCACTGATTGCGGTAATACTTCTTACAAAGGAGGTAACAAGACCACTAAAGAAGGAATCCTTAATCAATGGCAGGGTAACCGTAGTAAATACTTTTCCACTTCCTGCGCCTAAGTTATACGCTGATTCTTCTATGGATTTATCAATCTGTCTTAAGGCTGATATACCGCTTCTTGTACCGACTGGGAGACTTCGTACAATAAAGACAATAATCAGAATTGCAGCCGTTCCATAGATTCCCTTTAAGAATCCTGTCTGGAAAATACCATTTGCATAACCTCTGATAAATCCGATTCCTAAAACAGTTCCCGGTACTGCCATGGCAAGCATCGAAGTAAATTCGATAAATGCCTTGGATTTAAATTTCTTCTTAACAACAAGATAAGCAATTACCATAGACATCAAAGCGGTAATCGGTGCTGCAATAATCGATAGCAGGAAAGAATCCTTAAATGCCTTCCAACCACTGTATTTAAACAGATAGTCAAACCACTTTAAGGACAGAGAATAATCTCTTCCCCACAGTTTGAATAAAGCACCAAACGGAATCATAATGTACATCAGTACAACAAATGCTGCAATGAACGTACATATTGTTGTGAGAGGAACGGTTACACTCTTATCCGTAATCGGCATACGCTCTCTGGATGCCTTTCCGGTAAGAGTTGCTGCTGTCTTACGTTCCAGATAATACTTCTGAATAAAGAATAAAATCAAAGTCAAGGACAAAAGGATCACGGACATTGCCGCCGCTCCTGTGGAATCATAGGAGCCTGTTACCTGTAAGTAAATCGTTGTCGCAAGTGTATCAAAATCACCACCAATTAGCATTGGGTTTGCAAAATCAGCAACCGACTCAATAAAAGTAACCAAAAAGGCATTACCAAGTCCCGGAAGCATAAGTGGTAATGTTACGGAAGTAAATACCTTCCATCTGGATGCTCCGATATCTCTTGCTGCTTCTTCAATCGAAGGATCAATATTCTTTAACAATCCTTTCAGCATCATGTAACAAACCGGGAAAAAGGTTAATGTCTGTACCACGACAATTCCTTTTAAGCCATATACATTCGAATCATAAATATGTAGTAAGCTTCTGGTTATAATACCGCTTCTTCCAAAAAGCATAATGGTTGATAAGGATAATACAAATGGGGGTGATACAACCGGTAAAAGCGATACCACGTTAAAAAGCTTTTCAATCACTTTAAAACGAAGCTTTACATATACATCCACATAAGCAAACAACAGACCAATCAGTGTGGAAAGTAAGCCGGTAATGATACCTAATTCCACCGTATTCACAAATGCCTGACGAAATCTTTGCATGCTTAAGACTCGTTTAAATACATCTAATGTAAGCTTTCCATCTGTATAAACACTATCAATCATCAAAACAAACAATGGATACACAATAAACAGAACCAAAAAGATGAGTAAAACAATAATCATACCCATCATAATCGGGTCCGATAACAATTTCTTTCTATCCAACTGGGCACTATTTTTCTTCGCTGCCAATGAAAGCCCCTCCTTTTCTTCTTAACCAGAGATGCATACCTAGTGATAAAGGAAGGGATGGTGATGAACACCATCCCCCGGTTTTATTCTGTCAGGAATCTTGATGTATCTGCACTATCCGCAGAACCATTGGTTACTGCCTGGAAGAAGTCTTCTACATAAGTTGCTGTATTTGCCTTAGCATCTTCGAAATCATAGTCAATTACGTTATCTGGATTTAAGCCAAAGTCAATTGCTTCCTGTGGCTGTGTTGCATTGCTGATAACAAGGAACTGATAAGATTCATTTTCCTTAGCGATATCCACACATTCTGGTGAAAGCGCGTATTCTATCCACAATTTTGCTGCATTTGGATGCTTTGCTCCCTTGAACATAGCAGTTGCACCGATTTCATAGCTTGTTCCAGATGCCGGAATCACAAGTTCGATATTATCATAGCCTGCTAAAATCTGTGTAATACCATCGTGTAAGAAACCAACGGCAATGACACATTCGCCAGGACCTACCATTTTAGATGGACCAGAACCACTCTTGGTATACTGGTAAACATTCTTATCTAACTCCTTAAAATATTCCATGGCTTCGTCATGTCCCATCATCTGAACCATTGTGTTAATGATTAACTTAGCAGTACCTGCTGTGGATGGATTGGAAACACCAATCAAGCCTTCGTACTCTGGTTTTAACAAGTCAGACCAATCCTGTGGAACTTCCAGTCCAAGACGGTCAAGTTCTTCTCTATTTACCATAAATCCAAGGATTCCCTTGTAAATACCATACCAGTTTCCATCCTTATCTCTATAAGTATCACTGATTAAGTTTGCTGCATTCATTGCCTCATATGGCTCTAATAAACCAGCTACAACTGCTTCATTATATGGATCTGTTGTTCCACCAAACCATACATCACCGGATGGATTGCCATTCTCTTCCTGAATCTTTGTATAAACTTCACCTGTTGAAAGTCTCTGATAATCTACCTTAATACCATAAAGCTGTTCAAATTTCTGACATGCTGCTGATAAATACGCTTCTTCACAGGAACCATATACAGTAAGGGTTCCTTCCTCCTTAGCTGCTGCAATCAGAGCATCCATATCCGAAGTTTCCTCGGCTGCATCCGCTGTTGTTTCTGTTGCTGTTTCCGTTGTTACTGCTGTCTCTGTTGCCTTAGGTGTCTCTGTGGTTGTCTCTGATGTTGTACTGCTGCCACATCCAACCAGACCTAATGTCATGATACCTGCCATAAGCATTGCTGTTAGCTTTTTCATCGTTTTACCTCTCCCTTTCTTTCCACAAATTGTTTTTAAGAACTCCTTTACTACTCCATTTTATCCTTTCTATTGGTTAACATATACCTAAATTATGGTAAAATTGTCTGATTTTCTGAACAAGAAAAGAAAAATATGTAAAATAAAAAACAATCGCAACTGCAAATCCAAACTCATTACAGTTACGATCGTTCTTAATTCATAAATTCTGACGGCGATTGGTTCGTATAACGCCGAAATACCGCATTAAAATGCTTATAGTCACTAAATCCTGTCATATCCGACACCTCGTATACCTTGTATCTGCCTGTTTCCAAGAGCTTAATCGCCTCGCGGACACGATACTGATTCAGAAAATCAAGATAGGTAAGTCCCGTCGCATTCTTAAACTTCCTTGACAGATAGCTTGCTGATACCTGCAACTCTTCTGCAAGGCTCTCAATACTAATCTTATCCGCATATCGTTCCTCTGTTATCTTTAACAGCTGTACCACATAAGGATTTTCCTTCTGGGCACGTAGATAATACTCCTCCATTGGCATACCGGAATTTTGCTTTTCATAAAGCTTTTCTACCTCTTTTTCCCTCTGTATCTCTGGTGCCAGTTTTTGGATAACTGCCCTGATGTCTTCCTCCTCCACAGGCTTCATAAGATAATCGGATACCTTTAAATCAATTGCCTGCTTTGCATAAGAAAACTCCGCATAACTTGTAAGGATAATGCTTTTATAATGAACCTTCTCTTTTGTCTGCCGAATCATTTCCATTCCATCAACAAATGGCATCATAATATCAGTAAGGACAATGTCTGGCTGTAATTCCAGTATCTTCTCGATCCCTTCCCTGCCATTTGCTGCTTCACCAACAATCGTACACCCCATGCTGGTCCAGTCCATGGTATAGGCAATTCCTTTTCTGATGATATCCTCATCCTCTACAATTAATACTCTTAACATATGATTAACCCTCTCTCAATTACTTCCCTCTATATCTTCCCTTTATCTCCTGCAAGGCAGTGTCAGCGTTACCGTTACTCCCTCATTTGGTGTACTCTCAATCTGCATACCATAATCCTCTTTATACAGTAACCGGATTCTTCTATGGATATTATATAATCCAAGATGCGTACTTGTATTCTTTTCCATAGATAGCTGTGTACGTATTTCCTCTAGCAACTCTTCTTCGATTCCGGCTCCGTTGTCCTTGCAGAGAAAGACAAGCTTTCCATTCTCTTCATATCCCTTGATACATACATGCAGCTTATCTCTTCCGACAAATCCATATTTTACGGCATTTTCAAGCAATGGCTGTATCAAAAGCTTTGGTATGAGGCATTGCTGTATTCCTTCTTCGATATCCATTTCATAAGAGAATCGTTTGTTAAATCGAATCTGTAGGATATTCAGATAGCTTTGCAGATTATCCAGATCCTCCTGTACGGTCAGTTCTTCTCTCACATCACGGATACTATAACGAAGCAGGCGGGAAAGCGATACAATCATCTTATCTGCCGCCTGAATATCAATCTTTGTCATGAAACGGATATTATCTAATGTATTAAATAGAAAATGAGGATTAAACTGCGATTCCAACTGCTTTACCTGCGCAAATGCCACATGCTCTGCAAGCTCTTTATTCTGTGCAATCTGCTTCTTTAAGCTATCAAGCATGATATTAAAATCCTTACCAATTGCTTGAAACTCCGCACTGCTGCCTATCTGTAAGGTAACATCTAGCTCACCTCTTTGCACCTTTTCAAAGGCTTCTGCAATCGCATCAATATCCTGTGTGTACTTGATTGCCATTTTCCCGGTGCTATAATACGCAATTGTTCCGATTCCTATAAAAATGATAACGATAACCGCAATAATCAGAAGCATGATATCGGACTGCATCTCAATATCAGATACGGTATATACCAAAAGCCCATTCTCTGCAAGTCTTGTACTCGTCAGATAATAATGATTGTCTTCATATTGTATAAATCCGTTCCTCTCACGTATCTTTGCATGAAGTCTTCCCAGATTATCCTTCATGATAGAGCTGTTCTCCAGATAAATCCAGCCATTGCTGTCTGCTATGATAATCTGTTGATTCTGCATATTGATAAGCTTGCTAAAACTATCTTTTGGAATCGTAAACACGGCATACAAATCATCCGCAACTGACATTCCCATACAAAGCATTTCACTCTGTACCTGAATCTGCATCTCTTCTGGCTGTTCCATAATGCTTCTAAGAATACCCCAATGCCTATATTCTGGTTTTACCAAAAAATCCGGTACCTCATCCCCAAAAGCAAAAAGCAAATTCTGCCCTTTATCTAAAATATATACGTTTCCCTCACAGCCGCTATCTCTGCCAGCTTTGTATACCTTTTCATAAACAGAAGCTTTGGTTGTATCTGAAAGCTGATTGTTTGTTATCTCAAAGGGAATGTCCTCGATTTCTTCTGCCAGCTCACCATAGACACTCGTAACCTTGGAGAGCGCCTTACCAATCTCATCATTCTGCTTCTTATTATGATCTGCAATGGAATATCGCCACATGAAGCTAAACAGCAAAAGACCAAAACAGGCTATCGCAAAGGCAGGTACTAAGGAATACGCAATAAACGTATATCGTATATTCTCCTGAAAGGAGGCTGCTTTTCTATTCATGCACATTCTCCTCCTTGTAAATATCTTCAAATCTTGCTATCCATTCCTCTTTCTTTTCCAGTACCTCTTTATGATTGGCATACCGCATAACCATTTCTCTTTTTGGCGGTAAATCCGATGGTTGTGGAATATCGCTACGAACTGAACGCCTCTCCAGATTCTGCGAGACCATATACTGCACATCATAACCGGTTAAGAAATCCATAAATTGCTGTGCATTTTCCTTATGTAATGCCTCTTTAATCAAATACACACCATCCGGCGTTGAGATAACACCTTCCTCCATATAAATAATGTCTACATGCTTTCCTTCTTTTCTTAGGTTAGCTGCTGCTTCTTCAAAAGTCAGCCCTACCACATATTCTCCATTGGCAACTCCATTGTATACCGCAGATGAACTTGAAAGCAGATTGCCATCCAGATTACTGCAAAGCTTTTCTACATACGCCCAGCCTTGCTCCGGATCACCCTTTCCGCATGCATACAACATATTAATCAGGTGTTCAAAGGATGAGGAAGATGCTGCCGGATTGGCAAATGCTATTTTTCCTTTTAAAGCAGGCTGCAATAAATCTTCATAGCCATCTATTTCGATATCTCCGATTAAGTCTGTATTTACCATAATAATACTTGGCACATCCGTAAAACGTGTCATATTTCCCTCTTTATTCAAAAAGGACATCTGTACATAAGCTTCATTCTCTGTTGTATAGGCTTCAAAATAATCCATATAAGAGCTTAACGTAAAAATAGAACCGCCCCACATAATATCTGCCTTGGGCAACTCCTTTGGCTCCACAACATGCTCCAATAACTCTCCAGAGCTTTTATTTACAACCTCTACGGTAATTCCTGTCGTTTTCTCAAATTCTTCAATAATTGGTTTGATGAAATTCGTTGGATGTGGTGTATAGACAACAAGCACATTCTCCTCATTCCAAAAGGCAGCCTGTTCTTCCTTCTGATTAAAAAACATGATATAGAAAATCATAGCAACAAGAACTAACCCTCCCATTGCCATTGTTATATAGAAATTCCTCTTCATACTTCCCCCATAAAGCAAAAAGTTTTTCGTAACGATTCCTTTTTATATCTCATCCTGTTGA
Source organism: uncultured Roseburia sp. (assembly GCA_964445375.1). Lineage (GTDB taxonomy): Bacteria > Bacillota > Clostridia > Lachnospirales > Lachnospiraceae > COE1. The sequence continues at coordinate 13,711 of CAYUKO010000068.1, forward strand.
ATAATTACGTGTTTTTTTAATTATAATCACACTTTATGTATACTTGGCAACCCCTTATTTTTCATGGGTTTTCGACCTTTTAAACTTTTTTTCATTTTTTGTAAAAAAGATGTTGACACTTTCCTATAAGGATGGTATATTAATTTTTGTTCGGTGAACAACACAGAACAAACCGAAAAGGACATGCACCGCTAGCTCAGTTGGTAGAGCACCTGACTCTTAATCAGGGTGTCCAGGGTTCGAGCCCCTGGCGGTGCATTAAAGCACTGTTTTTGATGATTTAGGCATCGAGGGCGGTGCTTTTTTTGTTGCAAATTTAAAAGAGTATCAAAAACGAACATACTTTCTCTTTGTAATTGACATAAATCGATATTAGCTTTATTATACTATTGTTGTCCTTCCATTCTGGCAACAGGAGGGAGGTGTCACTATGGATTTTGCTTCATTTTTAGGCTCTGTTACGGCTGGTGTAATAGCCTATTACATTTGCAAATGGATAGACAGAGTTAAATAGCGACAACTATCCTCAGTCTGGTCAACTGTAATCGACAAGAAAACCCCAAGAGCTGCCACTCTTGGGGTTTTCGTTTAGCTGTCACGATGGACTTATGCTTCATTTTTGCCTAGGCATATTATAGCATACGCAAATTTTGATTTCAATATACGATATTACAATCAAAAAAATATTAAAATTTTCCAAAAAAATGTTGACACCTACTCACAAAAGTGATAGACTATTATTTGTTAGGCAAACAACGTTGAACAATAAGGACATGCACCGCTAGCTCAGTTGGTAGAGCACCTGACTCTTAATCAGGGTGTCCAGGGTTCGAGCCCCTGGCGGTGCATTAAAGCACTGTTTTTGATGATTTAGGCATCGAGGGCGGTGCTTTTTTTGTTGCAAATTTAAAAGGGTATCAAAAACGATACCCTTTTACTAAAGATAATAATTTTGTGTAATTATCTCTAATTACTTACATACAATGTTCTTCGTTCAAAGCAGGACAATATCTACAATCAAACCAATCAATACAATGAAAATTTCCTTCCGAATCCCATGCCCTGTCAGCATCTTTTTTAGAACCCAGCACAGCCTGCAAATAGAACCAACGCTCATCTTCTTCCTTATTTTCATATTCTTTTTCTAAATCTTCCAAAGTCATTATTATTACCTCTTTAAATCCTTAACTTATACAACAACAAAATACTATAATCAAAAGCAACACACAAATACAAATTTCAATTGAAATACTACAACTTAACATAAAATCATCTCCTAAATTCTTATTATGTTAAATATCATACACCGGGCTACACTTATCTACTTTGCAACGCAATTTATCACCTTCATAATAGCCGTTATTACAACGATCACAATCACATTCTCCGTATAATTCCAATACATAACATTTATCACAAAGAACAGGCTCATTGACCAAGTCTGTTCTTTCACAGGCGTTCGTATCACCGCATTTACTACATTTTCTATACATACTACTAAAAAACATATCAATACCCTCTTTCAAAAAATATCTTATCAAGCTTGTATATATCTGCACCCAGCATCTTGCATTGTGCAGCCAGGGAGCTGTAACTTTTCGTAACCGTATAATCACTGTGCCCCATAAAGACACGAAGAAATTCCAGGTTGCCACCGCCTACCAGATAACTAGTTGCAAATGTATGCCGGAGCAAGTGCGGATGCAGCCTACTTACTCCTGATTCTTTCTTTAAATCTGCAAACATAAGATTCAATGTATTCTTTTTCAATTCGCTATTATCTCGAAGCGACAAGAACACCGCGCCGGATGAGCGACCACATGCACTAAGATAATCTTGAATTGCATTAAAAACAAAATCCGGACAAAGTACAATGCGACTCTTATTTCCCTTGGAATCCATAATATGCACCAAATTATGCGCTCGATCTAAATGCTCTATCTTAAGATGCCTGACTTCCTGGCTTCGCAGTCCTACGTCTAACATTAAATGCACAATTGCATAGTTACGTTTGCCCTTTAGGGTACTTCTATTAAACGTCTTGTCTATATCTTCCACTTCTGCAGCATACAATGGCATCTTTGGAGCAGAATCATCACGCGGCAGCTTCACCCCTTTTAAATAATCCCGACAATAATCTTGTTCATAGCAGAATCGAAGAAATGCTTTTACCGCCCTGCAATAGCTACGAATTGTTACATTTTTTACATTCTTCTTTTCACGCATATATACAATAAAGCCACTGTAAATATTGTCATCCTTTGGCAGTTCCGTAAAATCCAATTCTTGTATCGCTTTACAATATACTTCCGAAAGATACTTCCAGAAGTTTTTCAGATGTCCAGAATATGTTTTCAACGTTTCTGGAGAACAATACACCATCCTATCAGAAAGAAATTTATCAAATGCCTGGGCTACTATCATCTTCAAGCCCTCTCTTTCTGCGGTTTTTCTCCCAATCCTCTTGCAAATCTAATGAATTAAGGTTATCATTATCATATAGTTCGCCGGATTCTTTATCGAGAAGCTGGAATCGGTGCAACTCATTGGATTCATAGACGTCTGCAAGCTCTTCGACATTAAGCTGCAGGCGTTTTTTCTTTTTGTACGTTTCTGCATTCTTAATATCATTATCATTGAACTTAAGCAAAGCTTCAAAAGCATCTTGCAGCGGACTATCTTCATTCAATCCTCTTGTATAAAATCCCAACGATACCGCACTATTTAGCACACGTTTTTTCATGCTTTCCACATTTAGCTTTCTGTTATAATTTCGTATCAGGCGCACTTCATCCGAAGTCATTTTCATGTCCAAACAACGAGTACGCCTAAGAGCTTCCCAGAACGGACACAAATCACGTTTGCTTTTCTTACCTTCTCCATCCTTTACAAGACGCAGCACATTAAAAGTCAAATACTCCTGGATAATCTTTCTATTATCCAGATAATCATAAATTCGTTTCGCCTCACCCTGATTACTGTTATCTTTAAACGGTACCAGCTCATAACTTTTGCTATGTCTACGCATGGTCTGGAACTCCACGTTAACCACATAATGCAACCTAGGTGTAAGTTTATCGCAAAGCTTTATAAGGTCATTTTCTTCTATGGTCTGTTCTCCACTCAATATTTTATTAACCTTATCAAGCTCAATCGGATCAGCTCCATGTTCCCGGTAAAATTCCAACCTGGCATAAAAACGATAAAACCAACTACGTTTTGCATAGGCTTTTTCATAAACATATTGATCGTATTTCGATATCATTCCATTCATAGACCATACCTGGAAAAACCATGGTTTATAACCTTGCTCTATAACTTCCCTGGTCTTCTGGTAAATACGTACAAAGACTTTATCAGATCTCTTACCTAATGCTACATAATCAATTTCATAGTCTTCATCGCCCACTTTGTTCGTGACATACGTCGCATTCTTAAAACGGTCAACACGCATCTTATAGAAATTCTCCGGACTAAAAAATCTTTCCGGATTATCCAGATAATTTGTATGCCAACAATAGTCCACACGATTTTCCTGCACATGGTCAATTTCCAGACCAAAATACTCAGCTATCTTTTTAACCACATAATAGCTATTTTCAAAGGCATCACGCGCACCCATTTGCCAAAGCATATAACTACGGAGCTGCACAACGCATTCACTTGTAACAGACTCTCCACCGTCTCCAGCTTTTGGGACTACCGGCGCAAAGAAGATATCAAAATATTCAGGATACGACAAACACACGTTATAAAACCGACTGAAAGTAACCGTTTTCAACAGCAGATTTTGCTTTAATCCAGGTATATGTATATCTCCCTCTGACTCCTGGTTATTCATATAGCGGTATTCCATATCAAAGTATCTACGCATTTTCATAACAGCCTGGTCATGCGTTTTATAACGAAAATCATTTTTAAATTTTACAGAATAATAAAATGTATCAATATTATTCAAAAAACTATGTCTATGAAATCCAAACCATTCCGCTTGATCATCTAAATTCATCTCAAAAAACAGATTATTATCTCCGTATTTTTTATCAATCATAAAATCACCTAAATTTTATATTTGTAATACAAATTTACCCCTTTTTCAATTTTTGCCGAAACACCCCCTTTCGGCAAATTTCTTTTTTGGCATTTCTTCCAGTATTTACAAGGCTTTGAGCCTGTAGGACAACGGATTTTGAGACCACGTATTACAGGACGTGGCGAACGACTTTTTTGGAAAAAAAGCACCCCCCGGAGCGTTGCGCGGCAGGCCGCGCAATCGCTTCCGGGCGGTGCCTTTTTTCTTCCCTATTTGCTTACATTAACAATAACGTTCGGCTGCTCGTCTCTAATATTCGGGTTCTCCTGAAATCCCGATTTTCCCAAGGCTTCAACAACCGCATATGTATCATAACTGTCACGCAGCCTGGGAGAATGCACAAAGAAGTACATTCCACGGAATTTAAGCTCTTTCACATCGCCATCCTCTTTCAGGATAGGCTCACGCTTTATCACAATCGTAACCACGCCTGCAAGCGTTACACATTCCCTTATTTCCGTACATTGGCTTCGAATCGCTTTCGCAAGCAAATAAAAGTTTTGCGCAGTACCCAAAATAACACGGCGGTTCTTTCGATTCTGCGTAATCACTCCTAACATTTCCGGCGGGAAATTCCGGCTTTGATTACTACCAAACCAGTTCTGCAGCTCGTCCATGATCACAATAACACCACGATGTGCATTTTTATAATTAACAAGCTGCTTCCAATGCTTCAATTGTTCGTTTTGATACTTGAATTTTGTATTAGAAATACATTTTGCTTTCGGATAAGTATCTAATAAATCAATAGCATACTGCATCAGCGCGGAAGTCTTACCGTTTCCCTGCCTTCCGGTAAAAATAATAAGACCTTGAGGGCGAAAAAAATCCGGTTTAAGATTAAACATATCTGCAGCATATTGGCGCGGCGCATCATACAGAATCTTCAACAACGCACTACGCTTTTTTATTCGTCTTACAGATCCACGCCGAATCCTTTTACCCTTTATATAGCCAACGAGAACCCAGAACATAACAGCCAGGTAAAAAAATGCAAAAACAGCTAATAAAAAATAAAGCGGCCATTTAAAAAGGGCAAACATAGTCTTTAATGCTTTAACAAAAATATCAACCACAATCCACCTCTAAAGAACCGGGAGCAAATCCCATATAGTTTTAATAAATGCGATCATTATTCGCAGAAACATCAAGGAAACAAACAGAGCAAAGATACTGGTCAATCCCTGCACCGGCAGTATATAAAAAAGGAAAGCAAAAAAATTTTCCAATGATTCAAAATATTTTTCAGAAATAAGAAGATCTATCTGTTCCCAGTCTGCAAATAACCGGGCCAAAATTCCCTGCAGAAGATCAATAAGTTTATTTACAATCATGCTATTTTCTCCTTTTATCCTCTATCAAATTTGAGTCATTCATACCAATTGCCGGCTGGGTACCAACTACACTGGAATTGCTCCAAATGCTCCCAGGTGCGCCAGTAATAATTCCAGGAAGAGAAACAAATACACGCCATATAAACATAAGCCAGGCAAACGCAAGAATAACCAAATCGCCATACGGTCTATATGGCTCATACCAGCTAACATCTATAATGAAATAATCACCAAAACCATAATCATATTCACTGTTAACCTTCATAATTGGAATTTTTAAAATAGGACTCGGCGTTACGCCAAAAATATACTTCTGGATATTATCAACGTTCGTCTTCATATCATCCACGAAGCCGAATTTATGATGAAAATCATCAACAAAGACATTCACTTTCTCTTCATCCGGAACAAAAGCATCCTGTTAACCTTCATAATTGGAATTTTTAAAATAGGACTCGGCGTTACGCCAAAAATATACTTCTGGATATTATCAACGTTCGTCTTCATATCATCCACGAAGCCGAATTTATGATGAAAATCATCAACAAAGACATTCACTTTCTCTTCATCCGGAACAAAAGCATCCTCTATTATTCCATTCAGAGCTACAGGAATAGCATTCACGGCATCCACCAACTCACCAAGAATCGCATTACAAATAGACTGCAGCAATGCCAATATTTTTCCAAGAATCCCGAAATAATTTGTTGATGTCTCCGTTTCAGTACCAGTTTCTGTATCAACTTTCACACCAGTAGCTTCCTGAATAGCTGTGTCAACAGTTGCTACATAGTCTAATTTTCCGATAGCGGAACGGCTAGCATCCAAAACCTTAGTAGCAACATCAGGAATAGTATCAACAGCCACACCAGTATCAAGCCA
>CAYUKO010000069.1:0-16582 GCA_964445375.1 uncultured Roseburia sp.
GCAACGGACTCTGACTCCGTCATTTCAAGGTTCGAATCCTTGTAGCGCTGCTAAAGAAAGCTCTCGTCTAACGAGAGCTTTTTCGTTGCATGAGAAGTCTATGCAATAAAAAGTATATAGGAGAACGGTATGTTTCAATTAGGAAGAAAACAGGAATTATTTGTAGTTAAGGCGGTTGATTTTGGTGTATATCTCGGGGAAGAGATTAATGCGGGGATGGATGACAGAGTGCTCCTTCCTAAAAAGCTGGTTCCGGAGAATGTACAGCCGGGTGATAAAGTGGAAGTATTTTTGTATAAGGATTCCAAAGATAGAATTATTGCAACCACAAAGATGCCATCGCTTATGGTAGGGGAAGTTGGAAGGCTTACCGTATCGCAAGTGACTAAGATTGGAGCCTTTTTGGACTGGGGATTGGAGAAGGATATTCTTCTTCCATATAAAGAGCAGACTAAGAAAGTATATGAAGGTGAAGAAATTCTGGTTGCCTTATATATTGATAAGAGCAAACGACTTGCAGCAACGATGAATGTATATGAGTATCTTTCTAAGGATAGTGAGTATCAGAAAGATGACATGGTAACGGGAACGGTTTATCAGGTCAGTGAAGAATATGGCGCTTTTGTAGCGGTAGATGATCAGTATTCGGCATTGATTCCAAAGAGAGAAATCTTTGGAGAGGTGAGAGTTGGAGATACGGTGAAATCAAGAGTTACAGGTGTGAAGCCGGATGGAAAACTGGACTTAAGTATCCGTGAGAAGGCATATATCCAGATTGAGAAGGATGCCCAGAAGGTTTTAGCTATCATTGACAGCTTTGATGGCGTATTGCCATTTACGGATAAAGCGAATCCGGAAGTCATCAAACGAGAAACACAGATGAGCAAGAATGAGTTCAAGAGAGCGGTTGGCAATCTTTTGAAGAATGGCAAGATTGAAATTAAGGAAACTTGTATCCGAAGAAAATAAGAAGGTAAATAAAGAAATACGAAAGAAAACCCTACAGTAAATGCTGTAGGGTTTCTTTGTGAGTGGTGCTTCGTTAGACCATGACATCAATATTTGCTCCGATATCGGGGTTCACAGAACGTTCCATAGCGGCAGCATCAAGCATTTGTGTCATGTTAGCGCTAAGATCCTTGGCCTGTTCCAGAGATTTGGACAACACGGCAGTTCCTACATTGCTAAGAAGCTGTGTCTGAGCCAGATTCATGGATAAACCTGCTATATCCATAGGGATCCCTCCTTTTGGCGAAAAACGCCTGTAAAATCACATATCTTTTTGCAGATATGGTATTCTATATATCGGCAGAAATAGAAAATAGCATTACAATCCGGAATGGTAATAATATGTTGTGTATCTTGCATAATTGTTTTAAAAACGGTATTTTATAGAAGAACATTTAAAAATGCATAAATAAGTTGTGATTTTCTATGGATTTATTTGTATAAATGTATTAAAATAGACTCAGAATGCAAAGAATCACGATTGCAAAGGATGAAAATCTTTGTTGATATTGTATAAGTAAGGAGTGTAGCATATGATTTCGAATCAGATTATGCAGAATACGATCGAAGGGATTAAGGCAATAGCAAGGGTCGAGCTGTTTGTTGCAGACATTGATGGTAAGCTGGTTGCTTCCACAAAGACAATTGGAAATAGTTTTGAGAATTCCGTTTTGGAATTCGTGAAATCTCCCGCAGACAGCCAGGAGATTCAGGGATGTCAGTTTTTTAAGATTTACGATGACCAGCAGCTTGAGTATATTTTGATTGCCAATGACGCAAGTGAGAATGCGTATATGGTAGGTAAGATGGCTGCATTCCAGCTGCAGAATCTGATGGTTGCTTATAAGGAAAGATTCGACAAGGATAACTTTATTAAGAACCTGCTTTTGGACAATCTGCTCTTGGTTGATATTTATAGCCGTTCTAAGAAGCTTCATATCCAGACCGATGTAAAGCGTGCCGTATTAATTGTAGAAGCGCCAAATGGTAAGGATGCGAATATTCTGGAAAAGGTTCGTGAGAACTTCGGACAGAATGGAAAAGATTTCGTTACCGCAGTCGATGAGAACAATGTTATTATTGTAAAAGAAGTTGCTGACAGTGAGACAAACCGTGACATTGATAAATATGCAAAGAATATCGAAGAGTGCCTGAATAAAGAAGGCATTAAGGATGTACATATTGCTTATGGTACGAATGTAAAGGAAATCAAGGAAGTAAGCCGTTCCTATAAGGAAGCAAAGATGGCACTTGATGTAGGAAAGATTTTCTTTGCAGAAAGAGATATCATTGCATACAGCGAGCTTGGTATCGGTCGTTTGATTTATCAGCTTCCAATTCCACTTTGTAAGATGTTCATTAAGGAGATCTTTGGAGGAAAGAGTCCTGATGACATCGACGAAGAAACATTAACAACTATTAATAAGTTCTTTGAGAATTCTTTAAATGTATCTGAGACATCAAGACAGCTGTTCATTCACAGAAATACGTTGGTATACCGTCTTGACAAGCTGCAAAAGAGCACAGGGCTTGACTTAAGAGTATTCGAAGATGCGATTACGTTTAAGATTGCTTTGATGGTAGTGAGATACATGAAGTATATGGAGTCTTTTGAGTACTAAAAGAGAGTGAATAAATATAGGGGTGAACTATTTGAGAAATACTGTAGCGAAAAGACGTAGCGGATTGGATGAAAATGCGCCTATTATCCTGCTTGAGAATGTGAATAAATCATACACAACAGGAGTTCCGGCATTAAATAATGTAAATCTGCATATTAATAAAGGAGAGTTTGTGTTCATTGTAGGAGACAGCGGCTCCGGTAAATCTACTTTGATTAAGTTGTTACTACGTGAACTTGTTCCTACATCAGGAAGAATCTTTGTAAATGGCACAGATGTTGTACGTCTCAAGCGCCGTCATGTTCCGAAATTCCGTAGAAATCTTGGAGTTGTATTCCAAGATTTCCGTTTGCTTAAGGATAGAAATGTATATGAAAACGTGGCATTTGCGCAGAGAATCATACAAAAGCCAAACAGAGAGATTCGTAAGAATGTTCCGTCTATCCTGTCAACGGTAGGTTTGGCAGGAAAGTATAAGGCTAAGCCAAAGCAGTTATCTGGTGGAGAGCAGCAAAGAGTTGCGTTAGCAAGAGCTTTGGTCAATAAACCATCCATTCTTCTTGCAGACGAGCCAACCGGTAATCTGGATCCAAAGAATTCATGGGAAATCATGGCGCTTTTGGAGAAGATTAATGAAAATGGTACGACAGTCCTTGTGGTAACCCATAATCGTGAAATCGTGAATGCCATGCATAAGCGTGTTGTAACTATGAAGAAAGGCATCGTCGTAAGCGATGAAGAAGAGGGTGAATATATCGATGAGGATTAATACGTTATTTTATTGTATCTGGCAGGGATTTCGGAATACCTTTCGAAATAAATGGTTTACACTTGCTTCGGTAGCAACGATTTCTGCCTGTCTGTTTTTGTTTGGGTTATTCTATTCGATTTTGACGAATTTCCAGCATATCGTAAAGACTGCAGAGCAGGGTGTGTCGGTTTCTGTCTTTTTCGATGAGGGAACCAGTGATGAGAGAATGCAGGAAATTGGTGAAATGATTACGAAGCGTGTCGAAGTAAGAGAGGCACAGTTTGTATCCGCAGAAGAAACATGGGAAGGATTCAAAGAAGAATATCTTGGTGAGTACGCAGAAGGCTTTACCGAGAATGTACTTGCAGACTATGCACACTATGATGTGTATATGAGTGATGTTTCCATGCAGCCTGCACTTGTTACATATCTGGAATCGATTGATGGCGTTAGAAAAGTCAATCAGTCAGCCGTAACGGCACAGACATTAACAGGTGTGAATGCAATCATCAGTTATGTAACAGTAGGAATCATTGGAATTCTTTTTGCGGTTTCTATTTTCCTGATCAGTAATACCGTTACAATCGGAATCTCAGTGCGTAAGGAAGAGATTCAGGTCATGAAATACATTGGTGCAACAGACTTTTTCGTTAGAGCGCCTTTTGTCATTGAAGGTATGATTATTGGATTAGTAGGTGCTGTAATACCACTTGTTGGTGTATATGTACTTTATAATCAGGCTATGCTCTATGTGGCAGAACGTTTTCCATATCTGTCACAGCTGATGCAGTTCTTGGAGGCAAAGGCAATCTTTGCAAATCTCACACCGGTTTGTTTGGGACTTGGTGTAGGCATCGGTTTCCTTGGAAGCTTTACTACGGTTAGAAAGCATCTGAGTGTTTAGGCAGGAGAGGTATATGTATTTTAAGAAATTTAGAAAAGGGTTTGCATTGCTCCTTATGGTATGTATACTGGCAGCGGGTGCAAACCCTTTTGTCAGTCGTGCAGACAAGGTATCAGATTTAAAGCAGAGTATTGCTGACAAGCAGGAAGCGATTGATGAAGCCAATAAGCTCAAAAAACAATTACAATCCGGACTAACGGATGTGAAAAACATTATTTCCGGCTTGGAGAAGTCGAAGAATAATCTGGCGGCATATATCAGTCAGTTGGATGAGTGTCTTGAAGCGGCACAGGCAAAGATTCTGGAATTGAATACTTTGATTACAGAGAAAGAATCAGAGATTAAGAAAACAACAGAAGAGTTAAATGAAGCAATCAAAACAGAAGAAAATCAGTATGAAGCGATGAAAAACAGAATATGCTTTATGTATGAGCGTGGCGATACGATGTATCTGGAATTGATTATGACAGCACAGTCATTTGGCGATGTTCTGAATAAAGCAGATTATATTGAAGAGCTTTCTGCGTATGACAGACGGATGCTGGAGCAGTATCAGGCAATCAGGGAATATGTGGAGGTCTGCAAGGCACAGCTTGAGGCTGAGCAGGTAGTGCTTGAAGAAGCGAAAGCAGATGTTCAGGAAGAACAGGCTGCATTGGAAACTCTGATTGCGGAAAAAGAGAAAGAAATCGCAGCTTATGAAAATGATATTAATAATCGTGAGAAGCTGTTAAAGGAATACGAAGCAGAGATTGCTGCACAGAATGCAGAAATTAAGGCGTTAGAGGATGCAGTTGCAGCGGAAAAGGCAGCACTTGCAGCAGCAACCAAGAGAACTTACGATGGTGGAATGTTTGCGTGGCCTGCACCTTCTTATACAAGAATATCCGATGATTATGGCTATCGAATTCATCCAATCTTAAATGTAAAGCAGTTCCATAATGGTGTGGATATGGCAGCACCGGGTGGTTCCCCGATTCTTGCAGCCTATAATGGAACGGTTGTTTCCGCAGCGTATAGCTCCTCGATGGGTAATTATATTATGATTGACCATGGTGACAATCTGTATACAATCTATATGCATGCTTCGGCGCTTTATGTTTCCAAGGGACAAGAGGTTGTAAAGGGACAAAAGATTGCAGCGGTTGGAACAACCGGAAGATCGACGGGCAATCATTTGCATTTTAGTGTCCGTTTAAATGGAAGTTATGTAAGCCCATGGAATTATTTATCATCATAGGAATATGATTATTATATTTTCTAGCAGAAAGGTGAGTCTGTTCAAATGAATGAGAAAGAGGAAAATAGTAAATCATTTTGGAAAGGTCTGGTAGCAGGACTGGGAGTCGCGTTGCTTGTCTCTGTGCTTGCGTTTACAAGCGTGAAAGTATTTCAGGTAGCCGGAATTATTGGCAGCATGACAAAGGATGGCGAGCAGGAATCGGTTGCGAATGAAGGAACTATGGAAAAGCTGACCGTATTGGAGGATACGATTCGCGAGTATTTCTGGCAGGATGTTACGGAGCAGGATTTAGAGGAAGGCGTTTATAAGGGAATTCTGGAAGCATTGGATGACCCGTATTCTGTATATTATACGAATGAAGAGCTGTTGGCACTTCAGGAGCAGACGGAAGGCATTTATTATGGTATCGGTGCTTATATCAGCCAGAAGACAGATGCAGGTTATGTACAGATCAGTAAAGTCATGAAAGATACTCCGGCTGAGGAAAGTGGATTCTTGCAGGGCGATTATATTTACATGGTAAATGGCGAGGATATGCTTGATCAGGACAGTACTTATGTAGTAAGCAAGATTAAGGGTGAAGAAGGAACAACCGTAACGGTTACCGTGCTTCGTGAAGGTGTTGCAGATCCGATTGATATTGTGGTTGAGAGACGTAAGATAGAAAGTCCTACCGTGGAATATGAAATGCTGGATAATGGTATGGCATATATTCAGATTGTAGAATTTGATCTGGTAACAACCTCGCAGTTTGAAACCGCATATAAGCAGGCGAAACAGGATGGCATGAAGGGACTTATTATTGATCTTAGAAGCAATCCGGGTGGAAACCTTTCTACCGTATGTGATATCGCAAGAATGCTTTTGCCAAAGGGCTTAATCGTATATACCGAGGATAAGTATGGTGAACGCGTGGAATATACCTGTGATGGCAGTCAGGAGATTGAAGTGCCACTTGTAGTGCTGACGGACGGTTATAGTGCAAGCGCTTCCGAGATTCTTGCCGGAGCAATTAAGGATTATGGAATTGGTACGTTGGTTGGAACTACTACCTACGGAAAAGGAATTGTTCAGAAGGTGATTAATCTGTCAGATGGTTCCGCAGTAAAACTTACCGTGAGCACCTATTATACGCCAAATGGTAACAATATACACAAGATAGGTATTGCACCGGATGTGGAAGTGGAATTCGATGCCGAGCAGTATGTAAACGGTGTAGATAATCAGTTAGAACGAGCAAAAGAAGTACTGGCAGAAAAGATGGGGTTAACAGAATGAAGATAATTGCGTATATTCATACGGATTTCCCGGAAAAGTTTGGAATACCAAGACAAAGTGGTCTTGTGCCCGAACTGAAGGGAACGATTGTCTTTGAGCCCGAATATCGAAGCCCTGAGGCAGTAAAAGGCCTCGAGGGCTTTACTTATATCTGGCTCTTATGGCAATTTGAAGGAGTGAAAAGAGAAAACTGGTCCGCAACGGTAAAGCCGCCGAGACTTGGAGGAAATAAGCATGTTGGTGTGTTTGCAACAAGGTCGCCATTTCGCCCCAATCCAATTGGATTGTCCTCAGTAAAGCTTGATGGCATCGAAATGACGGATAAAGGTCCTGTACTTCATGTGTCAGGAATTGACTTAAGAGATAAGACGCCGATTTATGATATTAAGCCGTATCTTCCTTATGCAGACTGCCATCCGGATGCGAAGGAAGGCTTTGCCGGAGCGGTGAAGGAATATTGCTTAGAGGTGAACTTCCCGGAAGAGTTGCTTAAGAAAATCCCGAAAGAGAAAAGAGAGGCTTTGATACAAGTATTAAAGCAGGATCCAAGACCGTCCTATCATGCAGACCCGGAACGGAAGTACGGTGTGGCATTTGCAGGATTTGATGTGCATTTTACGGTGAAGGAAAATGTACTGGAAGTGTTTGAAATTGTAGAATGATAGAAGGAGAAAGAGTGCAGGGAAGTAACTGCACTCTTTCGTTTTATTCGGCTTTTTGGATTAATAGTACTGCAACATCATTGACGTTCGTACCGGTTGCGCCTGTTATAATCAAGCCATCCGTTTGTTGTAGGGCATGGTACGCATCATTATTTTGCAATACGTCATAGATCGATATGCCTTTATTGGCTAATTGTTGTTTGGTAAAGGAATCACAATAGCCACCTGCTGCGTCTGTTGGACCGTCTGTACCGTCACTGCCGATACTGAAAATGGCGGTATTTGATAAGCCAGATATTCCTTCGGCGGCAGCAAGAGCAAGTTCTTGATTTCTGCCTCCTTTTCCGGAACCAGTCAGATGTACAACGGTTTCGCCACCTGCAATAAAAGCAAGATTCTTGTCAGTATTCTGATGTGTTTTGGCAATGGAAGCGAGGAATTTTCCGGCTTCTTTTGCCTCACAATCCAGATGGTCTGTGAGAATGATTGGCTTATAACCGAGTTCTTTACAGCAATTGGCAGCAGCGGTACATAGATTCTTTACACTTCCGGTAATGTGGGTTTCAACATTGGAAAGTTCTTTTGGTGTTTCCTGTTCAAGAAGCTTTAAAGCTTCCTTAGATAATGTTAGCTGATATTTACCAATGAGCGAAAGTGCCTGCTTGCAGGTTGAGGAATCTGGATAAGCAGGTCCGGAAGCAATCATATCAAGCGGATCACCTAAGATATCACTTAATACGATGCTGTAAACCTTTGCGGGTTCGCAAAGCTTTGCAAACTTGCCACCCTTTACGGCAGAAAGTCTTTTTCGTATGGTATTCATTTCTGTAATATCGGCACCACAGGCAAGCAACTGTCTGGTGATATCAGCCAGTTCAGTTTCTGGAATCAGTGGCTTTTCAAAGAGAGCTGAGCCGCCGCCGGATAGTAAGAATAAAACGGTATCTTCCTTGTTTAGATTGCTGACCATATCGATTGCTGCTTGTGTTCCGAGAAAAGAATTCTTATCCGGAACGGGATGTCCGGCTTCGAAGCAGACTGTTTTGGGAATTGCGCCCTTTACATGGTCGTATTTGGTAACGACAACACCGGCATGTAAGGAATCTCCTACAACTTTGCTTGCAGCGTGAGCCATTTGCCATGCAGCCTTCCCACCGGCAACCAGATAGATTTTGCCATTAGTATTGTGAAGGAAAGGCGCGTTATTTAACGCCTTGTTAACTGCTTCATCAGGTAAAACAGCCTGAATGGAAGCATGGATGATTTTATTTGCATCTTCTCGTAGATTCATATATATGACGCTCCTTTAAGCAGATTATAATGGATGCTAATAATTATGTAAACAATATTTTGATAAAATATAAAATGTAATACACAATTTGTGTAAAAGTGTGTTATTGTGTAAAAATGACAAAGAGAGCATTGCCTCTGCGGAAGGTTCCACTTTATAATGAAGTTACAAAATGGAGTCACTGTAGTTTTTGGGAGGTGTGAGTCTATGAGTATTTCAAAGATTAGCAATATAACAGGTTATGGGCAGATAGCAAGTGGAAAGAGAATTAACAGAGCAGCGGATGATGCAGCGGGGCTTGCGATTGCGAATAAGTTAAAAGTAAACGCACAGGGAACAAAGGTTGCGACACAAAATACACAGGCGGGCATTCATGTAACGAATATTGCGGATGGTGCCTATGACAGTATTATGGACAGGCTGCAAAGCATAAGAGAGCTGTCAATAAAGGCGATGAATGGAACGAACAGCGCATCTGACCTACAGGCGATACAGAGTCAGATAGACCAGCAACTGATGGGAATTGGCGAGTCGGCAAGAAATACCATTTACAATGAACAAAAGCTACTGGATGGCAGTATGGCAACTATGGAAATCGCAAGTAATCCAACTGGCAAAGGCAGTTCGATCAAGATGTACAGTGCAACCTTAGAGAATCTTGGACTTGATGGATATAGTGTCCTTGGAGAAGAGATTAATCTGGATGCCATTGATAAAGCAATCGAGAAGGTCAGCAGTGATAGAAGCAGTCTTGGAGCTTCTGCGAATGGACTTGCGGCAAGAGAACGGGCTAATCAGGTGGCATACGAAAATATGACAGCAGCCCAGAGCCGTATTGAGGATTTGGAGATGGGCGAAGCGGTAACCAATCTTCGCAAGGAAGAAACCATGCAGCAAGTACAGATTGCTATGTTGAACAAGAAAAAAGAACAGGAACAGAATGTATTGAAACTGTTTTAAAGTGATAATGCGAGAGAAGTGCGTTTTCGAAGGGAGACGCACTTTTTTCTACATGAATAAATATATTAATAAAATAGTATATTTATTATTAATTTGCTGATATACTGAAATAAACATATATATGCTAGTAATAAAGATACCATGGTTCTTACTATTTGAAAAGATGAAAAGGATGGAAAATATGCAAAAGAATAATGAAATTGTATTATTTGAAACAAAAGATAAAAGTGTTGTACTGCCGGTGGCAGTTGAGAATGAAACGGTGTGGCTGAGTGCAAATCAAATGGCAGAGCTATTTGATAGGGATGAAAAAACCATAAGAAAGCACATTAATAATGTTTTTAAAGAGGAAGAGGTGGAAAAATTTACAACACGCAAAAAATGCGTGTTGTAGGTGTAACGCAGTTAGTGCCTTTTTATACGCTGGATGTTATCATCTCCGTTGGCTACCGTGTGAAATCGCAGCGAGGTGTAGAATTCCGTAAATGGGCAAATTCGGTATTAAAGCAGTACATTATGAAAGGGTATGCAGTAAATACTAATCGTATCAATCAGCTTGGCGAGGTGATACGAATTATGAAACGAACAGAGGATTCGTTGGATAGTAAGCAGGGACTTTCGGTAATAGAGAAATATAATACTGCGTTGGAACTTTTGGATTCTTATGACCATCAGACAATGAGCCGTCCAAAAGGAAATGAAGCTACCTATATTTTGACGTATGAAGAATGCAGAGATGTGATTGCAACGATGCGCTTTGGGGATGAATCAGAATTGTTTGGTAAAGAGAAAGATGATTCTTTTAAGGGAAGTATTGGCAATATCTATCAGTCCTTTGCAGGTCAGGAAATCTATGAAAGTCTGGAAGAGAAGGCTGCAAATCTGTTGTATTTTGTTACAAAGAACCATAGCTTTTTCGATGGGAATAAAAGAATTGCAGCAACGATGTTTCTCTATTTTCTGGACAAAAACGATGCTCTTTTTATAGATGGAAAGAAATTGATTGATGATTATACACTTGTAGCATTGACGATCATGATTGCGGAATCCAAGCCGGAAGAGAAAGAAATGATGATAAGCGTAATTATGAATTGCATGAAAGTGTGATGTTACAAATTTTGTTGGCGGGTATAATACCCGCCAATTTTATTAAGAGAGTTAGAGATAGGAAGAAGAAAAATACCTTGCACAAAATACATCTATACATTTAGAAAAAATGTGGTATACTAAGAAAGATAGAATATATGTTCGTTATGGCGGATTTGTAAAAAGAGGAGAAAATTTATGGATAAATTTGTACTTCATTCCGAATACCAGCCAACTGGTGACCAGCCACAGGCAATTGAAGCCCTTGTAAAAGGCTTTCAGGAAGGGAATCAGTTTCAGACTTTACTTGGTGTTACCGGTTCTGGTAAGACCTTTACGATGGCAAATATTATTCAGGCTTTGAATAAGCCTACTTTAATCATAGCACATAATAAGACGTTAGCAGGACAGCTTTACGGGGAAATGAAGGAATTCTTCCCTGAAAATGCGGTAGAATATTTTGTGTCATATTATGATTATTATCAGCCGGAAGCATATATTCCTTCTTCGGATACGTATATTGCCAAGGATTCGGCAGTCAATGAAGAGATTGATAAATTGAGGCTTTCTGCGACTGCGTCTTTGACAGAGCGTAAGGATGTAATCGTAGTAGCCAGTGTATCGTGCATCTATGGTCTGGGTAGTCCGGATGAATATCAGGGTATGATGCTGTCATTGCGACCGGGAATGACCAAAGAACGTGATGAAGTGATCAGAACGTTAATCGAAATGCAATATGACAGAAATGACATGGAATTAGAGCGAGGACGTTTCCGGGTGCATGGAGATATTTTGGATATTAATCCGGCGCAGGGCGGAGAATTTCTGATTCGTGTAGAATTCTTTGGAGATGAGATAGATAGAATCGCAGAAATTGATCCGGTTACGCAGAGAACACATGCATTATTGGAACACGTAACGATTTTCCCGGCTTCTCATTATGTAGTAGCGCCTGAGAGAATAAAGGTAGCCTGTGAGAATATAGAGGCAGAGTTGAAGGAAAGGGTACAGTATTTTAAGAGTGAGGATAAGCTTCTGGAAGCACAGAGAATCTCTGAGAGAACAAACTTTGATATCGAGATGCTTCGTGAGACAGGATTTTGCTCCGGTATTGAGAATTATTCAAGACATCTGAATGGAACCCAGGAGGGTGAACCACCATATTGTCTGCTTGATTTCTTTCAGGATGATTTTCTGATTATTGTAGATGAGTCACATATTACGATTCCGCAGGTACGTGGTATGTATGCAGGCGACAGATCGAGAAAGAATACGTTGGTAGACTATGGATTCCGTCTGCCGTCAGCACTAGATAACAGACCATTACAATTTGATGAATTTGAACAAAAGATAGACCAGATGCTATTTGTATCGGCAACGCCAAATGTGTATGAGGAAGAGCATGAGCTGTTTCGTGCAGAACAGATTATCAGACCGACAGGGCTCCTTGATCCTGAGATAGAGATTCATCCGGTTGAGGGGCAAATCGATGATTTGATTTCCAAGATTAAGCAGGAAACGGCAAATCATAATAAGGTACTGGTTACCACTCTGACAAAGCGTATGGCAGAAGATTTGACCAGATATATGAGTGAAATTGGTATTCGCGTGAAATACCTGCATTCTGATATTGATACATTGGAAAGAGCACAGATTATTCGTGATATGCGATTGGATGTATTTGATGTACTTGTTGGTATTAACCTGTTACGAGAAGGGCTTGATATTCCTGAGATTTCACTTGTTGCGATATTAGATGCGGATAAGGAAGGTTTCTTGCGTTCTGCAACCTCTTTGATTCAGACGGTTGGTCGAGCAGCAAGAAATGCGCAGGGACATGTTGTCATGTATGCAGATACGATTACAGATTCGATTCGAACCACATTGGATGAGACGCAGAGAAGACGTAGTATCCAGCAGAAATATAATGAAGAACACGGTATTACACCACAGACGATCAAGAAAGCTGTCAGAGATCTGATTAGTATTTCTAAGGAAATTGCCAAGGAAGAGCAGGCATTTGAGAAAGATCCTGAATCCATGAATGAGAAGGAACTTAAGAAGCTGATTGCGAGCGTAGAGAAGAAGATGAAGAAAGCGGCAGCAGACTTGAACTTTGAGGCAGCAGTAGAACTTCGTGATAAGATGACCGAATTGAAGAAAATGTTGAATGAGCTGAACGAAAGTTACTGATCATACAGCACTTAGCATTTACTGCTAAGTGCGTAAGAAAATGTGGATTTGGCAAGTCAAAATCCCATTGCGAAGCAATTTAAGATGGATTTTGACCCGTTACTGGGAACGAAGTGAACAGTAACAGGTGGAATGTCATAACAGGAATAAAAGGCAGTAAATAGTGAGAAGCAGCTATGATAAGGCTTATGCAAGGAGATAGAAAATGAATGCAGAACAGTTAAAGATGCTCCCTAAGGGAGAGGTGATAAAGATTCGCGGTGCGAATGAGCATAATTTGAAAAATATCAATTTGGATATTCCAAGAAACAAATTTGTAGTTCTGACAGGACTGTCAGGTTCTGGGAAATCCTCTCTTGCCTTTGATACCATTTATGCAGAAGGGCAGAGAAGATATATGGAATCTCTTTCTTCTTATGCCAGAATGTTCTTAGGGCAGATGGAGAAACCGAATGTAGAAAGTATCGAAGGATTATCCCCTGCCATTTCGATTGACCAGAAATCCACGAATCGTAATCCACGATCAACGGTAGGAACGGTAACAGAGGTTTATGACTATTTTCGTTTGCTCTATGCAAGAATTGGTATTCCTCACTGTCCAAATTGCGGAAGAGAGATTAAGAAGCAGACCATTGACCAGATGGTTGATCAGATTATGGAGATGGAACAAGGAACCAAGATTCAGCTTCTTGCACCAGTAGTCAGAGGCCGAAAAGGTGAACATGTTAAGGTTTTAGAACGTGCAAAAAAGGCTGGTTACGTCAGAGTACGTATTGATGGCAGTCTTTATGATGTAACAGAAGAGATTAAGCTGGATAAAAATATCAAGCATAATATCGAGATTATAGTTGACAGACTTGTCATAAAAGAAGGAATTGAGAGAAGATTAACAGACTCCATCGAGAACGTTATGAAGCTTTCGGGTGGCTTGATGATTGTGGATGTTATCGGTCAGGAACCTTTGAATTTCTCAGATAGCTTTTCTTGTCCTGACTGTGGAATCAGTATTGATGAAGTAGAGCCAAGAAGCTTCTCTTTTAACAATCCGTTTGGTGCCTGCCCGGAATGTTTTGGTCTTGGATATAAGATGGAATTTGATATCGATTTGATGATTCCGGATAAGAGTCTGAGCATTAATCAGGGTGCGATTGCCGTTATGGGATGGCAGTCCTGTGCAGATAAGAACAGTTTTACGAATGCCATTTTACAGGCATTGTGCAAGGAATATCACTTTGACCTTGATACACCATTTGAACAGTATAGCAAGGAAGTTCAGGATGTCTTGATTCATGGAACAAATGGAAAAGAGGTTATTGTTTATTATAAGGGGCAGCGTGGAGAAGGAAAGTACCCGGTTGCATTCGAAGGCCTGATTAAAAATGTGGAACGAAAATATCGTGAAACATCGTCTGAAATTGTAAAGGCTGAGTTTGAAACCTTTATGCGCATTACACCATGTAAAGAGTGTGGTGGCAGACGTTTGAAGAAGAGTTCACTTTCGGTTACTGTCTGTGGAAAGAATATCCATGAGATTACGTCTCTTTCTATTGGAAAGCTTTATGAGTTCCTTGACGCAATGGAGCTGACACAACAGCAGCAGTTAATTGGAAAGAGAATCTTAAAGGAAATCAAGGCAAGAGTTGGTTTCTTGCGAGAGGTTGGTTTGGAATATTTATGTTTGTCCAGAGGTACGGCATCGCTGTCGGGTGGAGAAGCACAGAGAATTCGACTGGCAACTCAGATTGGTTCCGGGCTGGTTGGCGTATGTTATATTCTTGATGAACCTAGTATTGGTCTGCATCAGCGTGATAATGATAAGCTTCTTGGTGCATTAAGGAATTTGCAGGAGCTTGGAAATACTCTGATTGTGGTAGAACATGATGAGGATACCATGCTTGCGGCGGATCATATTGTGGATATCGGTCCGGGTGCAGGAGAACATGGTGGACAAGTCATTGCACAAGGTACAGCAGAAGAGATTATGCAGGTTTCAGAATCAGTGACAGGACAATATCTGAGTGGCAAGATTCAGATTCCAATCCCAGAGAAGAGACGAGAACCAAGCGGCTGGCTGACTGTCCGTGGAGCAGCAGAGAATAATCTGAAAAATATTGATGTCAAGTTCCCACTCGGAGTATTTACCTGTGTGACAGGAGTGTCAGGTTCCGGTAAATCGTCTTTGGTAAATGAGATATTGTACAAGCATCTGGCAAAGAGCCTGAACCGTGCAAGAACAATTCAGGGAAAACATAAGGGAATAGATGGCATAGAACAGCTCGATAAGGTAATTGATATTGATCAGTCTCCAATCGGAAGAACACCAAGATCTAATCCGGCGACCTATACAGGCGTCTTTGACCAGATTCGAGATTTGTTTGCTTCAACCGTGGATGCCAAGGCAAAGGGCTATACCAAGGGACGTTTCAGTTTTAATGTAAAGGGCGGTCGTTGTGAAGCCTGTGGTGGTGATGGAATTATCAAGATAGAGATGCATTTCCTGCCGGATGTGTATGTTCCGTGTGAAGTATGCCAGGGAAAACGGTATAATCGTGAGACTCTTGATGTAAAATATAAAGGAAAGAGTATTTATGATGTCCTTGATATGACGGTAGAGGAAGCATTGGATTTCTTTGATAAGGTTCCTTCTATTCGAAGAAAGATTGAAACCCTAAATGACGTAGGACTTTCCTATATTAAGCTTGGTCAGCCTTCCACTACGTTATCCGGTGGTGAAGCGCAGAGAATTAAGCTTGCAACAGAGCTGAGCCGTCGCAGCACAGGTAAGACGATTTATATTCTGGATGAGCCGACGACAGGACTTCATTTTGCAGATGTTCATAAGCTGGTGGAGATTTTACAGCGTCTTGCAGAAGGCGGCAATACGGTAGTTGTCATTGAACATAATCTGGATGTGATTAAGACAGCAGATTATATTATTGATATCGGACCGGAAGGCGGCGATGGCGGAGGAACTGTCATAGCAGAAGGCACACCGGAGCAGGTTACAAAGATTAAGAAATCTTATACAGGAAAATATATACAGAAGATGCTTGAGAAAGCGAAAAAATAAAAGAGAGAGCCAGAATGTAAATGGAGTGTTTGCATTCTGGTTTTTGCATAGTTGGATTTATAAAGTACACAAAAATTTCATAAAAAACGTAAATAGACTGGTTTACAAATAAATTGTCAGATTATATAATATATTTACATAATATTTCGAAAAAGGCTAAAGTATTATGTAAAATCAACCGATATAGTTAACAGATGGCTGGATAAGAGCTTCCAGTGTATTTCTTGTAAAAAAAGTGTGAAACCCCTTTGAAAAATGGTTAGTTTAGGTTATAATGACCTAGTATGTTTAAAATGATAGCATTGGGTATAATGAAGATAGATAACCATTAGAAAGGGGCACAGAGCCATGCAATACACAGATATTGGAATCGACCTTGGAACCGCAAGTATATTAGTTTACATCAGAGGAAAGGGAGTCGTATTGAAGGAGCCTTCCGTAGTAGCCTTTGATAGAGACACTGAGAAGATAAAAGCCATTGGAGAAGACGCAAGATTAATGTTAGGTAGAACAC
>CAYUKO010000069.1:16682-19729 GCA_964445375.1 uncultured Roseburia sp.
ACTGAGAAGATAAAAGCCATTGGAGAAGACGCAAGATTAATGTTAGGTAGAACACCTGGAAATATCGTAGCAGTAAGACCGCTTCGTCAGGGTGTTATTTCTGATTACAAAGTTACCGAGCAGATGATGAAGCATTTCATACAGAAGGCACTTGGAAGAAAGACCTTCCGTAAGCCAAGAATTGCTGTATGTGTACCTAGTGGTGTAACAGAAGTTGAGAAGAAAGCAGTAGAAGATGCTACCTATCAGGCAGGAGCAAGAGATGTTTCTATTATTGAAGAACCAATTGCAGCAGCAATTGGAGCTGGTATTGATATCAGTAAACCATGTGGAAATATGATCGTAGATATCGGAGGTGGTACATCTGATATCGCTGTCATTTCTCTTGGAGGAACTGTAGTCAGCGCGTCTATCAAGGTTGCAGGCGATGATTTTGATGAGGCAATCGTCCGTTATATGAGAAAGAAACACAATCTTTTGATTGGTGAGAGAACAGCAGAAGACATTAAAATCAAGATTGGGTCAGCATTCAAGAGAGCAGAAGTAGATTACATGGACGTCAGAGGACGTAACCTTGTAACAGGTCTTCCTAAGACAATCCGCGTTTCTTCTGAGGAAACAGAGGAAGCATTGCGAGAGACCACTTCTCAGATCATTGATACGATTCATAGTGTTCTGGAAAAGACTCCACCTGAACTGGCAGCTGATATTGCAGACCGTGGTATTGTATTAACTGGTGGCGGAAGCTTGCTTCGTGGTTTGGAGGATTTAGTAGAATCCAGAACTGGAATCAATACAATGACAGCAGAAGATCCTATGACAGCAGTAGCAATAGGTACCGGTAAGTACGTAGAGTTCCTTGCAGGATATAGGGAAGATATCTAATTACAGAC
Source organism: uncultured Roseburia sp. (assembly GCA_964445375.1). GTDB lineage: Bacteria > Bacillota > Clostridia > Lachnospirales > Lachnospiraceae > COE1. Next base: position 17,576 of record CAYUKO010000069.1, read on the forward strand.
TGCCTCTTAATTGATGATTCACGACAATTAGGAGGAACATATGCTTAGAGGTCTTTACACAGCCTATACTGGCATGCTGAATGAGCAGTATAGAATGGACATCATGTCGAACAATCTGGCAAATGCAGATACCGTAGGATATAAGAAAGAGGGATCTACAAGCCAGGCCTATTCAGAGGTAATGGCAGTTAAAATCAAGGATACAACAGAGAATCCGAATACACCAAAGCAGTTAGGAAATATGAGCCTTGGTGTAAAGATTGGAGAGACATATACGGACTTTAGTCAGGGTTCGTTCAAGGATACAGGTAATACCTATGATCTGGCACTTTCCGGGGATGGATTCTTTAATATTGAGTTCACCAATAAGGCTGGTGAGACTTCTACGAAATATACAAGAGCAGGAAGCTTTACTGTGACCACAGACGGCTATCTGGTAACAAAGGATGGCGATTATGTTCTTGGCGAGAACGGTAGAATTCAGCTTTCTACAACAGCAGGCAGTACCGTCATTACAGAAGATGGAAGCATCTATCAGGATGACAAGCTTGTTACAAAGATTAAAATTACAGAATTTGAAGATACCAATTATCTGACTCATTATGGTGAGAATATGTGGGATGCAAAGGAAGGCGCTGTGGCAGAGGATGCAACAGATGCCAAGGTTCATCAGGGCTATTTGGAAATGTCCAATATATCCGTTGTTACGGAAATGGTCAATATGATAAGCATCCAGAGACAATATGAAGCAAATCAGAAACTGATTACAACCTACGATGAATCACTGGATAAATCAGTGAATCAGATAGGAAGAATTTAGTGAGAAGTCATAGACACGCATAATGGAGGGATAGATATGGTAAGATCTTTATGGACAGGTGCAACAGGAATGAATGCACAGCAGTTGAACGTTGATAATATTTCCAATAACCTTGCGAATGTAAATACAACAGGATACAAGGCAGAAGTAATGGAATTTAAGTCGCTGTTATATCAGACGATTCAGACTAAGACAACAACAGCAAATGGTGAGAATAAACCAATTGGCGCAGAAGTTGGTCTTGGTGTAAGAAATTCATCCATTACTTCTATCTTTACGCAGGGAGCATTCCAGGAACAGTCGGGACCGGCAAACTTTGCGATTGATGGACAAGGTATGTTTGGAATTCAGGGTGCAGATGGAAATACATATTATACAAGAAACGGTCATTTTGTATTTGCTATCGGAGAAGAGGGAATGACTCTTACAACGTCGGACGGACTGGCAGTACTTGATACAGAAGGTGAGCCTATCGTACTGGATGAAGATGTTGTTATTGATAAGGTAACAGTAAATAATGATGGTACTTTATATTATCCGGATGAAGATGGCAATTATGAAAGTCTTGATATTACGATTGGTTTATGGCAGTTCAACAATCCGGCGGGATTGAGCAAAATCGGAGACAGCTTATATGAAGTGACTGCAGCCAGCGGAGAAGCGATGAACGAAGCGGACAATGAGAATCTTACCAAGAGTGGTCTGAAACAGGGATATCTGGAAGGATCGAATGTACAGATTGCGGATGAAATGGTTAATCTGATTGTTGCGCAGAGAGCTTATGAAATGAACTCTAAGGTTATCACAACTTCAGATGAAATGCTGCAACAGGCAAATCAGTTGAAGAGATAAAGGTTACGATGACGTGATTGGATAGACTTGGAGGGGATTAGATATGGAAATTAACGGAATTGGTTCAGTATATTCAGATTATCTTTTGAATTCTGCATCGCAGAGTAAGACTTCATCACTGGAATCGAAAGCGGATTCGGATTATTCGGATGCTACGGATGAAGAATTAATGGATGTTTGTAAGGAATTTGAGTCTTATTTCCTGGAACAGGTTTTTGATGCAATGATGAAAACGGCAGAGGTCTTCTCTGATGAGGAGGAAGATGGCTATGCATCCAAGATGGTTGATTATTTCAAAGATTCGGCAGTTCAGGAGCTGACATCTCAGGCAACTGATCAGGGCGGCTTTGGAATTGCTCAAACCTTATATGAACAAATGAAGAGACAATATAGCGCAATTGATCCAGCCTCACTTTAAGGGGCTGGATTTTTTAAAGTGCGCCTAGCGGCGCACGTTTCTAATGGGTGAAAGTCCCTAATTC
>CAYUKO010000070.1:0-19663 GCA_964445375.1 uncultured Roseburia sp.
CGCCACGAGCATGATGAGAACTGCACATGTGGCTGTCATGATCATGACCATGAGCATCATCATGATCACGACGAGCACGGTCATCACCATCATGCAGAAGAGGTATTTACAAGCTGGGGTATGGAAACACCAACTGCTTACACAGCAGAAGAAATTGAGGCAATTCTTAAGAAACTTGAGAATGAAGAGACATATGGTATTATTCTCCGTGCAAAGGGTATGGTTCCGGCAGGAGATGGTACATGGGTGAACTTTGATTATGTGCCTGGTGAGAGCAATGTAAGAAAGGGTGCAGCAGAGGTAACTGGTAAGATTTGTGTGATCGGCTCTAAGTTACAGGAAGATAATCTTAAGAAACTGTTTGAAAAATAATTGGAGAAAAGTATATGAAACCTGTTTATATTATTAATGGTTTTTTGGAAAGTGGTAAGACAGAATTCATTTCCTTTACCATTTCACAGCCTTACTTCCAGATTCGTGGGAAGACATTACTGATTGTATGTGAGGAAGGCGAAGTAGAATACGATGAAAAACTCTTGAAAAAGAGCAGAACGGTTATGGAAGTAATCGATGAAGAAGAGGACTTTACAGCTGAGAAGCTTCTGGAACTGGAGAAGCAGCATAAGCCGGAGCGTATTGTGATTGAATATAATGGTATGTGGAATTGTAAGGATATGAAGCTTCCATGGCATTGGGAGGTAGAACAGCAGATTACGACAATTAATGGTGCCACCTTCCAGACTTATTATAACAATATGAAGTCGATGGTAGCAGAGCAGATTAGAAAGTCAGAGTTGATTATTTTCAATCGTTGTGATGGTTTGAATGAGCAGCTTGCTAACTTTAAGAGAAATATCAAGGCTGTAAATCCGCAGGCAGAAGTAATCTTTGAAGACAAGGATGGAGAGATTAATCAGCTGTTGGAAGAGGATCTTCCATATGATTTGAATCAGCCGGTGATTCCACTTGATAACATGGGATATGGTATCTGGTACCTGGATTCTATGGATAATCTTGGAAGATACCTTGGAAAGACAGTAAAGTTTGTTGCTATGGTATTAAAGCCAAAGGAGTTCCCGAAGAATTATTTTGTGCCGGGAAGAATGGCAATGACCTGTTGTGCAGATGATATGGCATTCTTAGGGTTTGCCTGTGAATATGATGAGGCAGCAGAGCTTACAGAGAAGTCATGGGTAGAGGTTACAGCAACCGTTGATAAAGAATATCGCCCGGAATTCAAGCAGGAAGGACCAGTTCTTCGTGCAGTGAGCGTGACAGCAGCCAAGAAGCCAAAGGACGAAATTATCAGTTTTAATTAGGATAAAAGCCACACTTTGTGTGGCTTTTATGCGCATACAGAAGTGGCGCAAGAATAAATTATGTTATATGAGAGGGAAAATTATGAGTTTAGGACAGTACGATGAAAGAATTGAGAAAGCAGTTCATATTTTATGGGTGAATAGTCAATTCGAAAGAGCACAGGAAGCGAAAGCATTATTAGAAGAAGCAGTAGCAGATGGCGTTGCAGATGGATATTATTTTCTTGCACGAATCTATGCAGGTTCCTGCTTTGTTGATACAGGATTTGGCTTCCCGGAGGATGATGATAAGGTCGATGAATATCTGGATCTTAGTATTGAAAAGGGAAGTGCCATAGGAATGTTTGGCGCAAGACGTTTTGGAGGATATAAACCAAGATGTGGAAGCTTTATTCATGAGCCGTATCATTCTTCTGTTGAGATATGGAATGAGGTGTGTAATATTGCAGCGGCTGGAGAAATCTTTACGCAATATCTGGTTGCGAATGCCTATTACTATGGGGATGTTGCAGAGCTGATGCAGGTGGATTTCAAGAATATGACAGATGCTCAGATTCGTGCCCAGTTTAGACAATGGACAGAAACTGCAATACCTATGTACGAGGATTTGATTTCGAAAGGATTGGTTTTGGGGGCCGGTAATTATATAAACATTCTGACCTCTGGTGACTGGGGTGTTCCTAAGAATGAAAGACGTGCAGCAGAAATTGAGCGGATTGCAGCAGAAAAAGGTCATACCTTCTTTATGGTAAGGGTTGGTGAAGATATGCTGAACAGTAATCCTCTTGGTGCAGCAGAAATGTTTGAGAAGGCGGCAAAAAAGAATTATATGCCGGCTTATGCTTATCTTGGCAAAATGTATACTTATGATGGTAAAATGCCAAAGGATATTAAGAAAGCAAGAGATTATATCGAACTCTGTTATCAGTCAGGAGAGGAGCAGACATTGTGTCACAATCGATTAGGAGAGATTTATTTCTATGGTGGAGATGGCGTTGAAATCGATTATGATAAGGCGTTTATGCATCTAAAAGCCGCTCATGATGATGAAAATTACTGGGGTTCAGATATGCTTGGAACCTGTTATTTGAAAGGACTTGGAACACAGGTTGATTATGCGAGGGCAAAAGAAGAACTGGAACGTTATCCGGGAGAGGCGTTGTCAGCAGTTGGATTAGGTGAAATCTATGCGTATGGACTTGGGGTGCCGGTAGATATTAAGAAAGCAATGACATATTGGAATAAGTTCCCTAAGCATGAACATGTCATAGCAAATAAGAAGAATTTTAAAAAGACTTTATTTGGTTGGAAGCGTATTGAACAATAAGAACAAGTAAGATAGAAGAGCATGTGAAAGAATTCACATGCTCTTTGTACGTATACCTATTAAAATTCGGAACTGCCATATTTCTCTTCACAGTATTTGCAACGATATACTTCCTTTGCCTCATCCGTTAAGACGAAAATATGTGGTAATTCCTGCTCAATGGATGTGATGCAACGGGGATTCTTACATTTTAAGACGTTCTTGATTTCCTTTGGCAGTGTAAGAGGTAACTTTTGAACGATTTCACAATTCTTGATGACATTTACGGTAATGTTATGATCAATAAAGCCAAGAATGTCAAGGTTTAAGGTATTGATATCACATTCTACCTTAAGAATATCCTTTTTGCCCATTTTATCACTTTTTGCATTTTTGATAATAGCGACTGTACAGTCAAGCTTGTCTAAGCCAAGATGTTTATAAATACTAAGACTTTTGCCTGCTTTGATATGGTCTAATACGAATCCTTCTTCGATTTTTCCTACATTTAACATACAAATCCTCCCTAAGCTTCAACCTTGATTTCCAATAATGTGAGAAGTAAAGCCATTCTGACATAGACGCCATACTGAACCTGACGGAAGTAAACGGCTCTTGGGTCATCATCAACTTCGACAGAAATCTCATTTACACGAGGAAGTGGATGAAGAACAATCATGTCATCCTTGGCGAGTTCCATTTTCTCTTTATTCAGGATATAGAAGTCCTTTAAGCGGACATAATCCTCTTCATTGAAGAAACGTTCTCTTTGGACACGTGTCATATACAGGATGTCTAAATCCGGCATAACATCTTCAAGTTTGGTTACTTCGCGGAATGGAATGTTTTTCTCACGCAGCATTTCGGTAATATATTCAGGAACCTTTAATTCATCTGGGGAGATGAAGATAAAGTTGATATTGGAATAGCGTACCAGTGCATTGATTAATGAGTGTACGGTTCTGCCAAATTTCAAGTCACCACACAGACCGATGGTAAAGTTGTTCAAACGTCCTTTGATGGAACGAATCGTGAGAAGGTCGGTCAAAGTCTGTGTTGGGTGCTGGTGGCCACCATCGCCTGCATTGATTACAGGGATACTGGAACGGGTTGCAGCAACCATAGGAGCACCTTCTTTAGGATGACGCATAGCACAGATGTCTGCATAGCAGGAAATCATGCGAATGGTATCGGATACGCTTTCGCCCTTTGCGGCAGAAGAAGAATTCGCATCAGAGAAGCCAAGAACGCTTCCACCAAGATTATGCATAGCAGCTTCAAAACTTAAACGTGTTCTGGTGCTAGGCTCATAGAAGCAGGTAGCCAGTTTTTTGCCGGCACAGGCATGTGCGTATTTTTCAGGATGTTGTTCAATATCATCGGCAAGCTGGAACAGCTCGTCTAATTCTTCCACGGAAAAATCCAGTGGGCTCATTAAATGTCTCATAAGAATCCTCCTTTAATGTAAAAGTTGACAATGATTGTAAAAAAAGAAGAGATATATTCTCTTCTTTAAAAATTAACCATATAAAAACATGAAATGTCTGACAATGAAAAAGAAATAAAAGTACTATGCTGCTTGAAATGGTTTCTGTGAAGTTTGTTCATGATACCAATAGATACAGCCATTCTTTTTCTCGCTCTCTTTCAGAAATTTCTCATAACAGGTATTTCCTGATATGCTTTTGTTATCATAGCACATTAGTAGGTTTGTTTCAATGTTTATTTTAACATTTTAGATAGGATACCTGATTGAAAATAATGACAATACAGAAAAAAACATGTTATGATATAAATAGACAGAAAACTTAAAAAGGGGAAAACGAATGAGAAGAATAAAAAAGGTATTTCTATTGGGGCTAATTTGCGCACTGTTCGGGGGAACTGTTCATGCCAAGGAAGCAATGTCGCCAGAAGATATTGTCGATACCACAGAGCATATTTACACTTATGAAGAAATGGAATGTGACATCATGGAATTAACGCAAAAATATCCGGATTATATGTCGAGCATTCCAATTGGTATTACGTATGATGCAAGACAGGTATGGGAAGTTGTGATTGGAAATCCCAACGCACCTCATGCCATTTATATTCAGGCAGCCATTCATGGACGAGAGTGGATGAATACCTGGATGTTAATGGAACAGATAGAAGATATTATGAGAAACTGGGATACTCCGCTTGTAGAAGGAGTCAAGCTTGGCAATGTCTTTGAACAGTGTGCAGTATATATTCTGCCTATGGTGAATCCGGATGGAGTAACAATCAGTGAAGTGGGAATAGAAGGTATCAGAAACGAAGTACTTCGAATGAATCTATATCAGATGCAGGGAGCGTTTAATCCGGCAAGGTGGAAAGCCAATGCAGTGGGTGTGGATTTAAATCGAAACTTTTCGGTTGGATGGGGAAATACCATCAATGTTCATGCGCCGGCTTCACAATGTTTTAATGGAATAGCACCATTTACAGAGCCTGAGGTACTGGCAGTAGTGACAGCATTTTATCAGCGTAAATTCGACGCTGCAGTATCATATCATTCCATGGAGGGGGCAATCTATTGGAATGTAGGGCAGCAGGGAGAGGTTTTGGACGGAACGGTTGAACTTGCATCATTAGTAAATCAGATTACAGGTTATACATTAGGAAAGCAGTCAGTTGTCCATGGTCTTGATTATAACTGGATGATTTTTGAACAGAATACACCGACAGTTGTGATAGAAACAGGAACGGTTGCCTGCCCATTGCCTTACTCGCAATGGCAGGAGTTATGGATTAGAAATAAAGATATCATCAAAATATTGGCAATGAACTATGCATATAAATAGCAAAAAGACAATATTGACTATACATATACGTTCTTTTATAATCGTTAGAAAAAGGAGAAAATGAAGATGGAATTTAGAGAGCGTAAAAGATGGGTATTTTTTGGACTTCCATTTACCTTCACTGTGTATACGGTTAAGGAGGATACATTAACTGTGAATACAGGATTTTTGAATAAGGAAGAAAATGACTGTTATATGTATAAGGTACAGGATGTTACCTTAAAGACATCACTGATAGAAAGAATCTTTGGATTAGGAACCATTGTATGTTATACAGGTGATACAACGAATCCACAGCTTGTACTTGAGCATATTAAGAATGCAAAGCCAATTAAGGAATTTATCTTAGAGCAGTCTGAGATTGCAAGAAGAAAGCGTCGTACCATGAATGTGCAGGATATCAGTGCAGGAGACTTGGATGATGTCGATAATATGTAGGAAAAAGCAGAGTTAATCTGCTTTTTTCATGCCCATATTCTTTGACTTTGTCAGAAGTCTTTCAAACAGTAAGCCTGTCAGAAACCAGTATGGGAGGAAATCAAGCCGGATGACTTCTTGAACATGCCATTTGCTTTGCCTGTAATTCCAAGGACAAATCTTGTGTCTGCAAAGAAAACGCCCGCTGATAAATTCTCCTGTGAAGATACAGGAAGCATAGAGGAAACCACGTAACCATACGGGTAACTTCCGCATGAGATAAAAGATGGGTTTCAAAATGGCTATACTTCCATAAATCGGAAACATCCAGATAGAGGTGGTACCCTTTAAGGACATTTCACGTCTTCGGAAGGAGTGAAAGGCAGTAAAAATAATTTCCAGACACCATCCGATAACTCCGCACCGGAAGAAATCAGAAAGAAAATGGTAAAAAGGTAAATGAGTAATTAAATGATAATGTAAATGTTTCATGTTATTAGTATGAACGGAAAAAGAAGGATTATACAAAAATCCGGCAGAAATTTAAAAATCTGCCGGATTTGCTTATATAGTAGATATTTGCTTTATTTTTTAGAGGCATCGAGAACTGCCTGTTTTGCCGCATCAAAAGTAGTAACAGAAATAGCACCATTTACCGGAGTCTTATAAACAGGAGTTTCAGCGCCGAATTTGGTAAAGTAAGCATACTGCGAAGTAAGGTTGATACTGTTGTATGCTCCATCAGCAACCACTTCGCTGGAAGAACCATCCTTTGAAACACGCTTAAGCTGAGGGGTGTCACCTGCGGTCTGATAATAGATATACTGGGCGGACACATTGAACATATCGGTACGCTCATTGGCAAGAACCGTTTTCTCGCCGCTTGTTAAATCAAAGCATACCAGTGCATAATTGTTGTGAATATCAATACAGTATACCAGATTTCCTTCTACGATTGGCATGTAGATATCTTCGGATAAAATATCACTTGCTTTTTTACTTCCTAATTTGATTGCCATGAGATGACCATTTTCAACAGGCTTAGCAAAGTATAATGTAGAATTATTTACACAAGCAGGCACTACTTTGTAATCAAGTAATGTTTCTTTGTTGTCACCACTGATATCGATTCGCTTTAATGCAACACCTTCTTGTTGGCTTGCAGTATTGTAATAAATGGAGTTATCAGCAAGCACGATATTCTCACTTAGGACTCTATCAAGACAGCTGATATTGTGTGGATTTTCTTTTTCTGCGCGATAAACACCAGTGGTACTGATGACATAACCAAAGCCCTCTCCCGAACCAGAACCTTTTTGATAAAAATAAACGTATTTACCGGCAGCATTGATGGAGCCGGTTTCTGTTCCAATTAATTTCTCAAGTTCGGTTTCGTTTGGCTTCATGCGATATAAAGCATAATTGTCATATGGATTGGAAAAGTAAACATATCCATCATCCTCGCAGAAAAGTCCGCCGTTATAAAGATTACCGGCTTTATTTCCTACAGTACCTTCGGGATTTTGAACGATACGTTTATTAAGCTGCATAACGATTCCAGTGCAGACGAAAACTAAAATAATAAAAATAACAGAAAAAATGGCTATAATCTTTCTTTTCATATACAATTCCCCCTATATTCAATATTATATAGAATTCTTTTACAAAAGAAAAGAGGGCTTATATATTTTTACAAAGAAGCTTTGGTGTGCTATACTAAAAAGAGTATTTACAAATGGAGGATAGAAGGATGGATTTACTCGAACTTAGAAATGAATTGGATGGAATTGACAAGAATATTGTTGAATTATATGAGAAAAGAATGGCAGTCTGCGAACAGGTAGCTGCATATAAGATAGAGACAGGAAAGCGAGTTTTTGATAAGGAAAGAGAACAGCAGAAGCTGAAATCTGTTAGTGCATTGACACATAATGAATTCAATGCTTATGGAGTAACAGAGTTGTTTGAGCAGATTATGTCCATGAGTAGAAAGCTGCAATACAGGCTTCTTGCAGAAAATGAGAGAGGCGGAAAGCTTGCTTTTATTGAGGCACCGGAAATTGATAAGCAGAAATGCAGAGTGGTATTTCAAGGAGCAGAAGGCGCATATTCTCAGGCTGCTATGGTAGAGTATTTTGGAGATGAAGTAAACTGTTTTCATGTGGATACGTTTCGAGATGCTATGCTTGCACTTGATGAAGGAAGTGCTGATTTTGCTGTTCTTCCGATTGAGAATTCTACGGCAGGTATTATCAGTGAAGTCTATGATTTATTGGTCGAATTCGAGAATTATATTGTAGGAGAACAGATTGTTTCGGTTGAGCATTGTCTGCTTGGATGTGAAGGTACTAAGTTAGAAGATATTAAGAGAGTATATACCCATGCGCAATCTTTGATGCAGTGTAGTAATTATTTGCGTGAAACAGGGTGGCAGCAGATTAGTATGAAGAATAATGCATTTGCGGCTCAGAAGATCGCAGATGAAAAGGATGTTACACAGGCGGCAATTGCAGGAGAATATGCGGCAAAGGTATACGGTTTGCAGATTTTGAAGAAGGGTGTCAATGACTTAAAGGAGAATTCGACTCGTTTTATCATTGTTACGAATCAGAAGGTGTTCTTCAAGGATGCTAAGAAAATAAGCCTATGCTTTGAAATTAATCATGAAAGTGGTGCGCTTTATCATGCGTTGTCTCATTTAATCTATAATGGACTGAATATGACCAAGATTGAGAGTAGACCACTGACAGGAAGAAACTGGGAATATCGATTCTTCGTTGATTTTGAAGGAAATATGCAGGATAGCGCTGTGAAGAATGCATTAAGAGGACTTCGCGAAGAAACAAGAAATATGAAGATATTAGGAAATTATTAATATATCTAGAAAGACAGAAAGGTCGTGTTTGGCAATGAAGGAAAAGGAACTGATTGTTTACCGTAAGCTTAAGGAGGATAAATTGCTCCGTGATATGGCGTGGCTTATGGAGCACTATAACGATGATTACTTTAATATAGAAGATAGAGAAGAGCTTTTTTATGAGTGCATACATAATATTTTAGAAAAGGCGGCGCACCATGGTTTCTATGGAAATCTATGGCATTGCTATCTGGCAAATCTTCTGGTAAATGATGAGAATTCCTATAGTTTGTCCTGTGAAATTAAGGGCGAGCAGAAAGGAACGTTAAGTGAAGTGGCTTACCACGACTTTGCTATCATCAAGGAATTTCTGGATTATGATTTTTCTGGTATGGAAGAGGTGTTTGGAAAGGATGCATTGTCCTTTATCAAGCACTTTGAGGGTAACAAAGAGAAGAGTCATGTATATAATAAGAGAATCAGAGATCAGATTTGCGAGGTCGCAGGTAAGATTGGAGCTGCTTCTACTGCAAAAGAAATCAAGGATATCATTACAGAATTCTATACCGCTTATGGTGTAGGTAAGTTTGGTCTGAATAAGTCATTTCGTATTTCGCATCCGGAAGGAAAAGAGATGGAAATCAAGGCAATTAAAAATATTGACCATGTAAAGCTTGAGGACTTAGTAGGTTATGAGATTCCAAAGCGTAAGCTGATTGATAATACCGAAGCCTTTGTACAGGGAAGACCTGCGAATAACTGTTTGCTCTTTGGTGACGCCGGAACCGGTAAATCTTCCAGTATTAAGGGAATCATTAACAAGTACTATGATCAGGGACTTCGTATGATTGAAGTGTATAAGCATCAGTTCCAGGATTTGAATGATGTGATTGCGCAGATTAAAAATAGAAATTATAAGTTTATTATCTATATGGATGATTTAAGCTTTGAAGAGTTTGAAATCGAATATAAGTATCTGAAGGCAATTATTGAAGGTGGGCTTGAGGTAAAGCCGGACAATGTATTGATCTATGCAACCTCTAACAGAAGACATCTGGTAAGAGAGAAGTATTCTGATAAGGAAGAAAGAAGAGATGATTTACATTCCTCCGATACCGTGCAGGAGAAGCTTTCTCTTGTTGCAAGATTTGGTGTGTCTATCTTCTTCTGTGCACCGGACAAGAAGGAATTCCAGAATATCGTTAAGGTGCTTGCAGAAAGAAATGACATCAAGATGTCAGAGGATGAGCTTCTTTTAGAAGCAAATGCATGGGAGCTTTCTCATGGCGGATTGTCAGGAAGAACCGCACAGCAGTTTATCGATTACCTATTAGGAAAAATGAAAAAATAGCAAAAAACGGTTTAGAAAAAGGGGTGATTACATGGCATTTAAAACATTTGCAGCAATTGACGTCGGTTCGTATGAAGTGGCGATGAAGGTATTTGAAATCTCATCTAAGAATGGGATTCGTGAGATTGATTGTATCAGACACAGAATCGAATTGGGGACCGATTCTTATCTGACAGGAAAGCTTAGTAATGAGCGAATGGATGAGCTTTGCCGAATTCTGCGGGAGTATACGGAGATTATGAAATCTTACCGAATAGAGGAGTATAAGGCTTATGGAACGAGTGCTATTCGTGAAACGAAGAATTCTTTGATTCTGCTGGAGCAGATTCATGCCCGTACTGGAATCCGCATCGAGGTATTGAGCAACTCGGAGCAAAGATTCTTAGATTATAAGTCAGTGGCTTCTAAGGGGCTGGCGTTTCAGAAGGTCATTGAAAAAGGTACCGCTTTTATTGACATTGGTGGAGGAAGTATTCAGATTTCTCTTTTTGATAAGGATAGTCTTGTTACCACACAGAATATTCGCCCGGGTGTACTGCGAATGAGAGAGGAGCTTGGAAGCCTTTCTTACCGTACCTATCAGTTGGAAGAACTGGTGGAAGAACTGATTGGTGAACAGATTCAAAGCTTCAAGGATAATTTTGTTGAAAATCGTGAGATTCGAAACATTATTTTAGTAGATGATTATGTGTCCTTAATTTTGCAGAAGGGGCTATTAGAGTCAAGCAAAAAGGGACAGGTGGATGCTTCTGTTTTTCTTGATTTTGTTGGAAGATTAAAGCAGAAGAAGTCACAGGAAATTGCAAGTTCGCTTGGTATACCGGAAGAGAATACGTCTCTTTTGTACTTATCTGCATTAATGATTCGAAATATGATCAAAACCTTTGGAGCAGAAATGGTATGGGCTCCGGGGGTATCCTTGTGTGATGGTATGGCGTATGAATTTGCAGAGAAGAATAAGCTGATAACGGTTTCTCATAACTTTGATCAGGATATTCTTGCCTGCGCGTGGGATATGAATCGCAGATATCAGAGCAATGAGCGCAAATCCCGTGAACGTGAGCAGATTGCATTGACTTTGTTTGACCATATGAAGAAAGCACATGGATTAACAAAACGTGATCGGTTGTTATTACAGCTTGCAGCGATTCTTGACGAATGTGGTAGATACATAAGCCTTACCAGTGTAGGGGAAAGCTCTTATAATATTGTGATGGCAACAGAAGTGATTGGTCTTTCTCATTTAGAAAGAGAAATCGTAGCTAACGTTGTGAAATATGCAAGAATGCCATTTGAGTATTATGAGACGTTAGGTCGAAGAACTACTTTGGATAAGGAGTCTTATCTTAAGATTGCAAAGCTGACAGCGTTGCTTCGCCTGTCAAATGCCATTAATATAAGCAATAAACAGAAGTTTGAGTGTGTTAAGGTCTCATGTAAGGACAATACAGTTACGATAACGGTAGAGACTAATGCAGATATGACTTTGGAACTTGGTTTCTTTGAACAGAATGCAAGCTTCTTTGAAGAAGTATATAATATGAAACCGATGATTCGACAGAAAAAGAGTAATATATAGAAACGTGGAGGGGATAGGATGAAGATAGATTATAGCAAACCGGAATATTACTATAACAGAGAGCTTAGCTGGGTTGCCTTTAACCATCGTGTGTTGGGGGAGGCACGAGACAAAACCATTCCTCTTTTTGAGAGACTTAAATTCTTAAGTATTACTGCATCCAATCTGGATGAATTCTTTATGGTGCGAGTGGCATCTTTAAAGGATATGGTCAATGCAGAATACACGAAAAAAGATATCGCAGGAATGACACCAGTGGAACAGCTGGAAGCGGTTAATAAAGCGACACATGAATTGGTAAATATGCAATATTCTACTTACAATCGTTCACTGCTTCCTTTGTTATCTCAGAATGGACTGAAAATTATTGAGAAGCATGAGGAGCTGGAAGAGGCAGATAAGCAGTTTGTAGACCGCTATTTTCAGGATAATGTATATCCGGTATTGACACCGATGGCAGTGGATTCTTCCAGACCATTTCCACTGATTCGAAATAAATCCTTGAATCTTGGTGCGCTGGTATCCATCAAAAAGGAAGAAAAGGGAATTATCAAAAAGCATTTATTCCATAAAAAGTCTACATCAAATAAGGAGTTTGAATTTGCAACGGTTCAGGTGCCAAGCGTATTACCAAGAATCGTACAGCTTCCAGAGGATAAGGACGGCACAAAGCGAGTGATTCTTCTGGAACAGATTATCGAGAGAAACATGGATAAGCTGTTTCTGAATTATGATATCGAATGTGTATGTCCTTTCCGAATTATGAGAAATGCTGACTTTACCATTGAGGAAGAGGATGCGGCAGATTTATTAAAGGAAATTGAGAAACAGCTCAAAAAGAGACAGTGGGGGCAGGCAATCCGACTCGAAGTGGAATCAGGCATCGATAAAAGACTTCTTGAGATTATTCAGAAGGAATTACTGTTAGAGGAAAATGAAATCTATGATATTCCAGGACCTCTTGACCTTACTTTCCTGATGAAGATGTATGGATTACCGGGTTTTGACCATCTTAAGACAAAAGCATACACACCACAGCCGGTAGCAAATCTGGTAGCCGGAGCAGATATCTTTGGGGAAATCAGAAAGAGAGATATCCTGCTTCATCATCCGTATGAAGTATTTACACCAGTGGTAGATTTTATTAAGCAGGCTTCCCGTGATCCACAGGTTCTTGCGATTAAACAGACGTTGTACCGTGTCAGTGGTAATTCGCCAATCATTGCAGCGCTTGCACAGGCAGCAGAAAATGGCAAGCAGGTAACGGTATTGGTTGAACTTAAGGCAAGATTTGATGAAGAGAATAATATCGTGTGGGCTAAGAAACTGGAACAGGCTGGCTGCCACGTTATCTATGGACTGGTAGGTTTAAAGACACATTGTAAGATTACGCTTGTGGTCAGAAAGGAAGAAGAGGGTATCAGAAGGTATGTACATCTTGGAACTGGTAATTATAATGACCAGACTGCAAGATTATATACTGACCTTGGTCTTTTGACTTGCAATGAAGCAATTGGTGAAGATGCAACGGCTGTATTTAATATGCTGTCAGGCTATTCGGAGCCACTTGGCTGGAATCATCTGGCAGTGGCACCAATCTGGTTAAAAGAGAAGTTCCTTAAGCTGATTAATCGGGAGAAAGAGAATGCGAAGCAGAACCGTCCGGCAAGGATTGTTGCCAAGATGAATTCTCTGTGCGATCCTGACGTGATTAAGGCATTGTATGAGGCAGCAGCAGCCGGGGTTAAGATAGAGTTGATTGTAAGAGGAATCTGCTGTTTAAGAACAGGTGTGGAAGGTACAAACGATAATATTACGGTGCGTTCTATTGTAGGTAATTTCCTTGAGCATGCAAGAATCTTTTATTTTGAGAATGCTGGAAAGTCAGAGCTGTATATGGGAAGTGCAGACTGGATGCCAAGAAATCTGGAACGAAGAGTAGAGATTCTGTTCCCAGTACTCAATCCTGAGCTTAAGGAGAAGGTATGGCATATACTTGATGTCCAGTTAAAGGACACAATGAAGGCTCAGATATTGCAACCGGATGGAACTTATGATAAGGTTGACAGGAGAGGCAAAGATTTATACAATGCACAGGAAGAGTTCTGTAAGGAATATATTCAGGCAGTAGCCACTCAGAGTAAGGAAGAGAAGCAGTCAAGAACCTTCATTCCTGAGACTCATATAGAAAGTGTTTAGGTATCGTTATGACAAAAATAATATTAGCTTCCGGTTCACCAAGAAGAAAAGAATTGTTAGAGCAGATTGGAATTTCTTTTGAAATTCTGGTTGCTGGCGGTGAAGAGGTGATTACAAAGAAGTTTCCATGGGAGGTCGTTGAGGAATTATCCCTGCAGAAGGCAACAGAGGTTGCAGACCGCTATGAACAAGAGCAAGGAATCACAGAGCAGACGGTTGTGATTGGAGCAGATACGATTGTAGCTTATGTAGAAGAAATCATGGGCAAGCCAAAGAATGAAGAAATGGCAAAGGAGATGCTCACAAAGCTGCAAAATAATTCTCATCAGGTATATACCGGTGTGACTTTGGTTATCCAGACAGCACAGGGAAGACAGGTTGTTACATTCCATGAGAAGACGGAAGTTACGATGTATCCAATGACAAAGGCACAGATTGAAGCATATGTTGCAACCGGGGAACCAATGGACAAAGC
Organism: uncultured Roseburia sp.; assembly: GCA_964445375.1. Lineage (GTDB taxonomy): Bacteria > Bacillota > Clostridia > Lachnospirales > Lachnospiraceae > COE1. Next base: position 14,332 of record CAYUKO010000070.1, read on the forward strand.
TGGAGCCTATGCGATTCAGGGTAAGTGTGCTGCTTTTGTCAAAGGAATCTGTGGAGATTATAATAATGTGGTTGGATTACCAATTGCAAGATTGATGCAGGAACTTTTTAAACTTGGTATATTGAATTAATTTCGCTTTATGAGGAAGGCATATGATTAAATTAATTGCAAGCGATGTGGATGGAACTTTGGTAAAGGATTCCAGTCCGTATATTTATCCGGAAATGCCAGAGGCGGTCAGACAATTGAAGGAAAAAGGGATATTGTTCTGTGTAGCCAGTGGAAGACAGTATTATAGTATTCGCAGCATGTTTAAAGAGGTTGCGGATGATATTGCCTATATTGCAGAAAATGGAGCTCATATCGTATATCAGGGTAAAACCTTAATGATTACAGAAATGAACCGAGAATATGTTGAGGGCATTGTAAAATTATATAGAGAACATAGGGATATCTGTGAGTGTATTGTTTCTACACCGAAAATGACATTGATGGAAACAGATAATAGGGAGTTTATTGAGCTGATTCGAAATGGTTATCGCAACCGCTTTGAGGTAGTTCATGATGTATTGGACACAACAGAACCGATTATGAAGGTTTCTATTTATAAGAAGGATGGAATCCGAAAGCTTGGTGAAGAAGAATTCATTCCTCTCTGGCAGGACAAGGTAAAAGCTACCATGGCTGGTGAGGAATGGGTGGATTTCATGAGTAAAGATGTGGATAAGGGGAAAGGTTTACATGCTCTTTGTGAACATCTTGGAATTCAGAAAGAAGAAACCATAGCGTTTGGAGATAATGACAATGATATCGGAATGTTGAAAGCTGCTGGAGTAAGCTATGCAGTGGAAACAGCAAGAGAAAGTGTAAAACAGATTGCGGATTATATTTGCCCTTCTTATAACGAGAAGGGAGTCTATCAGGTTATTAAGAAATTAATTTAAGAAGTAATGTAATTAAGAAAGGAAAGGGATTAGACTATGCATGAATATGATGAAGCAGTATTGAAATGTTTTTTGGAGAATCAGCTCCAGCTTCTGCCGGAAAAGGTAGCAGAAAATATTGATGAAGCAGAGGCATTTCTTGAGGAATGTATGGCTGTTGTGGTTGATTCCTTGGATGAAGTATGGGAGTACTTTGACGAAGAGGGTGTTGATCTGGAAGGTCAGGACAAGAATGCAATTGCAGACGCACCGGAGGTATTTGATATCGGAGATGGAAGATATCTTATTGTAGAGAGTTAGAATATTTTAGAGAAGAGGATAAGGGTAAGGTTAAGTGGAAAGAGAATCGAATGTAACAGTATGGCAGCTTGGATTATTTGACGGACTTGACAGAGACGTTATGGTAATGCAGCGTGATGAACAAGAGGTATTTGACAATGCGATTCATGTATTCTTTGAAAGAGAATATTATGATGCATATGTAAACAAGGCAAAGAAGTATAGCGAGCACCGTTATGCATACCATGAGGACAAGCTTGGAGAAGTTATTTATCAGATTTTTGATGAAGAGATTCCAGGTATGGTATTTCATGTAAGTACACAGCCGGAAGCACCAAAGAATATGCTTTGCGAAGAAAAGTATATTTCCGCAGAAGATTTAATGGGAATCTATGATGCAGTAGAGAACTTCCATTATATGTATACCGTTTCGATTGAAAGAATGTCCAAGGAAGAAGCAGTTGCAAAGCTGTGGACCAAGAATGTATTTATTATTGGAAATCTTCCTGATTTCAGAAAGAAACCGGATTCACAGGAAAAGCAGACGATTGAGCTTATGACCATGAGACGTAAAGCAGATGGCAGCAACGCAACGGCTGAGGATTATGATTATGAGTCTTTGAAGGTATTCTTAACATCTGGAAGTGCAATGCGCTTTAATCCGGATAAGAAGCCGGTTAATCGTTATAAGCTGTCGCTTTTAGCACAGTTTGTTAAGGGACGTTTCCAGATTGTGATAGAACCACATCGTAATTATTATCTGGAATTTGATCCAGCCAATATTGATATTTCAGGATATATCCAGAAGCCGGAATGGAATGAGGAGAAGGTAAAGGAAAGAATCAAGTCCTATATGGATATGGAAGAAGTATATATTCTTTTGAATCCAATGCACAGTGATTATAGAACCTGTGTGGGAACTCCATTCATGATGAAGCCGGATGAGAATAACGTCATGATCTATCTGTTTGAGAAGTACACAGATGCAGTAAATTATTGTCTCCAGAATCCGATGGCGCTTCCTGTATTAGATAGTACATATCCGATTGGTGTTCTGAATAAGAAGAATAAAATGACAAGCCTTAGTACTGTTGTTGCCATTGCAGCCAGCATGGGTGTTACCGGTATCAACATGGATATGGAAACAGACTCTGCAATTGGAAGCAGAATTTCATTCTTTACAGAAACAGTTGGAATGGAAACAGACCTTGAGAAGATTTTGACAGAAGAAGAGTGTGCGAAAGTGAAGCTTGAGAAGGATGGCAAGATAGGATATCGTTTTGAGCCGATTTCTTTCGTAGATACCAAGAATCCATATATCGTTAGTGATGATAGACAGGCAGAACTTAAGAAACATCTGGATGAAGATGCAGATCAGGGTGTTGCTTATATGGCAGGCTGTACGTTACCGGAAATGCTTATTATGCTTCGTGAAGCAGGCATGCGTTTTGATGAAGCAAGAAATAAAAAGGATGAAGAACAGATTAAGAAGTATAATGTTCTGATGAATCTGATGACAATTCCATTGGCAGAAGAGCTTTGTGAGAAGCCATTTGTTTATACATTAAGAGAAGATAATGGCGACTTTACACTCAGAAATGGCATTGCATATCTGATTGTAACCAATCGTTTTGAAAGCGGAAGAAGTGGCGAAGGTAAGCTTATGCCGGTCAGTGTTGGAAATGAACAGTTCATGGAAAAACTGTACGAGGCAAGCAAGGTAGTTGCTGTGACAGATGGTCCCAATCTTCTTGCATTAGCAGATGTACGTCTGATGAATGAAGTGATGAAACAGAAGAAAAAGAACGAGTCATTAAAAGAAGAGTTGATGATTTATCTCACACAAGGCTTAAATCTTTCTTATGAGAAGGCGCTGTACTATTACAGAAGACTTAAGACAGACAGCAGTATCTTCGTTGAGTTTACTTCATGTGTACGTAATGGCGAGTATTCCAGCGTAGGTATGGTTACGGTAGATGGCTATACCGCTAAGAAGCTTGCAGACGAGAAGGGCTTAAATCCTTTACAGGCATATGATATGCTGTTACAGCTTAAGGAGAATCCAAAGGCTTTGGAGGAGAACAAGACTGTTGAGATGACAGCAGCTTCTGATGAAGTGGTTGAAGAGAAGAAATCATTCTTTGGAAGATTGTTTAAGAAATAGGTTTTAGATAGAAAATGCACAGGTTTACCTGTGCATTTTTAACATTGTCATATATTCCTCCGGCACATACAGCTTCCCATATCCAACGCCTAAGTCCAATCCGGGTTTATTAGCCCCATGAAAGTCAGAACCGCCGCTTGGCAGAAGGTTATATTTTGCGGCAAGCGCTTTCATCTCACGTTCATCGGAATTGGTATAGGTACTGTAAACACATTCGATACCTCTTAAGCCTTTTTCAGTCAGAGTAGACACAAGAATATCTAATTGTTCCTTACCAAGCTTATAAAGGGTAGGGTGGGCAAGGATAGGAACGCCGCCAGCCTGTAAAGTTACCTGAATGACCTCTTCGGGTGTGATTTTCTCACGGTGCACGAAATACTGTGTGTGATCACCGAGATAACGGTCAAAGGCTTCTTTCATACTCTTTACATAGCCTTTGCTAAGAAGGAATTTCGCATAGTGAGCTCTGGTAATGACTGCATCCGGGAACATTTCAAGCAGTGCTTCGTAAGTGATATCAATATTTGCACCGCGAAGATTCGCACACAGCTTATAATTGCGGTCGGTTCTTGACTGCTGAAAACGAGTCAGATATTCCACAAAAACAGGGGATTTGTGGTCGATAAATAATCCTACAATATGGACATCACGGCTATGATATTCTGTAGAATATTCGATTCCCGGAATAACGGTAATTGGTTTATCCTTGGCAGCTTCAAGGGCTTCATCAATGCCATCGACTGTGTCGTGATCGGTAAGGGCAAATGCGGTCAGACCTTTTTCCAGTGCATAGTTTACAAGCTCTGTTGGAGTAAAAGTACCGTCTGATTTTGTCGAGTGTACATGTAAGTCAACTTGTCCCATAATAATCTCCTTATTTCTTTTCCTAATTCTAATATGTCAAAAGAATCCAATTTCAACACTAAGGATTGAAATTGGATTCTTTGAAGAAAACATTTTATTCGTCGCTTCCGTCTTCGATTTCAGCTTCTGCTGTATAAACGGTTCTCTTACGAGCCATTTCATCACTTGCAAGATATTCGTCATAAGTAGTAATCTTGTCAACGATGCTGCCGTTTGGAAGGATTTCGATAATACGGTTTGCAGTAGTCTGTACGAACTGGTGGTCATGGCATGCAAACATAGCAACACCAGGGAATTTAATCAGACCATTGTTTAAAGCGGTAATGGATTCCATATCAAGATGGTTTGTAGGCTCATCAAGTACAAGACAGTTAGCACCGCTAATCATCATTTTACTTAAAAGACAACGAACCTTCTCACCACCGGAGAGAACCTTAACCTTTTTCACGCCGTCTTCGCCAGCAAAGAGCATTCTTCCAAGGAAACCACGTACATAAGTGATATCATCAACTGGAGAGTAGCTCATAAGCCAGTCAGCGATTGTATAATCATTGTTGAATTCATTGGTTGGGTCCTTCGGGAAGTATGCCTGAGAGGTTGTGATACCCCACTTATAGTTTCCTTCGTCCGGTTCGATCTCACCCATAAGAATCTGGAAGAGAGTAGTCTTTGCTAATTCGTTTCCACCAACAAAGGCAACCTTATCTTCACGGTTTAAGATGAATGAAACATCATCAAGTACCTTAACACCATTTACTGTCTTGGAAAGGTGCTCTACAGTTAATACTTCGTTACCGATTTCACGGTCAGGACGGAAGTCAATGTATGGATATTTTCTGCTGGATGGCTTAATATCATCAAGCTCAATCTTTTCCAAAGCACGTTTTCTGGATGTAGCCTGCTTGGACTTGGAAGCGTTAGCAGAGAAACGGGAGATGAACTCCTGTAATTCCTTAATCTTTTCTTCTTTCTTCTTATTTGCTTCCTTCATCTGCTTAACAAGTAACTGGCTGGACTCATACCAGAAATCATAGTTACCGGCATATAACTGAATCTTGCCATAGTCGATATCTGCAATCTG
>CAYUKO010000071.1:0-19224 GCA_964445375.1 uncultured Roseburia sp.
GCCTATCTGTTCGCTTACCATTTCCATTGCTTTTTCATTCAAAGCAACTGCCGCAGAGCACTTCGGAAGATTAAAGGGTATTAAACTTACATACATGGGAGATGCCCGTTATAACATGGGTAATTCCTTAATGATTGCCTGTGCAAAGCTTGGTATGCATTTTACTGCTTGTACCTCAAAGGAATATTTCCCGGATCCGGCACTTGTTGCACAGTGTGAGGAATATGCAAAGGAATCCGGTGCAACGATTACATTAACAGAGGATGCCATTGCAGGAACTAAGGGGGTCGATGTTGTATATACAGACGTATGGGTATCTATGGGTGAGCCGGAAGACGTTTGGGAAGAGCGTATTAAGGTTCTTTCTCCATACAAGGTTACCAAGGAGATTATGCAGAATGCCGGAGAACAGGCAATCTTCTTACACTGTCTGCCAGCTTTCCATGACTTGAAGACGAAGATTGGTAAGAAGCAGGGCGAGAAGTATGGCTTTACAGAGCTTGAAGTGACAGATGAAGTATTTGAATCTGCCCAGTCTAAAGTTTTTGACGAAGCGGAGAATCGTATGCATACCATTAAGGCAGTTATGGCGGCTACCTTAGGAGCATAATCTTACATGGAAAAAGAAGATATTGTAAGCCAGCTTGATACGGTATGGGCAGCAAAGAATCTGATCTTTTATGAAGAGACAGATTCTACGAATCAGGATGCAAAGGAACTGGCCACAGAAGGGGCAGAGCACGGTACTCTTGTGATTGCTGATATGCAAACAGCAGGAAGAGGCAGGCGGGGAAGAACATGGCTTTCGCCAGCAGGAGAATCGGTTTATATGTCGCTCCTTCTCAGGCCTCGATGCAAGCCAAATCAGGCTTCTGCATTGACACTTGTTATGGCGTTTGCTGTATTACAGGCAGTTAAGGAGCTGAACCCCAAAAATTGCGGTATTAAGTGGCCAAATGACATTGTTATGAATGGGAAAAAGATTTGTGGAATTCTGACAGAGATGTGCATGAAGAAAACGGATATTGACTATGTAGTCATTGGCGTTGGTGTGAATGTGAATCAAAGCTCTTTTGCAGAAGAAATAGCAGATACAGCAACTTCTATTTTCGAGCAGATTGGTGAAAAAATAGACCGTGCATGGCTGATTTGCCGTATTATGTATCACTTTGAGCAGGCGTATGCTGAATTTGAGAAGACTTGGGATTTGACGGGACTTATAGAACCATATAATCGATATTTACTGAATAAGGATAGACAGGTAAGAGTACTTGATCCAAAGGGGGAATATGAAGGTGTCGCACTTGGGATTAATGCACAGGGTGAACTTCTTGTGAAGAAACAGGATGGTGAGCTGATAGAAGTCTATGCAGGAGAAGTATCGGTTCGCGGTATTTATGGATATGTATAGGAGGATACCATTGGAAGAGAATAATAAGCGAGTTGTGCTTTGTGGTGCAAATGCATATGATAAGAAATATTATTATAATGAGCAGTTTAAGGGCATACCGGAGTCTATTCAGGAAGAACTGCATATTATGTGTGTTCTTTTTACAGAGGAAGTAGGCGGTGTGTTTACGATTGTTTTTGAGGAGGATGGAAGTGTCAGCTTTGATACAGAATCCTATGAAGAGGATATTTTATATGATGAAATCAGTAGTGGGCTGCTGATTCATGATATGAAGATGAAGCGCAGGGAGTTGTTGGAATCCTTAAGTATGTATTACAGGGTATTTATTTTGCATGAGCCACTTGAGGAAGCGCTTGAGGAAGAATAGGAGACACAGAATATGTTTTTAGTAGTAGATGTAGGCAATACCAATATTACATTTGGTGTGTATGAGGATAAAAAGCTTGTTACAACGTTTCGTCTGATGTCAAAGACACCAAGAACTTCTGATGAATATGGAGTTCTGATTACAGAGCTTATAAGTAAGAATGAAATTGATGTAAAACAGATTACTGGTGTTATTGTTGCCAGTGTAGTTCCAAATATCATGCATTCCCTTACTGGCGGAATCAGACGCTATATTAATGAAAAGCTGCTGATCGTTGGAGCTGGTGTGAAAACAGGAATTAAGATTGTTACGGAGAATCCAAAGGAAATCGGTGCTGACAGAGTGGTAGATGCCGTGGCAGCATACGAATTGTATGGTGGACCGATTCTTGTGATTGATTATGGTACAGCAACCACATACGATTTAGTGACAGCTGATGGCTGTTTTGCAGCTGGAATTACTGCTCCTGGTATTCGAATCTCAGCAAAGGCTTTATGGGAAGATACGGCAAGACTGCCAGAGATTGAGATTAAGAAACCGGCAACCATTCTGGCGCAGGAAACGATTTCCAGTATGCAGGCAGGTCTTGTTTACGGACAGATTGGACAGACAGAATATATTATCCAGCGTGTGAAGAAGGAAACAGGTTATGATAATCTGAAGGTAGTAGCAACTGGAGGTCTTGGACGAATCATTGCAGAAGAAACAGATATGATTCAGGAATATAACAGTTCACTGACATTAGAAGGATTAAGACTGATTTACGAGAAGAATAATCGTTAGTGAGGATGCAAAATGGAACTGAAAATAGGGAATGTAACCCTTGAGAATAATGTAATTCTTGCACCCATGGCTGGCGTTACGGACCTGCCATTCAGGCTCCTTTGTAAGGAGCAGGGGGCAGGTCTTTTATGTATGGAAATGGTAAGTGCCAAGGCGGTACATTACAACAATAAGAATACCCAGGCACTTTTGGAGATTCATCCGGATGAACAGCCGGTATCCTTGCAGCTATTTGGCTCAGAGCCTGATATTATGGCAGAAACGGCGGCAAGAATTGAGGAGCGCCCTTTTGCCATCCTGGATGTTAATATGGGATGCCCGGTCCCGAAGGTAGTCAATAACCATGAAGGAAGCGCCTTGATGAAAGAACCAAAACTTGTGGAAGAAATTGTAACTGCATTGGTCAAGGCAATTAAAAAGCCAGTCACGGTAAAGATTCGAAAGGGTTTTGATGATGAACATGTGAATGCGGTTGAGATAGCTAAAATTATCGAAGCAAGCGGCGCAGCAGCGATTGCTGTTCATGGAAGAACCAGAGAGCAGTATTACGCTGGTAAGGCTGACTGGGATATCATCCGTCAGGTTAAGGAAGCCGTAAAGATTCCGGTTATCGGAAATGGTGATGTAACGGATGCAGTTAGTGCCAAAAGGCTGGTAGAGGAAACGGGTTGTGATGGTATTATGATTGGCCGTGCCAGCCGTGGAAATCCTTGGATTTTTAAAGAAATTACGCAGTATCTGGATACGGGAATCCTGCCAGAACGTCCTTCCATGGAGGAAGTTAGAAAAACCATACTTCGCCATGCAGCATTGCAGTTAGAGTACAAGGGCGAATATATTGGAATTCGTGAAATGCGAAAGCATGTAGCATGGTACACGGCGGGGTATCCACATTCCGCAAAGCTTCGACGAATGGTGAATGAGATGGAAACTTTTGCAGAACTTGAGAAAAGTATTTGCGAAATTTTTCAATAAATAAGTTACAAATGAGGGAGAGAGCAAATGAGTAAAGTAACACAAAATTACGAGCAGTTGGCACAGGCAATAGGATTTCACCTGGATGGAAACATCATGTATGGTGAGCGCGGAGGATATCAGCTATTGATTTATGCAGCAGACAGCAGATATCCATATGCATTAACCGTAAGCCTTTCAGCAAAACCACAGAATGGCATTTTTCTTAGCAAGGAAGAGAAGAAACAGTTTGTGAAAGAACATGCAGTGGTTGGTATGCTAAAACAGGAAGGTAATCTGATTACAATGGCACTTGGAGGTACTTCGAAGCAGGATCGACTAAGAGAGAATCTGGAAACAGAAATAAATAATCTTGTTACGTTCCTACATACCAGAGGTTACGTGGCATGCTGTCAGTATTGTGGTCAGGAGGTGCCGACAACAGGTCAGGTAGTAGTGAATTCTTATATGAACTTGTGTGAGGAATGTGTGAATAAGATGCGCCACGACATGACGATTGCCTATCAGCAGAAGTCGCAGAAGAAAGAAAATCTGATAGGTGGTATGGTAGGAGCTTTTCTTGGTTCTATCATAGGAATTTTATGTATCATTTTCTTTAGTCAGATGGGAAGAGTTGCTGTCATTTCCGGTGTGGTTATGGCTGTCTGTACGTTGAAGGGCTATGAGATGCTTGGCAGTAAGCTGACCAAGAAAGGAATTGCGGTCTGCATTATCATGATGCTCATTATGACTTATGTTGGAGATCGAATGGACTGGGCGATTATGATTGTAAGAGAATTGGAATCAGGCTGGGGTACTGATCTACTGACTGCTTATCGATTTGTGCCGAACTTATTGGCAGAAGGTTACATTGATAGTGGAAGTTACTGGGCTAATTTGGCGTTACTTTATGCATTTACCATTGGTGGTGCAGTACCAACGGTAAGCAATATCGTAAAACAGAGAAATGATGAGAATGTAATCAGACAGATAGGGTCTAACGGAAGTATATAAGAGAAAGTAAAAACAGCATGAAAGTGCTGTTTTTTGCGTTACCATTCTGTTTCTCTTGACGGAATTGGTATCACGATTGATAATAGTGTCAAGATTGAGAGAAAAGAGATGAAGACAAATGAGAAAATGGTTGTGGGCGTTGTACGGGATTGTTCTATATTTATTGGTTGCAAACCTGATTTTTATAAATACAGTCACGGATATGGTACTTTGGAAAAAGATTTTTGTGACACTAGTGTCAGTTGCACTGTTTCTGGTATATCAGTTTATACCATATTGGAAGAAGAGCATGGGGGCACGGCTTAATACCCTTATGGGTGGTTATGAACTGATGATTACGGTCTGTATTGGTGTAACTGTGCAATCAGGAATATTAATAAAAAGACTTTTATCAGGGTTTGAAACGGGAGATGCCATTGCACTCTATGTAGCGAGCGTTGTTTTAGCTTTCGGGGCTGCATTCTTTCTTGCAGTTAATGGGTTTGTACGCATCATGTTCCTGGCAAGACAGATTAAGCTTGTATGGCGTATTCTATGGGGACTTTGCTGGTGGATTCCGGTTATGAATCTTCTGATTAGTTTGTATATCTGTCATCTGGTGTCTGTTGAATTTAAAATAGAATCCGCCAAAAGAGAGCTGGATGAAGTACGTAAGGAGAGTGAAATCTGTGCGACCAAATATCCTGTTCTTTTAGTACATGGAGTCTTTTTCAGAGACTGGCAGTATTTTAATTACTGGGGCAGAATTCCGGCAGAACTACAGCGAAATGGCTGTCAGGTTTACTATGGAAGACATCAGTCGGCAGCAGCGGTAAAGGACAGTGCGGCAGAGCTTTTGGAGCAGATACAACATATCATAGAGGAAACAGGGTGTGAAAAGGTCAATATTATTGCACACTCCAAGGGTGGACTTGATACAAGATATGCTATAGACTGTCTGGGAGCTGCACCTATGGTGGCATCACTGACTACGATTAACACGCCTCACCAGGGATGCTTGTGGGTAGACAATCTGCTCAAGAAGATACCAGAGGGGCTGGTGACATTTGTGGCAGAGAAATACAATGCACTTTATCGCAAGCTTGGTGATGTAAACCCGGATTTTATCGCAGCGGTAAATGACTTAACGGCTGAAAGCTGCAAGAAGAGACAGGAAGAAATGACAGAGGCAGATGGATATGTGAAGCAAAGTGTTATGTCTTTGATGAAGAGTTCTCTCAGTGCCTCCTTCCCATTAAACTTGGGCTTTTTACTGGTAAAGCCTGTAGAAGGCAAGAATGATGGTCTGGTAGCAGAACATTCCGCTGTCTGGGGGAAGTTTCTTGGCGTTTTAACCTGTAAGGGAAGACGAGGAATTTCACACGGAGATATGATTGATCTTTTCAGGGAGAATATCAAGGGCTTTGATGTGAGAGAATATTATGTCATGCTTGTAAAAGGACTTAAGGATATGGGGCTCTAAAATGTTGACATCATTTCGAAAAAAAGCTATAATATCATAGCTTGTAGGGTGAAGTCTGCCCATAAGCAATGGATTTGTTGTAACAGAAATGAAAATAGCATAGATTATGAATTTTTAGAAAGAAAGGGAACATCTCATGGAAGCAAAGAAGAATTTATTAACACGTGAAGGTCTTAAAAAGTACGAAGATGAGTTACATGAACTGAAGGTTAACAAGAGAAAAGAAGTTGCTCAGAAGATTAAGGAAGCAAGAGAACAGGGTGACTTATCAGAAAACGCAGAATATGATGCAGCAAAAGATGAGCAGCGTGATATCGAAGCAAGAATCGAAGAACTTGAGAAGATTTTAAAGAATGTAGAAGTTGTTGATATGGAAGAAGACTCAAACAACCTTGATAAGGTAAGCTTTGGTCTTGTTGTTAAGGTAAAGGACAACGAATTCGGCGATGAGATGGAATTCAAGATTGTTGGTGCAACCGAAGCAAACAGCTTAAAGGGTAAGATTTCAAACGAATCTCCTCTTGGAAAAGCTTTAATCGGCGCTAAGAAGGGTGATGTCGTTTCCGTAGAAGCACCAGCAGGAATGATTGAATATACCGTTCTGGATATTTACAAGCCAGAATAAGTTTGAAAGGAGTATTGGAAGTGTCACAGGAACAGAACAATAACCAGCAGAAGCAGGAACAGGATCTTAATCAGCTTTTAAAGGTAAGAAGAGAGAAGCTTGCAGCATTACAGGAAGCAGGCAAGGACCCTTTCCAGATTACAAAGTTTGATCAGACGCATCATACATCTGATGCAAAGGAGCTTTATACAGCACATGAGGCAAAGCTTTTGGCAGGCAGACCAGAACCAGTCGTAGAAGGTTTGGACGAACAGCAGGCAAAGGAAGTAATCAATGCGGATTACAATGAGAGAAGAGCAATCATGGATGCAAGTCCGATTGAAGTTTCTATTGCAGGACGTATGATGTTCAAGCGTGTTATGGGAAAAGCTTCTTTCTGTAATATTCAGGATTTAAAGGGAAAGATTCAGGTATATGTAGCAAGAGATGCAATCGGTGAAGAAGCATATGCTGATTTCAAGAAGTCAGATATTGGTGATATCTATGGTATCAAGGGATATGTTTTCAGAACCAAGACTGGTGAAATTTCTGTTCATGCAGTGGAAATGACAATGCTTACAAAGAGCTTACAGATTCTTCCAGAGAAATTCCATGGCTTAACAGATACCGATACCCGTTATCGTCAAAGATATGTAGACCTTATCATGAATGAGGAAAGCAAGAACGTATTTATCAAGCGTTCCCAGATTATCAAAGAGATTCGTAACTTCCTTGCAGAGCGTGATTTCATGGAAGTAGAAACTCCAATGCTCGTATCCAATGCAGGTGGAGCAGCAGCAAGACCTTTTGATACTCACTACAATGCTTTAGACGAAGACGTAAAACTTCGTATTTCTCTTGAACTTTACTTAAAGAGATTGATCGTTGGTGGTATGGAAAGAGTATACGAGATTGGTCGTGTATTCCGTAATGAAGGTGTAGATACCAGACACAATCCAGAGTTTACTTTGATGGAATTATATCAGGCATATACGGATTATGAAGGTATGATGGAATTAACAGAGTCCATGTTCAAATACCTTGCAGAAAAGGTATGCGGTACTTCCAAGATTATGTACAACGGCATGGAAATCGACTTTGGAAAGCCATTTGAGCGTATTACCATGATTGATTGTATTAAGAAATATGCTGGTATTGACTTTGATACCGTTGCAACGGATGAAGAAGCTAAGGCTTTGGCAAAAGAGCATCATGTTGAATTCGAGGAACGTCATACCAAGGGCGACATCGTAAATCTCTTCTTTGAAGAGTTCTGCGAGAAGAATTTAATTCAGCCTACTTTTGTTATGGATCATCCACTTGCAATTTCTCCACTTACAAAGAAGAAGCCAAGCGATCCTTCTAAGGTTGAACGTTTCGAGTTATTTATCAATACATGGGAAATGTGTAACGCATACTCTGAGTTAAACGATCCTATCGATCAGAGAGAACGTTTTGCAGCACAGGATGCAGCTTTTGAAGCCGGAGATGAAGAAGCAAACCATACAGATGAAGATTTCTTAAATGCACTTAGCATCGGTATGCCACCAACAGGCGGTATCGGATACGGAATCGACAGACTTGTTATGTTGCTCACAGATTCTCAGGCGATTAGAGATGTATTATTGTTCCCGACGATGAAGTCACTTGATAAATAAGCCCAGTGTTTATGCGGGTTTGCGGACTTTTTGAAAGTACAGTACGACAAGAGTACGACAAATTAACCACTCTTAAAGGGTTAAAATAAACGATTTTAAATTAAATCGTGTCAGTCCAACTTAATATTTTGTACTATAAGGACATTTTTCTAAAAGAAAATTTTAGAGAAGTGTCCTTTTTTGTTGTTATGGTCAAGAAATTAAGAAGTGGAGGAAAAAAGCATGAACAGTACAGCGTTAGGTGCAACAGCCGAGAAGGAAGGCAACATTATTTTTATTAGCGATGCACATGAGAAATTCTACTATGAGAAGTTGAAAGAGGTTAGGTATCAGGATGTTTACCACAAGGCACTTTGCTATTGTCTTGGTATCTGCAATGACACAAGGGAAAATGCGTACAGAATTTACAATTTCAAAACCGGAAATGTAAAGACGGAGTGCTTGCATGAGGGGTGGCAGACCAGCGGAAGTCAGAGAGTGGTGCGAATGGCATTTAATTTGTACTGCAATGGTACACCAAGCGTGTATGACTATGAGGATGCAGAGGAACAGTTGTCAGAATGCAAGTTGTATAGCGTGGAGGATTTATTCTGCTGTGGTTATGCACTGTTTTTCTGGCAGGCAATACAAATCCGCTATCCGGAATATGTCAAGGACAATCGTAAACTGTATGCCTTATTAGGAGGATTAGATTGATGTTGAAAATCAGATTGATGGGAACGAAGAACGATATTAAGTGGTTTGGGAAGATTTTGCAGAGAAATCCCAAATTGGAAGTAACGGAGTTTTCCGATTTGTACCCGAACAAGGGAACCAAGAAATTTCATAGAGCTTATGTAGAAGTAAAAAAGAGTAATGTAAAAGAACAGTAGAAGAAAAGGAGAATTATCATGTGTAGAGTAATAGCAATCGCAAATCAGAAGGGTGGCGTTGGTAAGACCACCACAACAAGTAATTTAGGAATAGGACTTGCAAAGCAGGGTAAAAGGGTACTGTTAATAGATGCAGATGCCCAGGGAAGCCTTACAGCAAGTTTAGGATATACAGAGCCGGACAGATTAGAGGTTACGCTGGCTATTGTAATGGGTAATTTAATCAATGATGAAATCGTAGAGCCTACGGACGGTATTTTACATCATGAGGAGGGAATAGACCTTATGCCGGGAAATATTGAGCTTTCCGGTTTGGAAGTTTCCCTTGTGAATGTAATGAGCAGAGAGCGAATAATGAGGGAATACATAGGAATTGTTGCAGATTACTACGATTATATCCTCATTGACTGTATGCCCTCGCTTGGAATGATTACGATAAATGCGTTTTCCTGTGCTGACAGTATTCTGATACCTGTACAGGCTGCGTATTTGCCCGTAAAAGGCTTGCAACAGCTTATTAAGACCATTGGAAAGGTTAAAAGGCAAATCAATCCAAAGCTGGAGATAGAGGGCATATTACTGACGATGGTGGACAGCAGAACTAACTATGCGAAGGATATTAGTGCAATGCTTCAGGAAGCGTATGGAAGCAAGATAAGGATATTTGCCAATAACATTCCTATTTCGGTAAGAGCTGCGGAAATATCAGCGGAGGGTATCAGTATTTATGCACATGACCCGAAAGGCAAAGTAGCTTCTGCATATCTTTCCCTGACAGAGGAGGTGTTGGCAAATGAGCAGTAATGCAAGAAAAAGTAGTGCCTCCAAGATTAAATTGGACACATACGATGATTTATTTGGAAATGACACAGCCGAGAGCAGTTCGTTAGAGCAAATTATCAGCGTTCCGCTTGCAGATTTACACACATTTAAAGACCACCCGTTCAGAGTGGTTGATGATGAAAAGATGGAAGAAACAACGGAGAGTATTAAGAAGTATGGTGTGCTTGTTCCGGGTATTGCAAGACCAAGAGTCGGAGGTGGTTATGAGATTATTGCCGGACACCGTAGGAAGAGAGGTTCTGAAAGAGCCGGGAAATCGGAAATGCCTGTAATTGTCCGTGATTACTCCGATGATGAAGCTACGATTATTATGGTAGATTCCAACATTCAGCGAGAGGACATTTTACCGAGTGAAAAGGCAAAAGCCTATTATATGAAGTATGAAGCCATGAAACATCAGGGTAGCAAGTCCGGGGGACTTACCCTTGATGAGATAGGCGAAAAAGCCGGAGAAAGCGGAAAGACGGTGCAGAGGTATATCTGGTTATCGAGGTTGTCGGACGAGCTTTTAGAGCTGGTTGATAATAAAAAAATCGGGTTCATGCAGGGGGTAGATATATCATTCCTTACGGAAGAACAGCAACAATGGGTGCTTGTGATTTTGCAGGAGAAAATGGGCATTATATCTACCACTCAATCCGGCAAGCTAAAGGAACATGGCAAAAAGGGAGAGCTTACTTTGCCAATGGTTAGGCTGATACTTACGGAGCAGAAGACGAAAGATCGAAAAGTGGTAATTAAAGCTGATAAAATCAGTCAGTATTTTCCGGCTGATTATGACAGCGAGGATATAGAAAATGTGATTTATCAACTGTTAGAAGAATGGAAGAATAGGGCATAGGAAGGAGGTGCAGCACAATGGGGAACAATTTGAGATTTGACTATTATTACGGTGCGGAAGCGGAACAGTTTTCCTTTTACCGAGTACCGAGATTGCTTATCAAGGACGAGCGTTTCAAAGGGTTGTCCAGTGATGCGAAGCTTCTCTATGGACTTATGCTTGACAGAATGGCTTTATCAATGAAAAATGGCTGGTTTGATGAAGAAAACAGAGCCTACATTCATTATACAGTTGAGAATATCATGGAAGATTTAGGGTGTGCCAAAGCTACCTGTGTAAAGGTCATTGCCGAACTTGACAGTAAAAAGGGTATTGGTTTGATTGAAAAGAAAAGGCAGGGGCTTGGCAGACCGGATATAATATATGTGAAAAATTTTGTCGCAATAGAGCAGACGGAGCAAGTAAAAATAGAGGAAGAAAAGCCTGCTAATACTGATGTTTCTACAGAGGTTCAAAATTTGAACTTCAAGAAGTATAATAGTCAGACTTCCAGAAGTTCAGAATTTGAACTTCAAGAAGTACAAAAAGCAGACTTCCAGAAGTCCAATAGTCGAACTTCAAGAGGTATAGAAAGCGAACTTCAAGAAGTTCAAGAATTGAACGGAAATTATAACAATAATAACTATACCGATATGAGCTATACTAATCCAATCAATCTATCTGTACAGGCACAGAGTAGAGTTGCACAGGCAGATGATACGATGGATGGGATGGATGAAGTATCTGCTTACATAGAGTTGATTAAACAGAATATCGAGTATGAACACCTTATGGCTCATGGCGAATGGCAGGATAAAGCATTGTATGAGGAACTGTTTGAGGTTATCTGCGAAGTGGTATGTGTGAAGCGTAAAACTGTGAGAGTCGGAGGAGAGGACTATCCGTATGAGCTTGTGAAGTCCAAGTTCCTTAAGCTCGACAGTACACATCTGCAATATGTTATTGGCTGTATGCAGAATACCACAACCAAGATTGCAAATATCAAGGCATATATGATTACCTCGCTTTACAATGCACCAAACACCATTAACCATTACTATCAGCAGGAGGTTCAGCACGATATGTACGGAGGTGGATGGCATGAAAAGGGTATTGTTTAAAGTGATACTGCCAGCGTTGGCAATAGGAATATGGGTACTGACTTGTTATTCGGTCTGCAATAAGGCAGAAGGGTTTGATTTTTTTCTGTTCTGGATATTGGCGGGGTTCCCGTTTGGTATTCGTAAGATGTGCATGGTACTGATACCAAAGAATTTTGGAATAGCCGGAAGCATGGGTGTATTGGCACTTAACGCTGTTGTCGGTGGTCTGATTGGCGGTGTGGTGCTGATTATAAAGGTTTTAGGTATGGCAGTTGAGCTTGTGAAGATAATTGCCGGACACTTCTGGACACAATGTCCAGAAGTTTAGGAACCTTGTAAATAGTGTTTCGTATGTGGGAGCAGTCAGAAAAAAGGCTGCTCCTTTGTTGTGGATATGTCAATACGAACATGAAGTATGTCAAATATTATAGAAAAATGATAGCAACTGTTATATAATGAGTAATATAGAAAATTGCCATTTTATAGGAGGTGTACTTTTGAAACTTTCAAAGATTAAGTTGCATAACTACAGATGTTTTGGGGATGGTGAGCAGATAATTCTGATAGAGGATTTAGTGGCATTCATCGGGAATAACAGTGCAGGAAAGACAGCCGCACTATGTGCATTGAATTGTATTTTTTCTGAAAATACAAATGAGCGTATTTTGAAACGTAGTGATTTCCATTTGCCAAAAGATATTAAACCAGAAGAATTATTGCAACAGGAAATGTATATTGAAGCTGTATTCACTTTTGAAGAATTAGAAAGTGAAGGTGGAGAAGAATATGCAGTTCCTCAGTTTTTTGAAAGTTTAGTTGTTGATTCACAAGGTGGAACGCCTTATTTAAGAATTAGATTAATGGCAACATGGGAGAATAGCACGACTTTAGAAGGCGCAATTGACAGTAAAGTAGTGTATATTACTTGTTCGGAGGAACAAGAATTTACAGAAGATGATGTTATTGTTGCACAAAGAAGAGATTTAGATCGTATTCGTGTAGTTTATGTTCCAGCGGTTCGAGAACCTGCAAAGCAATTAAAAAATGTGTCTGGAACAATGATGCATCAGATTATGAGTAGCATAAATTGGAGTGATGTAACGAAACAAAATGTTACATCAAAAATACAAGAGTTAAATGCGCAGTTTATGGGTGAGAAAGGTGTATCTATATTAGGAGATTCAATTAAAACTCAATGGAAAGAATATGATACAGATGTTAGATACTCAAATGCAGAATTGCGATTTAATAGTACGGATTTAGACTCATCTATCAAGAAGTCCGAAATTGTTTTTTTACCGACTGTGACGGGAAAAGAATATAATGTTGATGAAATGGGAGATGGATTGCGGTCACTATTTTACATATCAATGGTGGATAGTATGTTGGATGTCGAAAATACAATTCGAGAGGAAATACAAGCAAATCCAGATAATTTATCATTTAGTAGAATTCCGCCAATATTAACTATCATTGCGGTGGAGGAACCAGAAAATCATATTTCACCACATCTCATAGGTAAGTTGATTAAGAACCTAAAAAATATTGCATCTAAAAGTAATGCACAGACAATATTAACATCTCATTCTCCGGCAATAATCAAGAGAATTGAACCTGAATGTATACGATATTTTCGGATGAAAACTGAAACAGAGTCTACAGAAGTGCGTAAGATTACTCTTCCAGATGAAGAGAAATTTGAAAATCAGTATAAGTATATAAAAGAAGCGATAAAGGCTTATCCGGAATTGTATTTTGCAAAATTAGTAATCTTAGGGGAAGGAGACAGTGAAGATATATTATTACCTAAGTTTTTGGAATGTTGTGGAAACAATATAGATGTAAGTGGAATTTCTGTAGTTCCATTAGGTGGTAGACATGTAAATCATTTTTGGAGATTGTTAAATGACTTACATATTCCACATATTACGTTGCTTGATTTAGACAGAGAAAGAGAAGGTGGTGGTTGGGGACGTATAAAGTATGTTCTTAAACAACTTATTGCGAATGGTTATCCAAAAGATGAACTTTTGAAACTACAATCGGGTAAAGTGATGACAGATGCAGAATTGGAAAAAATGAGCGAATGGGATGTTCATAAACAGGAATCAATGCAATCTTGGATAAAGTACTTAGAAGATTTCAATGTGTTTTTCTCGGCTCCATTAGACATAGATTTCTTGATGTTAGAAAACTTTGAAGAGGAGTACAAGGCGCTATTGGAAGAAAAAGAAGGTCCAAGGCTGATGATAGAAATGGAAGGAAAAAAGGAGCAAAAAAGAATTATTGATATCGAAGGCATTGATGAGAAGCCAGATGAATACAAAGAACGCATACAGGAGGATATTAGAAATACCTTAAAAAAAGAAGGAGGAGATGGCAGTACATATAATGAAGAACAGAAAAAATTAATGATTTGGTACAATTATTTCTTCTTGAATAGAGGAAAGCCATCTACTCATATATTAGCTCTTTCAAAAATGGATGAACTTGATTTGTTGTTTAATATGCCATCAGAAATTGAACGGCTGATAAGAGCAGCTGAAAGACTATTAAATATGTAATAAATTATGGAGGAGCAGTGTGAAAAAGGTTAAGGTAGAAGAATGGATACCGAGCGATAATATAGTATTGGAGGACAATGCAAATTTTGCGGTAAAATGTAAAGAGAATATTTTAGTTGTTGCAGGTCCGGGAGCTGGGAAAACAGAATTATTAGCACAAAAAGCAGGGTATTTGTTTCAGACGGATATTTGTCATAATCCTCAAAAGATACTTGCAATAAGTTTTAAAACGGATGCAGCAGAGAACCTAAAGCAACGGGTTTGCAAAAGGTATGGTAATGAGATTAAATCCAGATTTTCATCAATGACATACGATGCATTTTCAAAGAGATTATTGGATCGTTTTCGTTTGGCTTTGCCAATAGACTGGCAACCTGATAAAGATTATGAGGTTAATAACGCAGAAATAATAGAAGCGGCATTTAAAAAAGCTGGATATAATAATCCACATAATTTGAAGAAGGGAGAACTGAAAAAATTTTATGAGCAGACACTTTCAAGTGTTCGTTTTCCAATAAAACAAGAAAATTTAGGCGAAAAAGTTTGGAAGCTTTTAATTAAAGGATTCGATGGAAACAGAGCTACGCTTGATTTTAAAATGATATGTATTTTATCAGAATATATTGTTAGAAGTAATCCCAAGATTAAAAGAGCATTACAGTGTACATATACTCATGTTTTTTTAGATGAATTTCAAGATACAACAAATTTGCAGTATAGATTGGTAAAAACATGTTTTCAAGATTCTAGGTCGGTAATTACAGCAGTGGGAGACAATAAACAGAGAATAATGCTATGGGCAGGAGCGTTAAAGAGCGTCTTTACAGATTTCAAAGCCGATTTTCTATCACAGCAAACACAGCTTATTATGAATCACAGGTCGGCACCTAGATTGGTAATGCTACAAAAGCAGATGTATGATTCGCTGAATGAAAAGACAATTGAAGTTAAGCCGTCAGACAAGTGGCAACCAGATGACGGGAAAATAAAGTTATTAATATCGGATTCTGAACAAGATGAGGCTAAAATAATTCGTGAAGATATAACAAGTAGGATTTCTGAAGGAGTTCAGGTAAATGATATCTGTATTCTTTGTAAACAATTACCACAAAATTACGCAGAGACGATTATTGCGGAATTAGGTAGTGTGGGAATCCGGGCTAGAATAGAAAATGAATATCAAGATTTGATAAAAGAGCCAATTATTGATTTACTGATTCGTTTTATGCTTCTTGCTCTTGACAGAAAAAGACCAAATGAATGGGAATATGTTAAAAATACTTTTGAAGAATTTTCGGGCGCAGACAATACACAACAGGACAAGGTTTATTATGAATGTCAGGAGAAACTTAGTAAAAAGCTTAATGATGTGCAAGCTTTAATGGAGTCCAATAAGGATGAAATTGAGTTAAAATCTGTTATAAATGAAATTATAAATTTTTTTGGTATGTCAGCAATTAAAGCACATTTTCCTGCATATCAACAGGGAGATTATTTTGCCAAATTGGTAGAAAAATTTGAGATTTATTTAGAAGATGAATTGCAGAGAGCATCATATGATTGGATTCTGGCACTAGAGAGTTTTTGTGGGAAAAACTCGATTCCTATTATGACGATTCATAAAAGTAAAGGATTGGAATATTCGGCGGTTTATTTTGTAGGATTAGAAGATGGTGCGTTTTGGAGTTTTAAATCTCAACCAGATGAGGATCGTTGTGCATTTTTTGTTGCTATATCAAGAGCTAAAAAGTATTTGATGTTTACATACTGTAGTTATCGATCTAAGTTAAAATTTCCACGGCAATCACATAGAGACATTAATGAGTTTTTTGAATTGTTGCAGGTTCCCGGAGTTGCGGAAATTCAGGAGATACATACACAATAAATAAAACGTTACAGGAGGAATAGGGTATGCCGGAAAAAGCGGCTTGTATATATTGTGGTATTGAAGCAGACTTATCAGAGTCAGATATTATTCCAGATGCACTTACAAATGCAAGAATAACTAATAAAAATGTATGCAAAACTGAGCATAATAATAAATTTAGTGACTTATTTGAAAGTAAAGTTATAAAAGCACTTGCGTTTATAACGAATGAATTGGATGTGAAGTCAAAAAAGGGTAAGAATTATGCTTCATATCCTGCAAAGGTTGAGATCGCAGGGGTTGAATATGAGGTTTCAAAGACATCTGATAGGAGTATATTTGATGGTCGAGTATTGAAGTCAACAGATAAAAAATATATGATGAGTTCTTTGGATAATTTAAAAAGGATTGTAAAAAATCCTGAAGAAGTAGAATTTCTTGATGTAAACAGCCTTATGATAGAGCAAAAAATTAGTATTAACTTAGACATATATTTTTGTGAAGAAATGTTTAGGATGGTGTCCAAAGTTGCATTTGAATGGTATTGTGCTAAAAATGGTGTAAGTGGTTATCATCAAGAATTTGAAAATATTGTTTCATATATAACTACGGGACAAGGTAAAAATCCGGTTACAATTATACAAAATGCAGAATTATATAAATTTTATGAAAAGCATGTAGATTTAGGCAGTCATTCTTTATTTGTATTTCAGGGAAAGGACAATAAAGTTAATGTTGTGTTTTCATTGTTCGGTATAGCTATGTATCGTGTTATCGTAGCTGATAAAATTCCGGCATTTTGTAGAAATAATTTTATGTATTTGGAGCTGAGAACAGATTCGTCTAGAAAAGAAATCATTAAGGAGAGTTACGAACAGGCAAAAGGTTTTTTTGAAAGTGAATTGACCAATAAAGATAATTTTGTTGAAGGGCCTATTGTAAACGGAGTAACGCTTATGCTTGGAAAACAGACGATGAATGCAGATGTAATAAGGTATCCATTTGTACTTGATATGATAAAATGTTTAGCAGGAATACATGATGATACAGTAGTATTTAATAAAGAAATTAAGGACATATTGTTGCATAATATAAATAATATTACGCAGGCTTCGCTACTTCATAAAAAGGCTATTAAGCGTTTTGTAAAAGAATACTTTTATGAAGGTCATGAACCTCTTAAACTTAATCCGGTTTCGACCAATAAAAAAACCACGTTTTTCTTATATATTCTGTTTGCAATTGGTGTGTCTGGCATAGAAACAATAGATGATAGTGGATTACAAGAAATTGCAAAGAGAGCATTGTGCTTAGGTGCTGATACAGAGTTTGTAATAAATAATGAAGTTGAGAAAAACATGAGAGAAATAATTGTTAATATAGATAATTATTCTGAAATTCTAGAAAAAGGCGCAGATGTTATAAAAGAATGGAAAGAGTAGTACGATTATACATAACAGCGTTAGGGCAGTTATAGACCGTAAAGGTTTGTAGCTGCCCTTTTTTGCGTTTATGGAACTTCTGGACACTGTGTCCAGAAGTGGAAAGGAGAGATATGAAGTATCTGTTGCACAGGCTGTATGTTCCGCCTTAGCGGATCATCGTAGCCGAAAATAGCAAAGGAGGTACAAGGGTGCAGGAAGAATCCACACAAAAAACCATTGCCTTTGCACTTAAGACCACAAAATTGACCGCTGGTGTTCTGAAAAAGCTGATAAAGATGTATTTAGACAGTCAGAAGCAGAAGGCGAACCAGCCGAAGCATGGGAAAATCTCTATCAAGGAGCTGGTAGGTCAGAACGCCGGAGTGTCAAATATTGAAGTTACCGACGGCAATATCAAGTCTTTTGAGCGTGTGGCGAAGAAATACAATGTTGACTTTGCCATAAAGAAGGATAAGACTACTGAACCGCCGAGGTATCTGGTGTTTTTCAAAGGCAGGGATGCCGATGTTTTGACACAGGCATTTAAGGAATTTGTTAAGGTTAATGAGAAAAAGCAGAACAGGAACAGAGTGTCAGTGAAGGAGAAGCTGGCACACTTCAAAGAAATTCTTTCAAAGGACAAAAACAGAGAAAGGGCAAGGGAACATCAGAAGGACAGAGGGCAGTCATTATGAGTAAAATCATAGATGGCATTGTAAAAGATATTAGGTCTGTTCCTGAAAAGGCAAAAGCAAAGCTTAAAGGTGGGGACACCAAAAAGCTTCTTTTGCAGAATTTCCCATATCTCCTGTTCGCTTATGTCTTTAACAAAGTGGCATGGCTTTATCGTATCAATCCCAAGGAAGCAGCACTTGATAAGGTGTTTGATATGATGAATAGTATTGACAAGGCATTTGCCAATCCGCTACCAAGTTTTCACTTACAGGACGTACTTATCGGAGTTGCCGGGGGAATTGCTTTTAAGCTGATAGTGTATTATAAAGCGAAGAATGCAAAGAAGTTCCGCTATGGAAGGGAGTACGGTTCCGCAAGATGGGGAAATGAAAAGGACATGGAGCCTTATGTTGACCCGGTATTTGAAAACAATGTTATTCTGACGGAAACGGAAAGGCTTATGATGTCCGGCAGACCGAAAGAGCCGAAGTATGCGAGAAATAAAAATATTCTTGTTATTGGTGGCTCCGGTTCCGGTAAGACCAGATTTTTTGTAAAGCCGAACCTGATGCAGATGCACAGCTCTTATGTAGTCACTGACCCGAAGGGAACGGTGCTTGTGGAGTGTGGCAAAATGCTCTTAAAGAACGGTTACAAGGTTAAGGTTTTAAATACCATTAACTTCAAAAAGTCCATGCACTACAATCCTTTCGCTTATATCCGGAGCGAAAAGGATATTTTGAAACTCGTAAACACGATTATAGTCAACACCAAAGGAGAGGGACAGCAATCCGGTGAGGACT
>CAYUKO010000072.1:0-18987 GCA_964445375.1 uncultured Roseburia sp.
GTTTTAATCTGTGGCATAGCACTATTTTTTTACTTTAACTACCAAAGACAGGTATCATATTATATAACATTTTTATGTAAACTGCCTATTTTTGTGCATAAAATTATTATTTTGCTGAAATTGGATAAAAAGTACTTCCCTATCAAAAGGAAGTACTCCACATTCTATTCTTCAAACAATTTATCTATATACGCTTTATCTTCATCTGATATCTCAAAATAAATATCCAGTGAATCACCTAGGATGGAAGATGGAAGCATTACCATTTTCACCGTATTCGTACTTTCTGAAAAGACTAATTTAAAAATATCGGTATCTTCCGATTCCACCACTGTTACAGAAGGCTTATAAAATTCCAAATAGTAATCTTCGGTAAAATCCTTAATCTCTTCTTGTTCCTCATCCATCTCAGGCACATTGTCCACTAACTTTGATATGGTATCAATCACTTCTTCATCTTCCGTTATAAATTCTTTTCCTGTTACATAAGAGTAACCTTCTATTCTAACTATTTCCGGATTTCTGTCATTTGTGCTTGTTTCTTTTTGTTCAGACGCACAGCCCATTGTGACTACCGCAAGCAGCATTCCGATTGATACAGCAATATGATTCTTATTTAACATTTCTCTTTTCTCCTTCACTCATATGTTTGTAAATGTCAAACAGTAAGATACCTATAAAGATGATAATAGGAGCCATCGGACTCCATGTATGGAAAAACAGCCCTAATAATACTGCAAATATCGTTATAGGAATCGCCACACCAATCCATTTATTACTTTTTACAGATATTTCTTTCCCTTTCATTTTATTGAAAATATATGTTTCCGCATTCATTGAAACTCCACAGAAAATAAAAAGAACAAATGCTACTATATCAAAGTTCATCACAAATGTTGACAGATACTCTTCGTTGAAATCGTACCCCATAAACAAACTAATAATCGTATCACTTGCCAAAAGAAAAGAAACTCCTATAATAATTAGAACTCCATAAATGCGTCTGTTATGATGATATCTTTTTTCATAAGTCTGTATTACCGACTCACGAAACATCAGCTCTTCTTTATATAACATCCTATAATTGTTGGGCGTAAATTTCTGCCAAATGAGCATTGCCACACCACATACGAGACACAAACATGTTACTATTTCTCTAATTATTTCATTTTGAATCACATAAAGATTAGAAGAGAGTAAGATAAGACCGACTCCTATTGCTATCCACTTTGCCATATGATGTTTATAATCAAGAAATCCATCTACCAGTTCAGAGCTTACATAATACCCCTCTTCACTTCCAGAATTACTGTCTGTATTCTCTCCTTTTAATAAATAATCCACTGTTACTCCAAAAATCTGACTGATTACTATCAATGTGTCGATTTCTGGATAACCTTTGTCATTTTCCCATTTGCATACAGCCTGTCTGGATACTCCTAACTCTTCTGCAAATGTTTCCTGAGAATATCCATGTTCTTTTCGCATAGACTTTAATCGACTTCCAAACTCCATATAAACTTGCCTCCTTATCATTTTATTTGTTATACAGAATAATGAAAATCTCACTTTTACACTACCAACTACTCGTTGCACACCGTAAACCTAACGTTGCATATATACTTTTTGACAAAAATGCAACCTTTTTCTTTATTCATTATTTAGTTTACATAATATCTTTATAAATAACAAGAACCATCGTACTCATATTGCAAAAGACCCTTATTTCTGATTATGCGCACTTTCGTTATATGCCAAATACCCAACTATACGCACTTTCGCTTTCATTTATCTACAAAAAAGGGGACAGTTACCTGTCCCATTCATCTATCATACAGCTATGTTTTTTCGTCTTTCTATCATAATTAATACCTACCAAGAGCATATTTCCTTTATATTCTTCCATACCCTCCATGTACTTACGTTCCTTTATCTGTGCGATTACCTCTTCGGGTGATTTGTCACATTTTAGTTCAACAATCATGGCTGGAACATCTTTATTTTTCTTTGGCATGAATACAAAGTCTGCATATCCCTTACCAAACGGTACTTCTCTTATAATCTTGTAGTACTCTCTGGCATTATAATAGGCAAGCGTAATCGCACAACTTAATGAATTCTCATCATTGTACTGCAATACGGATGCTGCCTCTGCATGAACCTTTTCCATCGCATCCGCTACCGCATCTGCATCCTTCTGCCAAGTGCTCCTCAAAAGTCTTTCGGATGCATCAACCGCATGAACTACCTCGTTCCATTTTGCGCCTTCGATCGCATATTCAAAGGCTTCCTGCACTTCCTTGTTAGGAATATATGCCTGTTTATTTTCCAAATCATATGCAAGATAGCCAAGATGAATCAATGCAGTCATGACATCATCTTTGCTCTTATAGGACACTAAGTCATTTTCAAAATTTCCTACCTTGACTCTGCATCTATCTCAAGTCCACGAAAAAGCTCTCTGGAATCACAGCCTTTGCTGTAATATGCCTTTATCATTCCAGCGGTAACTGACTTTCCAGAACGACGCATACGGCTAACACAGACATAGCACTGTTCCGTTCCTAAAATATCATTCAATATGTTAAGTATACCTGATTTATCTACATAAATCTCAGACTCTACTGCTTTCCGAAAGCTTGCATGATCCGGATTAACATATATTCCCATAGAATACCTGCCCTTTCCTAATTTTTACTCTTCTCCTATCAGTACTTCCTTACCCGCAAATGCAAAACCATATTTACGAATTTGCCCTTCTTTATAGCCTCTTGCTATAAGGTCTGTCTCATACTGCTTTTCTTCTATCTGTTTCAAAGCATTCTCTACGGTTTCCTCTAATGAGCTTTCCTTTTTAGGATTATGCACCTTGAACTCTAAGATATATGCCGATTTCCTCTTATCCTTTGGTTCTATCATAACATCATATCTGCCAAATCCACTTTCTCGATTAGAAGTAAGTACATATTCCTGATTAAGCTCTGTCAGCAGCCCCAATACCAGTCCATGATAGAATCTTTCCGGTTCTGAATCAGAAGGATCTTTTCCTGTATCAAAGTAACTAAACACATTTTTGGAAAGCTTATTGATACATACATTCATTTCCTCAACATTACCATACAACATGGCTGATACAAAATCATTATAATGTACTTCTGTTTCCATAAACCAATCATGCACCATATTGTAAAACATATCTAATACTTCACCGTTTGTAATACTTAGTGTGTATTTCGGGCGCATTCCCGGCGTTGTTAATTTCTCTTTTTCAATTACCTTTAAGTATCCGCTTGCAAGTAATAAGCTCCATACCGCTACTTCATTGTCACCCAAACGATTGTAGACTATCTGTTCATCAATAGGTGATGTTATCTTGTCCTTTTTCAGTAATCTTTCAAAAGATACTTTGATATTCTTATTTCCTTCCTGAATAAGCCTGCCTATGAGACGGTTTCCACTGGTATTTGCCCAATACGTATCATACTGTCCCTTGGTATCCAGAAAGTTCAACACAGACCATGGATTATAGATATCCGAATGCTTTCCGAATACAAACCCATCATACCATGCCTTTACACCTTCTTTTTCTTCTCCAAGACCACACTCATCCAATGCCGCAAATACTTCTTCCTCTGTAAAACCAAAGCTGGTTGCATACTCATCTGATGTGGTCGTTACCACCTTTAAATTATTGAGATCTGAAAAAACAGACTCTTTACTAATTCTTGTAATGCCAGTCATGATGCCTCTTTCAAGGTATGGATTGGTCTTAAAGGTCGAGTTGAACAAGCTTCTGGTAAATGCCACAAGCTCATCCCAATATCCATTTACATACGCCTCCTGCATCGGTGTATCGTATTCATCTAACAGAACAATTACTTTCTTGCCATAATAGCGATACAGAAAATCCGATAATTGATAAATTGCCGCGGTCGCATCACTGTCACGAATTTCCAATGCCAGAATCCTGTCAAAAAACAAACGGTCTGCATCTGTTAATACATCACTATCTCTCAAATAAGAGTGTTTAATGTAAAGATTGGTTAGTATCTGGCAAATTTTTTCTCTTGCTGTCTTATAATTCGTTTCTTTTACACCGGCAAAAGATAACGATATTACAGGGTAGGTTCCTTGTATCTGTCTGTACTTCTCATCCTGCCATATAGAAAGCCCTTCAAATAATTCGCTTCTACCAGCATAGTTTATAGAAAAAAATTGCTCCAGCATACTCATATTTAGAGTTTTCCCAAAACGGCGAGGGCGTGTAATCAAGGTGGCACTGTCTCCACAGTCCCACCACTCTTTGATAAAATCAGTTTTATCAATATAAAAATACTTTCCTTTTCTTAATTCCTCAAAGCTTTGTATTCCTATTGCTACACCTCTTGCCATGACCGCTCCAACCTCCACAACCGGAATATTTCTTTCTATTTCTTAATTTCTTTCCCTGTGCACACTTTATAAACATTCTTTACGGTATTAACGAACCTAATAGCAACTATAAAAATACTTCTCATAATCATTATCTCCTATCGCTAAACTCTATATGAATATTATATCACAGCTTACAGACTTCGTACTATAAATACTTCCTCATAGCAGCTTCTACGACATGTCCAACCAGCACGGATGTGGTAACACTTCCTGCGCCGCCCGGTACTGGTGTAATGGCATCTACGATTTTCTCAGCTTCCGCGTAATTCACATCGCCGCAAAGCTTTCCTTCTTCGTTCACATTGATTCCTACGTCAATGACAACCTGACCTTCTCTTAAGTAAGAACCGTCAATCACACCAGCTCTTCCTGCTGCCACAATGACAATATCCGCTTCCTTTACAACAGAAGGCATATCCTTTGTCTTAGTATGGCAAATGGTAACGGTTGCATTCTTCTGAACAAGCATCATCGCAGCAGGCTTTCCAACCACAAGACTTCTGCCTACCACAACTGCCTTTTTCCCTGTGCAGTCGATTCCATAATGGTCAAGAATCTCCATGCAGCCCTGTGGTGTACAAGGTGGAAATCCCTGCTTCTTGCCTGCAAATACGCCTGCAAGAGAACCATCTGTGATACCATCTACGTCCTTTGCAAAGTCAAGTGCATTGATAATCTTTTCTTCATTTAAGTGCTTTGGCAATGGACGGAATAACAATACGCCATGAATGGCATCATTCTTATTCACCTGATCGATCACTTCTAAAAGTGCCTCTTCGGTTACATCCTGTGGAAGAAGAAACTTTTCATACGCTACACCTAAGGTCTCACATCTCTTCGTTGCTCCTCTTTCATAGGAAATGTCATCCTCTCGCTCACCCACACGAATAATTCCAAGAGTCGGAGTGATTCCCTTCTCCTGCAGCTTTGCCACATTGCTCTTGATCTTCTCATTCATAGCGGCGGTAACTTCTTTGCCTAATAACTGTCTTGCCATACTCCATACCTTAATAACTATTCAGTTCCTTCATAGTTATATGCATATTCCTGCCGAATAGTTATCCTTTCCTTTACATTATTTTCTATTTTAAACGTTCATTCACACTGTTAAATACCTGATCTGCTTTTTCGGAATAGACACGAATCATCTCATTTGCCTCGTCATTGAGCTCTTCGGCATATTCACGGTTTGCCATGGATTTGGTATTGATAAAGACATTTAAGGATGCACCAAGTAAAGCTGCCTTACAGAAAGCTGCACCTACACCTGCATCACTCAAAGCAATGACACTTCCCTTTGCGGCAAACTCTTCGATTATGTCAATCGCTTCACAACATTTTCTCATGATTTCCATTGGTACTGAGCAGGCATCCTTTAACACGATTTCCATAACTCTTGCTTTCTCTGCCTTCTCTTCCTCCGTGTCCTTTGGCATACCATACGCCTTGGACAATGGTTCAAATACCTTTGCATCCTCTTCCACAAGACGAAGAAAATCCTTCTGCAAAGCATCTGCCTTCTCCTTCAGGGCAATGATATCTGCCTCAACATCTGCATATTTCTTCTTGCCAACGGTAAGACTTCCTACCATGTTGCCAAGTGCTGTTCCAATTGCTCCTACCAGTGCAGATGCTCCGCCACCGCCCGGAACCGGTGCCTTAGTCGATAATACCTCAACAAAATCCTCGCATGAATATGTAGTAAAGCTCATATACAACCTCCAAATTATCTATTTCCTATCAGTATACTATGTGACTGGAAAATATACAAACATCAACTTCTATTTTCTCTATCATGCTTATAGTTCTTCCTCTGCATGCACATAAGTAATATCCTGCAATATGGTAAAATGTACTTTATCTTCCGTCATCACCATTGTTTCCTCTTGCATAAAGCTTTCTTCCAGTTTTACGGTTTTGGGGATGTCCTTTGTTTTGCCAGTTATTCTTTTCTTTCGTTTATGCTTTCTCTGTCCTTTTACTGCCCGGTGTGCCTTTGGAATCTTAAGTGTGAAAAATAACACCACTGTCACAATCCCAAGTATGATTGCAAATGTAAGTAAAATATATGACACCGCTGTCATTTCCTCTATTGTCATCTCGCATACCATGCCTTTCCCTATTTTATAAATTTGTATAACTGGAATCAAGCAACAAATCTGCTCCTTCCAGCAAACCTCGAATTGCCTCTATCTCCTGTCTTACACTTTGTGTTGCCTGTTGCTCCATCCGAAGCATATCAACTTCTATCGACGCATATACTTCCAGAATCTCCTGTTTACCGATACCGTCCTCCCGCAAATACTTTGCATACTCCATGGAACGTGTTACCAGCTCCCGATACATGCGAAGTGTAATCAACTCTCGGTCCGGCTGTTCATCATTCATTGCTTTCCATGCAACCAGCTTTCTCCAATAGTCACCATACATCCCTGCGTCAGAGCCATCTATCTGAGCCGCTAAGATTTGCTTGTGAAAGCTCCCAATCTCCACATATAGCCTGCTTCTTTGAAGCTTGGTTTCTTTCTCTGGCATCGTCTCATAAATCCTTGCTGCCTCCTCAAACCAGACAACCGCATGTGCCTGCCTGCTCTCTTCGTGTTCATAATAAAACCAATATGCATTTCCTATATCATAACAGAAATCCGCATAAGCAGCTTGATTTTTTTCTGCAAAATTGCGCAAATACTTCTTCGTACTGACATTAAGTTCTAACAGAACATCCTCTTCGGCATCATCAAAGAGACCGTCCTCCATGATGCGCTCACACAAACGGTTATATGCCTCTTCTCTAGTACTATCCGTATCGATTGCCTGCATATACAGTTTCAAGGCATCCTGCTCCATGGTTGTTCTTGCTGCTGTTTCTATAATATCCACATAAGTATCCTTTTGCAGATGCATGGATGCCAGACCAAAACCAAATGATGCTAAAAGGCATAAAACTGACAGTACTGTCGCTCCTATGAACACCTTTAACTTCTTTCGATATGACTCGACAGCAGAATCATCCATATCCTGATAATGTAACAATGCATCCTTAAGTTCTTTGGACGACTGATATCTGTCATGCGGATTCTTGCAGGTACACTTCTGAATAATCTGTTCTAATCCCGTCGAAAGCCGTGGATTCCACTTCGTAATCGGGTACATTTCGTATGGCGGTTCTGCCGGATTATGTCCGGTAACAAGATGATACATGGTTGCTCCAAGGCAATAAATATCCGTTCTTGCATCGGTCTGTCCCATATCTCCAAACTGCTCCGGCGCTGCATACCCCTGGGTTCCCAGACAAGTCGTATCTGAGGTGTTATGTGCCTTATACTCTCTTGCCGTACCAAAATCAATCAAAACGACACTTCCGTCAGATTTAAGCATCACGTTGGAAGGCTTCATATCACGGTAAATAACAGCAGGCTTTCTGGTATGCAGATAATCCAACACATCACATAACTGGATTGCCCATTTCACAACCTCTTCCTGCTTCTGTGCCCCCTGCTCCTGCACCAGCTTTTCCAAGGTATTTCCCTCGATGTAATCCATGACAATCAAGAGATTATCCTTATCATCAATGACATCTACAATACTTGGAAGATTTGGATGCTTTAGCTTCTTTAACAGCTCCATCTCCATAAGCAGGCTTTGCCGGATAATCTGAAAGTCTTTTCTACAGGATTTTCTTACTTCCTTTACCGCCCATGGCTTATTTGCCTTTTCATTAATTGCCAGATATACGGTACTCATGCCGCCATGCCCGATTTCATTTAATATCTTATATTTTCCATCAATCAAACTACCTATCTTTATCATGCCGGCATTTCTTCCACTGTCTGTACCAGGATTGCTGAGATATTATCTCTCTCCCCACGGCTTTTGTTCTTTCCAATGAGTGCATCCAATGCCTGGTTCATTCCTGTCATAATCTCCTGATAAGCCTTTTGTCTTCGAATCGGTTCCCATGCTTCTTCATCCACAGCTTCCAGCATCTCCTGTCTTGAAACCTCATGACGGAAACCGTCGGAACAGAGAAGATAGCACGCTCCCGGTACGATTTTCCCTGATAAAAACTGTGGCTCTACGGATTCCTTGACACCAATGCATTGCAGAAGGACATTTCTTCGCTGATCTGTTCTTGCCTGCTCCTTCGTCATTCGACCAAGTGCTACTTCCCTTGCCACAAAGGTCTGATCCTGTGTCAGTTGGAAAATCTCCTGTGTCAGCTCATACGCCCTGCAGTCACCCACATGTACCATATAGTAATCACCCGCATAGAGAAGCATTGCAGTTAATGTCGTTCCCATATTTTCGCTTTCATGATCTCGGATTCTAATATTACAGTCTGCTACCAGCTGCTCCCATTCCTTTTGAAGCGCAGTGGCATTTAACTGTTTGAGCTTACAGGGAAGCTGCTCATAAAACCATTTCTCAAATGCTCTAATCACAATCGCACTTGCAAGCTCGCCCTTTGCAAGCCCTCCCATACCGTCACAGATAACGGCAAGTGCCACCTCTCCAAGCTCTGTATCTGCGACCTTTACGGTCAAACTATCCTGATTCACCTGCTTCACCAGACCAATATCGGTCTGTGCTGCTGCCAAGTAATGTATTCTCATAACGTATCTCCTATCGCCTCATAATAAAACGTAAATGTCTCATCGGCAAGCACAAAGCTCTGCCCGGATTCCAGTCTCACATACTGCTTTGCCGGAATCTGCTTTCCATCTAAAAAAGTATGATTCAAGGAATTGTGGTCTATGACGAAAAAGGCATCCTTTTGCCTGACAATATCTGCGTGACTTCTGCTCACCGCATCATTATCCACATAATAATCGACATAGCTTCTCTCTTTCCCTATCTTAAAAACATCTCTATTAATCAATATCTTCTCTTTCGTGCTCTTCCTGACTAAAAATGGCAAACGCATCGGTGCATGAAGAAGTGTCGTTTCCAGATAAACGTCCTGCAAGACCTCTCTACCTTCAAACAGCTCTGTTTCTCCCAAAGCATCTTCCTGCGCATGGCTTATCACAGGCGCAATTACCTGCTTTGGCTGTCTTTCTTCCTTCAAAAGAGCAAGTACTTCTTCCAACGTTTCTATACACTCCTGCTCGCAAAACGATTGCCGAATCATACTATCTGTTCGATTATAAAGCTGTCTTATTCTGTCTGCAAGCGCTTTTGTCATTTCCCCGTCCCTGCAAGTCAGATACTCTTCTAATCCAAGCAGACTGTCAATGACACTTCGAAACAGGATAAGTCTCTTCTTTTCTACACTCTCATGGCATTGCATATTTTCACCTTCTCTTTCTCAATGAGATTTTTCACAAAACAAAAGGGTATATTTCCCATTTGCTGTCAGAAGCACATAATACTACGCTTCTTTTCACTTTTCAATGGTACTTTATACCCAAAATTTTAAAATATTTTTAAACTGACCGCTTATTAAGATTTGATTAATAAAAAATATGTCCACCAATTCGCAGACCGGTAAGTCCTTCAATTGGCGTTCTGAAATACAGGCATTGTCCGACATTCGTAATACCGCTCATCGCTTCATCTGCTGCTTTATAACAGCTTGCTGTTGCTTTATTATTTGCAAGTGCCAATGCAAGTCTTCCATTTCCTACCGGGGAAAACTGTTTGTTCTGGTAAATAACACCAACCACCGTATTCGGGTAACGGGAGCTAAGAACTCGATTGATTACAACCGCTCCAACCGCAACCTGCCCTACATACGGTTCCCCGCCAGCTTCACAGTAAATCAGATTGGCAAGCAGATATCTGTCACCCTCTGCAAAGGTTACTTCCGAAATATCACGCCATGCTGACTGTGCCGCAAGTCTTGACAGTGCAAGCTCCTCTTCATACTGCTTTTGGAGTGCTGCGATATCCTGTTCCTGTTCCGAAAGCATGTTGTCCAAAGCATTTATGGTTGCCTCTGCATCCTCTATCTGGTCTGCATAAGCCGCCACACTGTTTGCTGTCTGCTTCACTAATGCAGAAACTCTGTCCTGCTCCTCCGTTGCCTGTACCTGTAAGGCGTTCAAATCCTCCAGTTCCACCTGCAGCTGTGCTTCTACTTCCTCCACATGCTTTCTGGTTTCCTGAAATTCAATAAGCTTATTCCTGTCATACTTACTCAAGGCTTCGATATAATCACCCTTGTTCAGTAAATCGCCAAAACCTGTTGCTGCTAACAGCATATCCAGATAGGTCTTTGAGCCTCTTTCATACATAAACTGAAGACGTAGCTTCATGGATTCATATTGTTCTTCCTCTGTCGCAATGGCCTGCGCCAGATCTTCTTTTGTCTGTGCAATCTCCTGCTCTTTTACATCAATCTGTCGTTCGATATCTGCAAGATTATTGCTGACTACTTCCAAATCATCGTTCAAAGAGCCAAGCTTTCCAAGCAACGAATTCTGCGTAATCTGTAGTGATTCCTTTTGCTGCTCCGTACTACCCTTGGCCGCTTCTGTTTTTTCCTTCTCTTCCTTCGCCTTTTGCAGCTTCTCTAACGTCGTTTCTGCATGCACCTGCATCGGTGCATTTCCCACAAATACCATAACGACTGCAAGGAATATTAAAAATGCTCTTCGATGCTTTCGCGTCGATTTCATATATCCCCTCCGTATTATCTTTTGCCTATGCTACCCTATTGCTCGATTAAATCGATTCTTCTCTGATGACGCTCTTCGCCAGAGAATTCTGTTCCTAAGAATGTCTCTACGATGTCATAAGCCAGATTTTCGCCAATCATTCCGGCACCCATTGCCAGCATATTTGCATCATTATGAAGTCTTGTCATCTTTGCAGATAAGGTATCACTGCAAAGTGCACAACGAACGCCCTTTACCTTATTAGCTGTAATAGAGATACCAATACCTGTTGTACAGATTACGATACCTTTTTCACATTCTCCACTTGCCACTGCCTCTGCTGCTGCTCTTCCAAATACCGGATAATCAACGGAATCCTTGCTGTAGCATCCGCAATCCTTTACCTCTATATTCTTCTCCTTCAAGAAAGCTACTACCTTCTCCTTTAATTCGAATCCGCCGTGGTCACATCCAATTGAAATCATTGTTTCTTCCTCCAAATAAATTAATCTACTTTTATCATTTTATGACCTGCTGCCTTTAACAACCGGTTCATAATAGCTTGTCTCATACCTGCTCCTGCAAAGGATTCCGCATACATATACGCAATATCCTCGTCATCAAATTCCCGCAGGAAGGTATATAACTGTCTTGCGATTGCAGCCTCATCCTTTCGGCTTCCTGCAATCTTCACACTGTCTGCTTCGTATCTGTCTGCCATTTCACTGGTTCCGATAATTCCTGTTCTCTCGCCGCGTTCCTTGTGTATTCTTGTCTGCTCATTAATATAAGAAACCACCGCTTCAGGACTTCCCTCTACCAGTACAAGCTCTCCCTTAGGTGCATAATGTCTGTATTTCATGCCCGGAGCCTTAGGCGCCTCTTTCGAATCCGCCCGAAAAAGAGTCTGGTCTATTTCTACCTGTCCTAACACCTTGTCCAACATTTCTTCCGTGATATATCCCGGTCGTAAAATCATCGGCTTCTCACCCGTCAGATCAACAATGGTCGATTCCAGCCCAATATCAACACCATCACCATCAATAATCATATCGATTCTGCCATCCATATCCTGCATGACATACTTCGCAGTTGTTGGACTGGGTTTTCCAGATAAATTGGCACTTGGTGCTGCCACATATCCTCCTGCTGCCTTAATGAATTCCATCGCAACCGGATGACTTGGCATTCTGACTGCTACCGTATCAAGCCCCCCTGTTGTCTGACTTGGAACTGCTTCTGACTTTGGAAGTATCATGGTAAGCGGTCCCGGCCAAAAGGCATCTGCAAGCTGATAAGCGCTTTGTGGTATTTCCTTTGTAATTTTTCCAAGATGCTCCATATCTGCAATATGAATAATCAACGGATTATCAGAAGGACGTCCCTTAGCCGCATAAATCTTCTTCGCAGACTCAGGATTCAGCGCATCTCCTCCCAGCCCGTACACCGTCTCTGTCGGAAATGCCACAAGTCCTCCCTGTCTGATAATCTCTCCAGCCTCCTGCAATGCTTTTCTTACATTGCCTGCCTTCTCCTCATCCTGTAATGCCTGCGCATCCACACGAATCAATTTTGTTTCCATGACCTTATTCTAACTCCGTTTCTATGTGCTAAAAGCCATACTTAAGATTATTGTAGCACAAACAACCACAATTAGAAAGCTCCCTGTCGCATTTTTGCGATTTCTGTTACTGTTCGTTTCGTTCCAATAACGAAACTTCCTCCTTAGTTTGCCATGTTCAGATAACGAAGGATTCCTAATTGAATTGCCCATGCACATTTTTCCTGATAAGAATCTGTCGTGAGACGTTCTGCCTCGGTCGAATTCGATAAAAATCCACATTCCACAATAATAATGGGAACACTCGTCTTCTTTAAAAGATAATATGTCCCATTCTCTTTTGCTTCACGCTCTTTCTCGGGCTTTAGGTTCTCAATCATCGTCTGCTGCATCACAAGTGCAGCCTTCGTTCCCTCCTGACTGTCTTTATAGTAAAAGACCTGCATACCACTGACAGATTCCTCGGGATAGCTGTTTTGATGAATGCTGACGGCAAGCTGAGGCTTGGCATCCTCAATGATTGCCAGACGCTTCTTCATGTCACGAACCTTTTTATTCGTATCATTCTCCTCATACAATCCACCATCGGTCTCTCTTGTCATAATGACATTGATATCCTGCTGCTCCAGATATTTTTTTACTTTTAAAGCAATGGCAAGATTGATATCCTTTTCCAATGCATCATTAATTCCAACCTTCCCCGGATCAATACCGCCATGCCCTGCATCAATGACCACCGTTTTCTGCTCCCCCTTTTCTTCCTGCAGATTCAATACATTTACCAGCTCAGCCGATTCCTTTGCCACAAGTAACATTGCAATAATCAGCAAAAAAGACATAATAAATCCCATGATTTTACTTTGTTTCTCCGACATACACAACTCCGAATATAATCTGTTGTTATCATATATATGAAGCATCCAAGCAAAAAAATACCCTCGTACCGTTTTGATACGAAGGTATTTTCCTAATTCAACGTTCCATTTGTATATTCTTCCATAACATCCCACACGGCTGTATCTTCCAAACCAAGCTTCCATGCTGCAACACCTGCAATCTGCTGTGCTTTCATTACCTGAAGCTTAACCCTGATGGAATCTACGTCCTCAAGCCAGCACTGAACGGTCTTCCCATCTGTCTGATATTCCACATAATTCTGGCAATATTCATCTAACCATACTGGTTCTACACCGCTATTCTTCACCCATGTACTCTGATTTGCCATAGTCAATGTTGATGATGTTGGTCCCTCACTTCCGCTTTCCCACACTCTTGTATAGAACGGAACGGCATTGATAATCTTCTCAGCCGGAACACTTTCCTTGGTCTTTATGATGCCATATTCTACATAATTAATCGAAGCATTCGGACCAGCCTCACCACAGCCTGCATAATACTCGTCATAACCCATAATTACCACGTAGTCAACGACAAGTCCCTGTTCCTTGCGATTATAATGTGCTGTATATTCTGTTGGTACATAATTGTCTACCGAAAGAACAACACCACGCTTTCTTGTCTCAATCGAAAGCTCTCTTAAGAACTGCACGAAATGAGTTCCCGCATCATTACGCACCTTTTCAAAGTCTATATTGATACCATCAATTCCATACGCATCCACCTGATCCATTAAACCGTTAATCAAACGTGTTCTATTCTCTGTGGACGATAAAATATCATAGAAATTGATGTCCACACCATACAAATCCTTACTATCTACATCCGTAATCAATGCCCATACGTCAACTCCTAACGCATGTGCCTGTTCCACATAAGACGCTGATGCGATGCTTGTAAAGTTACCGGCATTGTCACTTAAACGAAACCAGGTCGGGCTAATGACATTCACTGCTTTTGTGCGCTTAAGTACTTCTGACACACTGCCTGTTGCACTGCCCTCGAATACCTGATGAAATACCATATTAATGGTACCTTCCTTGCGTACACTGTTAAATTCCACTTCCATAGCATCCTTCACGGGCAGCTGTTCAACGCTGGTCTGATTCTTTAAGAATTTACTCTCCACATATCCAATATAGGCATCGCTTGTCTTTACCTTGCACCAGTTTTCCAGTTCTTCTAATACAATAACCGTATCACTGGCTTCCACATCTGTCAGGATCTCACTCTTTACACCGCCACGATAACGCACACTTGTATTCTTGGTAATCTCTGCCTGTGTTACGGTATCCCACTGTGTATAGACCTGCATATGAAGCGGGGAATCAAATAACTGGTAGCTAAAATTTGCATAGCGCTTTACGTAGTCAGCCGCAATGTAAAGTGTC
The DNA here is from genome assembly GCA_964445375.1 of uncultured Roseburia sp. Taxonomy (GTDB): domain Bacteria; phylum Bacillota; class Clostridia; order Lachnospirales; family Lachnospiraceae; genus COE1. The sequence goes on from CAYUKO010000072.1 coordinate 14,883, forward strand.
TCTCCCTCATACACTGCTGCCTTATAATCAATCGAATTACCTGCATCCGACACATAGATCACATTACTTCCATCACCGATTTCAACACGAATGACATCATCTGCTGTTGTAAAAAGAAGTATCTTCTCTTCCGCATTTACATAAAATCGGTCTGTAAAGTATTTCTCAACCGTTGCCAGATCAAAATAGCATACGCCATCCATCAGCTTTGCTTTCTCTTCTACAATCTCATCCTGCAGGATAATCGCAACCTCGTTGTCCTGTGTTATATCAAAATAACTGTTTAAATCTGCTCTCTCCTTAGAATATGAATACTTTTCTAAAATTTTGCCTCCAAATGCAATCGCAATAACCAAAAAAATAAGAACGATTGCAAGAAGTACCGGAATCATTTTCTTTTTCATGCCGTCTCCTCCTAATCGTTCTCATTATAGCAAACTATTGATTTATCGTCATTACCAAATTGTTGTTATTTCCATTTTTATTCGAGTTCCTTCTTTATAAAGACTGCATATGATATAAGTATCAGAATATTTTTCTATGTATAGAGGGGCTTCTAATCAGACAAAATATACCTGGTTTACCATAATCGTCCATATATAAATAAGGAAGAAACTGGAAATAGAAAAATCAAATAGCTTTTTCCCATGGTTTTTCTAACTGAAATGACCAAAAGTTTTCGTGATATATAAATTTTTCTAAAAGATGTCTGAGAACATGTACCAATTATTTCAAAAATATTGTATAATGGATATATAAACATGAAAAGTTTGGAAAAATAATCTTCCAACAAAGCACATAAGCTAATAAGACTACCTTTTATAAAAAGGTCTAGATTTGAAAAAAAGTTTTTCAGATTGTTTTTATTACCTTAAGTTATGATTCCTCGAACCCTCCTGACTGTACGGATTTGTTCCCGGAACATCTTACAAATGAATTATTAACACATAACACAAAATTATACAACCTGAATTGTAATAATTCGTTCGTATTTTATAAATTTTTTAAGAACTCAAGGAAAGTCCTATTGACTTCCCTTATTCCACAGTATATGATAACTTATCATAGAATAAGTTTAACAATCTACTGTAATATCAATAGAGTGAGGATGTGATATTATGAAAATCGAAAAAGTAAATGACCATCAGATTCGTTGTACCCTTACCAAAGCTGATTTGGCAGACCGTGAATTAAAAATCAGCGAACTTGCTTATGGAACTGAAAAAGCAAAAAGTCTTTTTAAAGATATGATGCAGCAGGCATCCTATGAATTCGGATTCGATGCTGAAGATATACCGCTTATGATTGAAGCAATTCCTTTGAATTCGGAATGTATCGTTCTGGTAATCACTAAGGTAGAGGATCCGGAAGAACTTGACACAAGATTCTCCAAGTTTGCTCCTTCTGTTCATGATGAAGACGAGGACAATGACGGCAATACCTTAGATAATATGCTGCAGAGCCTTTCTGAAGGCGCAGATGACGTACTGGATCTCTTTAAGAAGATTCATGACAGCAAAGCTACGGATACCGTTGCGGAAGCAGCAGAATCTCTTACCAAGCAGAATCGCAACAAGAACAAAGAATCTGCTAAGAAGCCGGTTAAGGTTGCTGTTGAATTAACAAGAATCTATTCCTTTGGTTCTCTGGCACAGGTAATTCGTCTTGCACATGTGCTTTCTGCACATTATAACGGCAAGAACTCTCTCTACAAGAATGAGAAGGAATCTTCTTATATGCTTGTAGTAACTCAGTCAGAGCATACACCTCAGGAATTCAATAAGATCTGCAATATGCTTTCTGAATACGGTAATCCTGAAAAGTTCGTATCAGCAAGCGAAGCTTATATGGAAGAGCACTTTGAACCTGTCATCAAAGACAAGGCAATTCAGTCTCTTGCTATGGTATAACGAAAAAGGCTGTGGTCAAAACCACAGCCTTTACTATTTATGATGATTAATTCAATTCATCAATCTTCTTCATAAGAGCATCGATATCCATACCATGTACCATTGCTGCTTCTTCAAGGGATTCACCCTGAGCAGATGGACATCCAAGACAATGCATTCCCATTTCCATAAGAACTGGTGCTACTTCTGGTTTTACTCTTAAGATTTCTCCGATTGTCATTTCCTTTGTTACTGCTGCCATTAACATTTCCTCCTTCTATAATAAGTATAAATGAAATACGATTAAGCTATCATACTAGTTACTGTTTAAACAATAGCTATTCTTCCACTATAATACTTTATTTCATGATAAGCAAGTCCTTCATTATTTTTAACAATTTTTTTATGAACTATTCGTTATTGTTCTCTCCGTTCCAATAACGAGTAAAAATCCTTCCTAAATTTGCTTCACAAATGGATTTTTACTGAACGATACCACATTTTTTCACACACTTAGCAGTAAATGCTAAGTGCTGTATTAACATAACATTCATTCTATTTTTCTGTACAAGAAAAAGTACAAATTAAGGTGTTGACGTGTATACAAACTTGAGTCTATAATACACTTACAGAATGTTATGACTAGAGTCAACACAAAAGAGAGAAACATTCTAATTAGAGTAACTAGCGGTGTATTCCGCATATTAATTTTTTAAAATTTTAGGAGGCTTTGCAAAATGAGACCAGAGTGGAAAGATTTTGTAGGTGGCAAATGGGAAAGTGAAGTTAACGTTCGTGACTTCATTCAGAAGAACTTTACTCCATATGATGGAGATGAATCCTTCTTAGCAGGTCCTACACAGGATACTACAGATTTATGGAACATGGTTCTTGATCTTATGAAGAAGGAAAGAGAAGCTGGCGGTGTTCTTGATATGGACACAAAGGTTATCTCTACTATCACTTCTCATGGACCAGGATACTTAGACAAGAGCAAGGAGAAGATCGTAGGATTCCAGACAGATAAGCCTTTCAAGCGTTCTTTACAGCCATACGGCGGTATCAGAATGGCAGAGAAAGCTTGTGCAGATAACGGATACGAAGTAGATCCAGAAATCAGCGAGTTCTTCTCTACACATAGAAAGACACATAACGCTGGATGTTTCGATGCTTACAATCAGGAAATGAGAGCTTGTCGTACATCTCACATCATCACAGGTCTTCCAGATGCTTACGGACGTGGACGTATCATCGGTGACTACAGAAGAGTTGCTTTATACGGTATCGACAGACTTATCGAAGATAAGTTAGAGCAGAAGGATTCTACAGGACGTGTTATGACAGATGACGTTATCCGTCTTCGTGAAGAAATTTCTGAGCAGATCGTTGCATTAAAGATGATGAAGGAAATGGCAGCTTCTTACGGCTGTGATATTTCTAAGCCAGCTTCAAACGTTCAGGAAGCTATCCAGGCAACATACTTTGGATATCTTTGTGCAGTTAAGGAGCAGAACGGTGCTGCTATGTCCTTAGGACGTACATCTACTTTCCTTGATTGCTACGCTCAGAGAGACTTAGCTAATGGAACATTTACAGAAGAGCAGATTCAGGAATTCGTTGACCACTTCATCATGAAGTTACGTTGCGTAAGATTCGCTCGTACACCAGAATACAACCAGATCTTCGCTGGTGACCCAGTATGGGTAACAGAGTCATTAGGTGGTGTTGGTGTTGACGGACGTCCATTAGTAACAAAGATGTCATTCCGTTACTTAAATACATTAACAAACCTTGGTGCATCTCCAGAACCAAACTTAACAGTTCTTTGGTCTACAAGACTTCCAGAAGCTTGGAAGAAGTACTGTGCTAAGATGTCTATCCAGACTTCTTCAATCCAGTACGAGAACGATGACCTTATGAGAGTAACACATGGTGATGACTACGGTATCGCTTGTTGTGTATCTTCTATGGTTATTGGTAAGGAAATGCAGTTCTTCGGAGCACGTGCTAACTTAGCTAAGTGTTTACTTTACGCTTTAAACGGTGGTGTTGACGAAGTTACTAAGAAGCAGGTTGGTCCTAAGTACCGTCCAGTTGTTGGTGACGTTCTTGATTACGATGACGTAATGAGCAAGTTCATCGATATGATCGAATGGCAGGCAGATGTATACGTAAATACTCTGAACATCATTCACTATATGCATGACAAGTACTGC
>CAYUKO010000073.1:0-18773 GCA_964445375.1 uncultured Roseburia sp.
TGTCATGGGTATCGTGCTTACTGGAACAGTGAATCTATGGACTGTAGAAAAAGAGCGTTCTTATAGAAAAAATGAATATTTCATAATTCCATTATTGTCTATGCATGCGATGAAAATTGAAGATAAATCAACCAGACTTTTAATTATATGTATTAAAGCGCAGTTTCTTGAAAAGGAAAACGAAAAGGGATTTGATACATTAATGAAAGGTTTCCATCAGATTTTATCAACGGATGTGGATGGTATAAAAATAGTAATTGAAAATGCATACAAAGCATTAAAAAGTCTTCATAAAAGGAGAATATCGGTATCTGAAAATCTTTTAATAATACAAGAGTGTATTTTGCATGAGCCTCAGAATACATTTTCCATTGAAGGGCTTGCTGCACAAGCATGTTTTAGCAAAGAGTATCTAATTCGAAAGTTCAAAAAAGATATAGGAATGCCGCCACATCATTATTTATTGCAGAATAGAATACGACAAGCTCAGAAATTATTACAACAGGAAATGCCAATAGTGGATGTGGCTACCGAAACAGGATTTTATGATCAAAGTCATTTTCTTAAGATTTTTCGACAGGTCGTAGGCATGACACCAAAAGAGTATAAAAATTCTGTGCAAATATTAGAATAAAAGTCATTTTTTTACTATTTTTTCTATATTAAGTGCATTAAGATAAATGCAAATAAAATAGAATGGAGTGGTAAAATGAAACTTTTTGAAACATTTAATCAAGGACATATTGTATTGTCTAATGACAGGAAAAATGCAGGTGATATTGCTTGGTCAAAGCATACAGCATTTGAAGGTGTGGAACTGAAACACTTAATTACAGCTAAAGAAACAAATGGAAAATTCAGTTATCATTTAGTTCGTATTGCTCCCAACTGTAGCATCGGAATGCACATCCATGAGACACAATTGGAAACTCACGAAGTCATGGAAGGCGATGGAATATGTACATGTGATGGAGAAGAAATTGTATATCAGCAAGGGGTGATTGCCGTAATACCTGCTTGTGTTCAGCATGAAGTTAAAGCAGGAAAAGAGGGGCTTTACCTATTTGCCAAGTTTATACCTGCCTTATGTTAGCAAAAAATTATAATAAAAATGGCTAGCAAACAAAGAGTTAAAATCGAGAGATTTTAACTCTTTTCATGCAATTAAGATATATATATTTAGAGTATATCCGCAAAGGAATAGATATCTTGACAAATCTTCACAAATCAGGAAATTTAATCATCTGACACTTCCTCTATAATAACACTAACAAGGAGAAGAAAATTTCAAGATTTTCTTCTCTTTTTCGTATAGCAGTATAATCAACAGGCTTATATGTCCTGATAATTGTAGTTATATAAAAATATATCACCATAAAAATGCATAAATTTAAAATATTATCACCTTGAAAGCGTAATATATACATTTTTATCCCCTTGAAATGTTGTAGCAAATATTTTTATAGGATATAATATAGACATAATGAATGACAAAGCAAGGAGGCTGACATTGTGGAACGATTGCTATTTTCCGAGTTAGAAAAATGGAAGAATAAGAAAAAGAGAAAACCTTTGATTATTCAAGGCGCACGTCAGGTTGGAAAGACCTGGATTATGAAAGAATTCGGTAAGAGATCTTTTGATAATGTAGTCTACATCAATTTTGATAATAATGAGCGTATGAAAAATGTCTTTGATTGCGATTACGATATTTCTCGAATTATTTCAGCACTTAAAATCGAGCATGGAAAAAATTTTGTAGCAGAAAATACATTATTAATATTTGATGAAATTCAAGAAGTTCCAAAGGCATTAACATCCTTAAAATATTTTTGTGAAAACGCTCCAGAATATGCAATTGTTGCAGCCGGATCCTTATTGGGCGTTGCAATGCATCAGGGAACATCATTTCCAGTTGGGAAAGTAGATTTTTTACATTTATATCCTCTCAATTTCTATGAATTTCTATTGGCAATAGGAGAAACAGGTCTTGCAGATTTACTCGATAAACAAGATTACGAGTTAATAAATTCATTTTCTTCAAAGTATACAGATTTACTGCGAAAATATTATTATGTAGGTGGTATGCCGGAAGTAGTTCAATGCTATGTCGATACCGATGATATGCAAGAAGTAAGGAATATACAAAAAGAATTGTTGATCTATTATGAAAATGATTTTTCAAAGCATGCTCCAAAAGAAACAGTTCCACGTATACAAATGGTCTGGAACTCGATTCCAGCGCAATTGGCAAAGGAAAACCGCAAGTTTATTTATGGTATTGTACGAGAAGGTGCAAGAGCAAAAGATTTTGAACTGGCAATTCAGTGGTTAGAAGATTGTGGATTGATTCATAAATGTTATAGAGTTGCAAAACCGAGAATGCCACTTATTTCGTATATGGAAATGAGTAGTTTCAAATTATTTATGCTGGATGTTGGATTATTAACAGCGAAAGGTAACCTTTCACCACGAATATTACTAGAAGGTAACCGAATATTTGAGGAGTTCAAAGGTGCATTAACAGAACAATTTGTAGCACAGGAATTGTGTGCTGCTGAATACGAATTATATTATTATTCAACCGAAAATTCGACTGGTGAAATAGATTTTGTGATACAGCATAATTGTCATTGTATACCTCTTGAAGTAAAAGCAGAAGAAAATCTGAGAGCAAGGAGTTTGCGTGCATTTTGTGATAAATATAAACCAGATATAGCAATAAGAACTTCTATGTCAAATTATAGAGAACAGGATTGGATGAACAACGTTCCACTATATGCATTGGTGAATTATGTAAAAGAACTTGATTAATAAGAGGACTAGAAAAATTATGGACATTAAAAAAAAGGAAAATCAAAAAAGAGACCATTTGACAATGAAAATGCATTATTGGAAAGGTAGTGCATATAAGCAGATAGTACAATTAATTCTATATAGAAGCATTATTGTACCATTTATCATGGTAGTGATGGCTTATTTTGCATTACCGCCTTTTGCAGAAGGTGAAGAAATCATGAGTATCATTATGCTTTCTATTGTTATTGCATACTTTCTTTTTGGAAAATGGCTAGGTAAACGTACCAATGGCCAGGTTATTACTGACGAGTATGCAATGACTTGGAAATTTGGACGAAAAAAGATTGTCATTCCATGGGAAGACGTTGTGGACATTAATTATATCTACAATGAATCATTGAGCGGTGTTACACAAAAAGGATATCACTCTTACAGCGCAAAACGTGCACACTCCTATACACTTATTATTCAGACAAAAGATAAATATTACCGATATCATGATGTATATGAGCGTCTTCCTATTCCGGATGCCGAAGGGGAAATGAAGCTAAGACTTATGCCTTTACATGTGTTACGCGATATATTGATTCTGGAATGGAAAAAAGAAGGTAAATAAAAATATAATGGAGGTATCAGACATGAAACTAAATATTGGAAGTACGAAAAAGCATGCAATTCAAAGCGATATGATTGGCTTGTTTTTCGAGGACATCAATTATGCAGCGGATGGTGGTCTGTATGCAGAAATGGTAGAAAACAGATCGTTTGAATTTCTTGATGCTTATGGAGACAAAGATGATTACTATGTAAAAGAGGACGGCAGCTACGGTTGGAGCGTTTATCCAAATGAAGAGGTTGTTTCTACTAATGTTTATATGGGTAGCTCGTTGTCAGAGGAGAATCCTCATTATATGAGAGTGAAGACTTCTGTGGCTAATGCAGGGCTTGTGAATAAGGCGTATGATGGCATTTATCTGGAAAAAGATGCCGAATATATTCTTACTTTTTGGGCTCGCCCTGTCAAGTATACTGGTGATTTTCTGATTCAAATTGCACAGAACGAAAAGATTTATGCTGAATGCCACGTAAAAGCGAACGCCTTTGAAGAGGAAAGCTATAATTATTATAAAAAATATGTCGTACATATGACAGCAAAGGAAGCGGCTAAAAAGGCACAATTTCGAATATTGCTTGCTGATGCAGGAACGGTAGAGTTTGATTACATCTCCATGTTTCCTACAAATGCAGTGGCAGGAATCTTCAGGGCTGATTTGTTCAAGCTTTTAGATAATCTGCATCCGGGATTTATCCGTTTTCCTGGAGGATGCATTATAGAAGGAAATACTTTACAGAACAGATATCGTTTTAAGGATAGCTTAAAGGAGCCTTGGAAGAGAAAGAATAACTGGAATCGATGGGCTGTACACGGAAATTGTGAAGAGAATGGCTTTCATAGTGAATATTCCCACTATAATCAGACATTGGGATTAGGATTTTATGAGTATTTTCTTCTTTGTGAGCTGCTTGGCGCAAAGGCGCTTCCAGTATTAAATGTAGGACTTGCATGTCAGTATCAGACAACAGAACAGGTTGCAATTGATAGCGAAGAATTCAAGGAATTTGTGCAGGATGCGTTAGATTTGATTGAATTTGCAAATGGTGATGTTGATACGAAGTGGGGAGCTGTGCGTGCAAAGCTTGGACATGAAAAGCCATTTAACTTAACTATGATTGGTATTGGAAATGAGCAATGGCAGACAGAAAGAACTGATTTCTTTGAACGATATATAGAGTTTGAAAAGGCAATTCATGCTGTTGCACCGCAGATTCAACTGATTGGTTCTGCCGGACCGGATATTACTTCCGAAAGATATGAACAGGCATGGAAGTTCTATCATGAAAATGATAACAAGGAAAACTTTGTTTATGCCGTGGATGAGCACTACTATGTAAAGCCGGAATGGTTGTATGAGCATGTTGATTTTTATGACAATTATCCAAGGACTACCAAGGTATTTTCAGGTGAATATGCAGCGCATCCTGTGAGCGGATTCAACAGAGATGATGCCAATACCTTAGAAGGCGCTCTTTCTGAGGCTGCATTCTTAACAGGCGTGGAGAGAAATTCTGATGTTGTCGTATTAGCTTCTTATGCGCCACTTTTTGCAAGAGTTGGTTATGCTCAGTGGTCGCCGGATATGATTTAGTTTAATGGTGAGAAGGCTTATGGTACGCCAAGCTATTATGTTCAGTTCATGTACAGTAACAATATGGGTGATGTTACTCTGGATACCAATGGAGAAGAAAAAGCTGCGGCAAAGGAAGGAATTTACTATTCCTTAAGCTTTGACAGTAAGAAGAGTGAAGTAATCATAAAGATTGTAAATGCAAAGAAAGAACCGGTAAAACTGGAACTCAACCTTGCGGAAGAATGGCAGAACAAGCAGGATTATACCATGCAGATTCTTACAGGGGACGATTTGAATGCATATAATTACATTGATAATCCAGAAAGAGTAACAGTGTGTGTGAAAAAGGGAAGGCTTGCCGATGGAATGGAACTTGCAAAGAATTCCTTTGCAGTAATTAGAATTTAAAGGATATGAGAAAGCTGGATGCTGTATTCTATGAATGCAATATTCAGCTTTTTTTGGTACATATTTTAAATTTGATGAGCGGAAAAAAAGCAATATATAGCACGATAATGGGGAGAAAAAATGTGATAACTTAATGATAAATGCCAAGAAAAAATGTATTAATATATAGATTTAAGAGAAGAAAAAGTGTTGATAGATTAAAAAAACATGCATATAATAAGGATATAATGAAAGGTAGGTTGTTTAATATGCAGCGTTTTTTGATGAATGAATTAGTAAAGTGGAAAAATAAGGAGAACAGAAAACCATTAATATTAAAAGGGGCAAGACAGGTTGGAAAAACTTGGCTTATGAAGGAATTCGGAAAAATACATTTTAAAAAAGTTGCTTATGTAACATTCTACAATAATCAGAGAATGAAAAAGGTTTTTGACGAAGATTATGATATAGAGCGAATCCTAATCAATATTAACATCGAAACGCATACAGAAGTAACACCTGAGGATACACTTATTATTTTTGATGAAATCCAGGAAGCACCTCGTGCATTGGAATCATTAAAATATTTTTGCGAAAATGCACCAGAATATGCAGTGATTGCCGCAGGATCTTTACTTGGAGTTGCCATTCATGCCGGGATTTCTTTTCCAGTAGGCAAGGTTGATACATTAGAATTACATCCTATGAATTACCGGGAATTCCTGATAGCTATGGGTGAAGAATCGTTATCAGAACTTCTAAAAAGAGATGATTATTCATTGATTGAAGACTTTCGTGAAAAATATATCTTTTGGTTAAAGAATTATTATTATGTTGGTGGAATGCCGGAAGTTGTCCAGTATTATAGTGAACATAAGAATTATGATGAAGTACGAAATATGCAAAATGCAATATTGGAGCAATATGAAAATGATTTTGGAAAGCATACATCAACAAATGAATTGCCTAGAATAAGAATGGTTTGGAATTCTATCCCCTTACAATTGGCAAAGGAAAATAGAAAATTTTTCTTTGGAAAAATCAAAGAGGGCGCAAGGGCAAAGGATTTCGAACTTTCCATAGAATGGTTACAGGATTGCGGATTAATAAAAAAAGTATATAAAGTAAACAAACCAGCAGTACCGTTAAAGGCATATATTGACTTTGCCTCCTTTAAGCTTTATTTGTTGGATGTAGGATTATTGGGAGCGTTAAGTGAATTGGATGCGGAATCTATTTTAGAGGGTAATTCTATTTTTGTAGAATTTAAGGGAGCTTTGACAGAGCAATATGTATTGCAACAGATTATCTCAGATACAAAGTATAATCCATATTACTACGCAGGCGAAAAATCCACATATGAAGTAGATTTTCTAATCCAAAAGAATAAAGGTATTGTGCCAATTGAGGTAAAAGCCGAAGAAAATCTGAGAGCACAGAGTTTAAAAGTATACTGTGAGAAGTTTAAACCAGACTATGCAGTAAGAACTTCTATGTCGAATTATAGAGAACAGGAATGGATGACCAATATTCCTTTGTATGCAATAAGTAAATTATAGAGAATAGTATATAGTTTCTCAATGGTTGATTATGTATCGTAAAGTATCGAGATATTCTCTCGAAAAATACGATACATTTTTGTATACTGATATTAATAAAAATAAGGAGAAAAACAGGGAGGAATAACATGCTATCCATTAAAAAACTGACAAAAGTATATAAAGGTGGAAAAAAGGCGATATCTAATATAAATCTTAACGTTGAGCCAGGCGATATTTATGGATTTATCGGTCATAATGGTGCCGGAAAGACCACAACAATTAAGTGTGTTGTAGGGATTCATGATTTTGATGAAGGTGAAATTTTAATTGATCACATGTCTGTTAAGGAAGAGCCGCTAAAATGTAAGTCAGTTATTGCATATATACCGGACAATCCTGATTTATACAAATATTTGACGGGAATTCAATATCTAAACTTTATGGCTGATATGTTCGGAATCTCAGCAAGGGAGCGTGAGCAGAGAATCAAGGAAGAGGCAGATGCCTTTGAAATAACGCCAGCTTTAGGTGATTTGATTTCCTCCTATTCTCATGGAATGAAACAGAAGCTTGCGATTATTGGAGCTTTGATTCATAAACCGAAACTGTTGATACTAGACGAGCCGTTTGTTGGTCTTGATCCGAAAGCAGCGCTTGTTTTAAAGAATAAAATGCATGAGCTTTGCCAAGAAGGAAGTGCCATCTTCTTTTCCACTCATGTTCTGGATGTGGCTGAAAAGCTCTGTAACAAGGTTGCCATTATTCGTCAGGGTGAGATAATCGCAGCCGGAAATATGGAAGAAATCATACAGGATAATTCTCTGGAATCCGTATTTATGGAGGTACTCCAAAATGATTAGTCAGGTTATAAAACTGTGCAGATTACAGCTTGCTAATCTGTTCGGAATCAATGAATTTCGGTATACCAAAGATAAATCAAAGAAAGCTCGTTCAACCGGATTGGCGGTTGTGTGGGTGCTCTTAATAATAATGGTGATTGGTTATGTAGGAGCTTTCGCGTATGGGCTAATTTTATTTGAAATGGAAGATATTGTACCAATGTATCTGTATGCAGTAGCAAGCCTCTTAATACTTATTTTTGGTTTCTTTAAAGCAGGAAGTGTACTCTTTTCCATGAAGGGCTATGAGATGCTTGTATCTCTTCCGGTTTCTAAGGCAGCTATCGTTATTAGCCGTTTTTGCTGCATGTATGTGACAAATCTGTTGGCCGGATTACTGATTATGCTTCCGGGAATGGCTGTTTATGGATATTTTGTCAGACCATCTGCCTGGTTTTATGTGATTTTTCTGCTTGGAACTATATTTTTACCATTATTTCCATTAACCATTTCATCTATTCTTGGAGCAGGCATTACAGCAATCAGTGCAAGAACAAAGCATAAAAGTCTTGCCGAAACCTTATTCATGTTAGCATTGATTGTTGGTATTATGGCTGGAAGTATGCTTTTATCGGAAAAAGAAGAGATGTTGACTACGGATTTCTTGAAAAATATGGCAGAGATATTATCTGCTCAGATAGGACGCACCTATCCGCCTGCAATCTGGTTTGGCAATGCACTTTCCGGTGATTTTGGAGCGTTAGTCTTACTCATCGTAATTCCAACTGTCATTTTCGTTATATTTATTGCAATTCTTCAAAAATATTTTCAGTCTATCTGTATGGCAATTCATACCGTTAGTGCAAAGAATAATTATAAAATGGCAAACTTGCAGGTAAATGGTCAGGTTGTAGCATTGTGGAAGAGGGAATTAAAACGATATTTTTCTTCCAGTGTCTATGTCACCAATACCATCGTTGGCTATGTCATGGCTGTTATAGTGGCAATTGGTATCTTTTTTGTAGGAATGGATGAAATAGAAACCGTTTTGGCAGTTTCCAATATAGAGCAAATTTTCACAAAATGCATGCCATACGGACTTGCTTGCCTGATTACATTGACATCAATTACAAGCTGTTCCATTTCTTTAGAAGGTAACACTTTGTGGCAGATTCAGACGCTTCCAGTTAGTGCAAAGCAAGTGTACGACAGCAAGATTCTTGCAAACCTGACAGTTGCAGCGCCATTTTATCTAATATCCGTATTGTTCCTTAGCATGTCAGTCGATATGAGTGTTTTGGAGCTTTTTTGGCTGATTGTAATCCCGGCTGCATATCTTGTATTCATGTGTGTGGCAGGAATCACAGCGAATCTTGCTTTTCCTGTTTTTGATTGGGAGAATGAGGTGCGTGTGGTCAAGCAGAGTGCATCTATGCTGGTAACGATGCTTACAGGTATGGTAAGCAGTATTTTGCCATTTGCAGGAATGGTATTTATAGAAGAACGGTTTTCCAATATAATAAATATAGTTGTTTTGTTAGTACTAGTGACGATAACAAGTATTTTATATATCGGAAATAATAACAAGGAATTGAAATCAGACAGGTGAGAGCATGAATACTTTAAGAATTGCGGAGAATATAGCTTTTTTACGAAAGCAAAAGGGAATCACACAGGATGAGCTTGCTGCCTTTTTAGGAGTTACAAAGGCTTCCGTGTCCAAGTGGGAAAATAGGCAGAGTATGCCTGATATTATATTGTTACCGAAGATTGCGACGTATTTTGACATTACTGTTGATGAATTGCTTGGATATGAACCTCAACTTTCCAAGGAGCAGATACAGAAGCTTTATACGGAATTGTCGGAAAACTTTGCGAAAATGCCTTTTGAAGAGGCTTTCGCACGAAGCGAAGTACTTACGAAAAAATACTATTCCTGCTATCGATTCCTGCTACAAGTCTGCACACTTTGGCTTAATCATCACATGTTAGCAGAGACGAAGGAACGCCAGAACGAAATATTGGAAAAGCTGGAAAGACTTTGCGAGCATATCTTAATAAATTGCAAGGAAACTGAGATATGCAGCGATATTCTCGGCGTAAAAGCTTATGTCGATTTGTTGCGAGGACAACCACAAAATGTAATAGATGGAATCGGTAATCTCTTAAATCCAAACCGCATTCTGAACCAAAGTGATGCATTATTAATTCAGGCATATATCATGGCTGGAGATATGGAAAAGGCAGACAGCTTCACGCAGGCAATGATGTATCTTCATACTCTTATGCTGGTTGGAGATGCTGTTCATTATTTGAATATCCATATGCAGGAAAAGGATGTCTGCGAAGAAACAATTACGAGAATGGATAAAATAATAGAAACATACAAGCTGGACGGTCTAAATGCAAACACGGTTGCCAGTTATCAATATCAAGTTGCAGTCTATAACGCCATACATGGTCAAAAAGAAGAGGCAGCAAGACGATTACAGAAATATGTTGACTTAGTCTGCTCTGTGCTTAAAGTGGGAATGCTTCATGGGGATTCCTATTTTTCAAAATTGGACAGTTGGTTTGAGAAGCTTGACCTTGGTCCACAAATGCCAAGAAGTAAGAAAATCATCTTACAAAGCGTGCAGGAAAGTCTCAAAAATCCAGTATTTGCAGATTTACAGGGAGTAAAGGATTTTATTGGATTATTACACCCTTAAAATAAGGAGTTTACGTGCTTGATTTTCCCTTATTTTAAGGGTATTATATTTGTATAGATATCTTTGCTCTACTTTCGAAAGGATATGATTAATATATGAAAAAAACAAAATTTGCATTCTCAAATGCAGTAACCGCTGACGATATTAAGTGTATTCGAAAAAAATTGTCCTTAACACAAGCAAGTTTTGCACAATTGGTAAATGTTTCTACAAAAACCGTAGAAAGATGGGAAGCCGAATCAAAGCCTATAACCGGTCCCATTGTTTCATTGGTCAAAATATTAAATGAAGATTCTCAGATTGTAAAAGAATATGAAATTCCTGAAAAAAAGGAACCTATGAGACTATGGTATATGTTAAAAAATGAAGTGTGCACTATAATTGATGTAAATGAACGCGAAAAAAGAGTACAAATATATAATTATACAAAAGATAATATAAAACGCGCATTTGGTAAAAATGAACATCCTACTTTTGAAGAGTACGAAGAATTTTTAGAATCAAGATGTTTTCCAAGAAGCAGAGACAAAATGAAATTAATCTTGAAGGAACTTGATTTACCATTCTATGAGCCTATGATGATTATTGAGAAAACAGAAGGCAAAATGGCAGAGGATGAGTTTTGGATTAAGATAGAAAGGTAGGTCATACAAATGATTGAACTATTTGAACGAGATATACGTGAATATGATAGACAGTCATCAAAAGGAAATCAACTAAAGTGGTTTTCTAATAATATTTGGTATAAAGCTGATTATACAGGCTACGAAGGACTAACAGAATATGTAGTTTCAAGATGTTTGAAATTATCAACTTTAAATGAAAATGAGTATATTCTTTATAACACAGAGAGCATGAAATATAAATATGCTGCTTACAAAGGTTGTAGCAGTGATAACTTTTTGCCTGCCGGATGGAATTTGATTACATTAGAACGATTATTTCATAATATGTATAATGAGAGTTTAAATAAAGCAATTTATTCTATTTCCGACCATGAAAATCGAATTAAATTCTTGGTAGAGCAAACGATTCGTATAACTGGATTAAAGGATTTTGGAAAATATATGAGTCAGTTGTTAACAATAGATGCTCTGTTTTTGAATGAAGATAGACATACACACAATATTGCAGTACTTATAGATGAAATTGGAAAATATCATTATTGCCCTATTTTTGATAACGGAGCAGCATTGTTGTCAGATACTACAATAGATTTTCCTATGAATGTGCCAATTTCAGAGCTTATAGAAGATGTAAGAGCAAAAACTTTTTGTACTAACTTTGATGAACAACTAGACATTGCTGAAAAGCTTTACGGACAACATATTCGATTTGAGTTTGACGAAAAAGAACTAGAATCTATTCTTAGTCAAGAATCTCATTATGCAAATGAAGTAAAGGTTCGAGTGAAGAATATATTATTAAGTCAAAGAAGAAAATATCAATATTTATTTCAATAACCTGACACACTGATGTCATATTAAATCTGTTATACTTGATTTATCATTATATAATAGAAATGAGGCATATGCTATGGAAAAGCTCGATTATAAAAAAGAATACAAAGATTTGTATCAACCGTCCACCAAGCCAACCATCGTACAGGTTCCGGAAATGGCATTTTTTGCAGTAGAAGGTAGTGGAAATCCTAATACTTGCAAAGAATATCAAGAAGCAATGGAAATACTATACGGTTTGTCATTTACTGTTAAGATGTCTAAAATGAACGGTACTCAGCCAGAGGGCTATTTTGAATATGTAGTTCCGCCACTTGAGGGCTTGTGGTATGCAGATGGAGTTGCTTTTGATGGATTAAATGTAACGGATAAAGAGCAGTTTCACTGGATTTCCATGATTCGTCAACCGGAGTTCGTAACAGAAGAAGTATTTGAAACGGCAAAAAAGGCTCTTGCGATGAAAAAGCCACAACTTAACCTGCGCAAAGTAAGATTTATGCATATGACAGAGGGCTTGTGTGTTCAAGTGATGCACAAAGGTCCTTACGACAATGAGCCGGATTCCATTGCAAAAATAAAAGATTTCGTTTTACAAAATGGTTATGTAGAAGATTTCACAGATAAGCGTTTTCATCATGAAATCTATCTTTCCGACCCTAGAAAATGTGCACTGGAAAGATTAAGAACTGTGATTAGACATCCAATTAAGAAAAAGGAGGATACTGTTCATGAATCCATATGATAACTGTCCATGTTTTGAAAATAATGATTTTTTACTGAGATTAGTAAGTCGTGACGATTTGGAAGATTTGCTGAAAGTATATTCCGATGAAAAAGCAGTCCCATTTTTCAATAGTGATAATTGCAATGGCGATGATTTTCATTATACTACATTAGAACGCATGAATCAGGCAATTGATTTTTGGTTGTTTTCTTATGAGAATAAATATTTTGTACGTTGGTCGATTATTGATAAGCATACAAAAACGGCAATAGGAACCATTGAGCTATTCCATCGTGATTCTACGGATTTCTTCACGCAGTGTGGTCTTTTAAGATTAGACCTACGAAGTGATTATGAAACCGCATCTAAGATCAAAAAGATACTCTCGCTTATTGTACCGCCTGCGTATGACATGTTCTATTGTAATATCATTGCAACAAAAGTTATCTCTATAGCCGAAGAAAGATACAAGGCATGTACAGACTTTAGATTTGAGAGAACAGAAGAAAAAATGATTGGCGGTGATGATGGCAAGGAATATGGGGAGTATATGGTCTTGCATCATAACTGACAAGGTGGCTTTTGCAAATATTCATTCCCCCAACTACACATAGCATCGAGAATAGGAACGAGACTCTGTCCAAATTCCGTAAGATTATATTCGGTTTTGGGTGGAACGACAGGATAGACGGTACGAGTAATCAGGCCGTCTTTTTCTAATTCGCGTAATTGCTGTGTCAGCATTTTATCGGTTGCGTTAGGCATTTTCTTATGCAGTTCACTGTAACGCATTGTTCCGTGTAGCAAGTGCCATAAAATAACTGCCTTATATTTTCCACCAATCAGGGAAATAGTTGCTTCTACGGGACAAGTGAAGTTAGTCTTTTTCTCTGTCATAAATCCTCCATACTTACTTTTTGGGTAGTATATACCTAAAAAGTGCATTCTTGCTTTTTTATTGGTTGTTCATATAATTATAGAAGAGGTTAACCCAAATAACAAGAGCTAGCGATTCATTAACAGGAGGATTATACATATGTCATTTATTGAAATTGCAAAAAAGCGTTATTCTGTACGCAAATATTCTGATAGAGCCGTCGAAAGTGAAAAGTTGGAAAAGATTATTGAGGCAGCTCATGTAGCGCCAACAGCTGCAAATTTACAGCCTGTAAAGCTCATTGTTGTGCAAAGTGAAGAAGGTTTGAACAAGCTTGGAAAGGCAGCCAATACCTATGATGCACCAATTGCAATTATCGTCTGTGCAGACCATTCTAAGGCATGGACAAGACCTTTTGATGGAAAGAAAACAACCGACATTGATGCAACCATATTAACAGATCATATGATGCATGAAGCCACAGAATTAGGGTTAGGAACTTGTTGGGTTTGCTATTTTAAAGCAGATATCATAAGTAAAGAATTCCGTTTACCAGATAACTTAGAGCCAATTAATATTCTGGCAATCGGATATGCAGATGAAGTACCGGCTGACAGCAATCGCCATGTAAAAGAGAGAATTGCAGTAGAAAAACTGGTTACTTATTGCTAGAAATGGAAGACGGCGGGGATTTACCCCGCCACCCATAAATACCTCCCACTGAAGTTATTTAAGCTGCATAAAATAAGAAAGAGCATTATATTCTCTTAAATAAGCACCTCTCTTCATCTCGTCAGTATCTGCATAATCCTGATGCTTTGAAAAGATTTCTACTGCCTCTTCGAGAGGTATCCATCTTGGTTCAAGTCCGACTTCCAGCTCTCTTTTTGTTAAATTCCTTTTTGTGCTACCGGTAACTTCACATACGAAATAATGACTTATAAAAAACCATTCTTCGTAATATTCATGAATCGTCAATAATTGTCTGGTCGGCTTTACTGCATATCCTGTCTCTTCAGCCAATTCACGGACACAGCATTCTTCAAGATTTTCGTCATTTTCCAAACCGCCACCTGGTATGAACCATTGGTCAGTCTTGACTTCATAAGACATCAATATTTTTCCGTCCGAGATTACAATACCTCGACATGCCACACGAGTTTTTGTCTGTTTCTCAAATCGATTATCTCCATAAATATCTATTGTTTTCATATACAATTTTCCCCCTCTAAAACAATGTGATTGAATCATTACAACAAATCATACCACAAAATCAGTATTTGTGGTATGATGTTATTGTTCAGAGACCTAAATACTTCATCAAGGAGGCTCTTTATGAGAAACATTCTAATCACAGGCGGAACGGTATTTGTAAGCAGGTACATTGCAGAGTATTTTACTAAAAAGGGCGACCATGTCTATGTATTAAATCGAAACAGTAAACCGCAATCGGAAGGTGTTACCTTAATTGAAGGTGATAGAAATGCATTAGGTGATAAGCTCAAAGGTTATCATTTTGATGTTGTTTTGGATGTTACTGCATATACAAGACAAGATGTTGAAAACCTTGTGAATGCTTTGGATGAAATCAAGGATTATGTCTTTATTAGTTCCAGTGCTGTTTATCCTGAAACATTGCCTCAGCCATTTTGCGAAGAGCAACCATGTGGCGCCAATTCCATATGGGGAAGTTATGGCACGAATAAACTGGAAGCAGAGCAGTATTTAAAAGAAAACGTGTCGCAGGCATATATCTTGCGTCCGCCATATCTTTATGGCCCCATGCAAAATGTCTATCGAGAACCTTTTGTGTTTGACTGCGCAAGAGAAAAAAGGGCATTCTATATTCCAAAAGACGGAAAAATGCCATTGCAGTTTTTCCACGTGGAAGATTTATGCCACTTCATTGAGATTATTTTAGAGAAAAAGCCTATGAACCGCATTTATAATGTCGGTAACTCCGAAATGGTAACTATCAATGATTGGGTACAGATGTGCTATAACGTGGTAGGATGTTCACTTGAGAAAAAATATGTAAATTACTGTCATGGTCAAAGAAGCTATTTTTGCTTCCATGATTATGCTTATCAGTTAGATGTATCCAAGCAACTGGCTCTAATGCCGGATACCAAGCCTTTATTAGAAGGGCTAAAAGAATCTTATGCATGGTATTGTGCGCATGAAGAATTGGTAAGTAAAAGACCTTATATGGAATATATTGATAAAGAAATTAGATGAAAGGGAAAAAAGATGGTACTACTTGTTGTTGACACACAAAAACTAATTACAAATGAAAGCTTATATGAGTTCGAGACTTTTGTTTCTCATGAGAAAGAGCTTATAAAAAAAGCCCGCCAAAAAGGAATCGAAGTCATTTATATTCGCCACGACGATGGATCAGGGGAAGAATTGACAAAGGGAACAGAAGGCTTTGAAATTTATGAAGGTTTTCAACCAATGCAGAACGAAAAAATATTTGATAAAAATGTAAACAGTCCTTTTCGTGGATCTGGCTTATTAGAATATTTACAAGAGAAAGGTGAACGAGAAATTATTGTTACCGGATTGCAGACAGATTACTGTATCGATGCAACCGTAAAATGTGGTTTCGAGCATGGTTTTCATGTGATTGTTCCTGCTACTGCCAATACTACGGTTGATAATACCTTTATGACGGCAGAACAGTGTTATCATTATTATAATGAATTCCTGTGGAAGAGAAGATATGCAGAGTGTATTTCTTATGAAGAAATGCTTGAAAGAATGGACGATTATCGAAAATAGTAGTACTCTATTTTTATACAAAAGATAAATTAAAGGGGGAATTACATGTGTGGTTTGTATTTGCACTTTTGTCAGCAGTATTTGCTGCCTTGACATCAATCCTTGCAAAGATAGGAATTGATGGTGTGAATTCGAATCTTGCGACAGCAATTCGAACAATTGTAGTGTTAGTTATGGCGTGGGGAATGGTTTTTCTAACGAATGCACAGAACGGTATTTCAGCTATTTCAAGAAAAAGCTGGATATTCTTGATTCTGTCAGGTCTGGCAACAGGAGCATCATGGCTTTGCTATTACAGAGCACTTCAGATAGGAGAGGCATCCAAGGTTGTTCCAATAGATAAACTTAGCGTTGTAATTACATTGATTTTAGCATTTGTATTCCTGCATGAAAGCTTTACCGCAAAATCAGCCATAGGCGCTGTATTCATTACCGTGGGAACACTTATTATGGTGTTGTAAAAGCAAAAGTATAGACGAAAAAACTTACAAAATCTTTATAAATGTCCTTTGTCCTAGAATAGGAGAGGACATTTTTTAGGAAAGGCATGGTTTTAAAATGGCGCATATTTTGGTGATTGATGATGAAAATGACATTTGTATGCTCATAAAACGGGCACTTGAAAAAGACGGTTATCTTGTAACAATCAAAAATAGTGCAGTTGGTTTGGAGGCTTCAGATTTTAAGATATATGATTTGATTTTGTTAGACGTTATGATGCCCGATATGGATGGATTTTCACTTTGTCAACAGATTCGAAGAGATGTAGACTGTCCTATTTTATTTCTGACAGCCAAAACCATGGAGCAGGATATTGTAGAGGGCTTTGCGCTCGGGGCAGATGATTATATCAAGAAGCCATTTGGTATTGCTGAACTGCGTGCAAGAGTGGCGGCGCACATACTTAGAGAAAAGAGAGAGCATCATCAGACGCTCATATGTGGTAAAATCCGGTTTGACTTATCGTCAAAAGTGATTAAAGTGGAGGATAATTCAGAAGCAATCCCTTTAACTAAAAGTGAATATCAGATTTGTGAATATCTTGCCCGTAATAAAGGACAGGTTTTTTCATTGGAAAACATTTTAGAGGCTGCATTTGGTTATGATTCAGAAAGCGATGTTTCAGCCATTCGCATGCATATTAAAAATATTCGCAGTAAATTTTCAAAGTATGTAGAATGTCCCATAGAAACAGTTTGGGGGTAGGTTACAAATGGAAATAAAGAAGGCAAAAGCGACCAGCTTGTATATGCTGTTTTTAAAGTATTTAGCAGCATTTTTCTTTTTCACAATGCTGTTGATTGCCATAAATTTTGTGGCATTTAACATAGCTTTGAACAGTGGCTTTATCTTACCGGCTAATTATGCGGAGCAGGTGATACAACAGATGAAAGAACAAATTGCGGAGAGTGAGACGTTTGATGATTCATTGGTGCCATTTCCATGTAATTATGTATTAATCGATGAAAATGGCACAATTATAAGCACAGATATGTCACAAAAAGAGGCAAAAATGGCGCAGGAAGCGTTGATGAAATCGGGTCCATATTCCAAGAAACAGTATTTATCGATACAAAGGGAGGATTCTTCTTGTATCATAAGCTATGATTTATATGCCCATTTTTCATCTCCTTTTTTACATAAATGGCTTCCTAATCCTGAAATATTGGAGTGGATTTTGTTTTTTACAGAATTTTTAGCAATTGCTGTTATGATTGCATTGGCATTTGGACGTAAGTTAAAAGCAGAACTGGTGCCTATTATCGTGGCAACAGATGCCATTAAAAGACAGGAATTACACTGGGAAGCTAAGCCAACAAAGATTCGAGAGTTTAACGTAGTGTTAGATTCGATAGAAAGTATGAGTGCAGCATTAGAAAGCTCGTTGAAACAGCAATGGGACATGGAACAGAATCGAAAAATGCTTATGGCAGCGACGAGAGCAGAAAATGAAGATGATTTTCACCCCGGAAATTTTTCTATTAGGGAGTGTGTCAGAGAAATAGAAATGCAGGCAAAAGCACATTGTATGGCTCAAAAAATTTCTTTGGTCACTCAAATGGAAACAATAGCAGATGACTTTTTTGGAGATAGAGAGCTGATTGTTCGGGCAGTTTCCAATATTCTTGATAATGCCATAGAACATACACCTGTAAATGGTAAGATAAAGCTTGAAATTATTGGAAAGAAAGATACTTTATCATTTGGCGTCACAGATACAGGTAATGGATTTTCACAAAATAGCTTAAAATCTGCGACACAGCAGTTTTACACAGAGCATGGAGAACGTTCAGGAAAGCACTACGGATTGGGATTATTTATTGCAAAGTCAGTGGCACAAAAGCATAAAGGAGAGTTATTACTTGCAAACAGACAAGGCGGTTGTGGGGCTGAAGTAACCTTAATCTGTATCTGTTCAGAACCCCTTCTGGCTCAATGACCAGTTGTTGTGTAAAACAGAG
>CAYUKO010000074.1:0-18606 GCA_964445375.1 uncultured Roseburia sp.
ATATTACATTATACTTCTACTTATGTCAATTGTTTATATAAGTCTTTTTTACTTTTTGTTATATTAACAATTGCATTTCTTCTTATTATGCAGTAAACTATATGAATAGAGGAAGGGAGATTACTATGATGGAATTTGGGAAATATTTTATAGATTATTTGAATAATGATTTTTTTAAATATTGTTGTTTGAGTGACCAAATAGAGGCTGAATTTACACAAAATACTATTAACTACATAGTAACTGGTAATTTACATGAAAAATATTTTTCATGTTATTATGCTGAACCCCAAAATACTTATTATTATTGGATGGATTTATTTGATTACACTAAGTATCCAGAAATGCCAAAATTTATAGACATTTATGACGACTTCATAAATAATTGTTTTGCTCCGTTCTTATCATGTCAAAATATAAATGAAAATATGATTTTATCCATAATTGACAAATATAGATACTATGTTTCAATACATCCCTATTTTCTTTCATATTTCAAATTATTACAGGGAATAATGCAATCTTATTGGAATAATTCCGAGCAATCTACAATTAAAAGCAAAACTCAAGAAGTATATAGCATTTCAAAGGAATTCAAAAAAAATTACTTTTTGATGAAAGATTATATTTATTATGTACTCATTTTCCATACTTCGAATGGACTATGTGTTTCTCCACAAATATCAAAATTAATGTATGATTATTATCTCGAACAAAGTGGTAACACTAATATCTTCAAAAAATCCTTTTTTTCTCATACAGTCGGTTTTGCAAAAGAAACACTGCTTTTAGAAGATTTCATGAAAGATGAAGACAGGATACAAGAATTCTCAGATTTTGGAATTAGCTTTAATACAAATCCTTTTATCGATTGCTCATATGGCTATACATTTGCCTATCAGCTTAATCAACTGATAGCGTCTGATATGGTTCTTGTTCAATGCCCAAATTGCAAGCGATTATTTCTAAAAAAATATAGTTCAACTACAACATATTGCAATAACATATATAGGAACACCAAAGCAACCTGCCAAGAAAGTGCATCCCGAAAAAATTATCAAAAGCGTTTAAAAGACAATCCTATTCAAGCCGAATATTATCGTGTTAAAAGTCGAATGTATATGCAAGTAAAAAGGGGACGTATAGATATTCAACAAGCTAGACTTGATGAACTCCGAGAACTGAGAGACCTGTATTTAGCTCAATATTCTGTATGCAATCTACCACAAGAAACCGATTCTTTAATACAACAGTTTAAAAATAGTATTAACCAACTATATCAATAATTTCCTCACCGTGAGGAAATTTTATAAGGAACAATAAAACTTCTTGAAAAAAACTAAAAAGAATTGAAATTATAAATCTAGCAGAAAGGAGCACTATTTATGCGTCGAAAAACTAACGAAGAATTCTTAAATGAAATATTCACTCTTACACAGGGAGAATACACACCTCTTGAACCGTATAAGAATAATAAAACCGCTATACTAATGCGTCATAATTGTAGTTATTGTCACAATCATGAATGGGCTTCAAGACCTGACCATTTTTTACATGAAAACAAAAGATGTCCTATTTGCTCAATTAATAAAAGAAATGAAAAACTTACTAAAGCACACACACGTTTTACTAATGAGGTCTATCAACTTTATGGAAACGAGTTTTCTGTCTTATCACATTATCACGGAAATAAAAGTAAAATTGCAATACGCCATAATTCTTCTAAATGCAATTTTCATATATCTTACCCAATTCCAAACAATTTTCTAAGAAAGCCAAGTTGCCCTATTTGTTCTCATGCCTCTACATCTTTTGAAGAACAATATGTTTATCTTATTCTCAAATCAATTATTCCAGAAGTGAAAAATAGGGTAAAAATTGGTAATAGGGAATGTGATATATTTATTCCTAGCATGGAAATAGGAATTCAATATGACGGTGCTTATTACCACCAAGACCGCACAAATGATGACACCTTCAATGATTTATTTTTTGAATCAGGTGGAAAATTATTATTCCGAATTAGAGAAAAAAAATGCCCCGATTTATCTAAACATGAGAACTTGCTAATTATTGAACCGAGTCATGATACGATAAAACCCAAAACCTTGATTCGTATTTGTGGGCAAATAATCAGAAAAATAAATTCTATTATACACACACACTATTCATTGCCACATGATAGTGAATTAGTTCCACTAATCACAGAAGCTAACAAAAGAGTTCTTAATTCTGAAAGATACCAGAATTTATTTGAAGAGCTTAAAGAATTCTATAAACAATATAATAGATTTCCAAAACGAATTCGCAAAACCCCAAGTTGTTATGAAAATAAACTTGCTGAACGAATCTATTATGCCAAAAAGAGAAAAATATTTTCAGAGAACCAAATTGCCTCTATTGCTTTATCTTCTTAACACCTTAGAAATTTAACCAGAAATTTTATATTTATTAACATAATATTCCCTCTTTAAGCTTTTTGTGTTATAATCCGACTGTTGTCACTACCCAATCCGACAGCGGAAAGGGGGTGTATGCCATTGTTATTCTTAACACTTCTACCACTAGCTCTGACTGTCATAGCAGGTTTGATTTGCCTACCAATCTGCAAGTGGCTAGACAGTCATGATGACCAAAATGGTGACAATTAGCACAATGAACCCCCTAAGAGTTGCACCTCTTAGGGGGTTCGCTTTTGGTGTATACCATTGTTAGACATACACTTCTACCTTTTGCCTACGGCTATTATAGCATATGTTAATAATAAAAACAATATGCATTTACCAAAAGCAATTATCGGTAAAAGCAGAAAAATAATACTAACATACAAATCTTCTTATTTCGTAAATCCCTCTTATAATCATATATGCACAATATAAACTTATGGCAAGCCAAATCAAATTGACTTCAATCATCCTTTTTATATATTCTCCCCCAAAGACCACAATAACCAAATCAATCAACAAAATACTGTATGCATAATGATTCCAAAAAATCCACGATTTATTCTTTAACAAAAACATTATCCTATAAATCATATAAACAATAATAGCAACTATCATTATCCATATAATATAATACAGGCACTTATTACATAGCCCATTAGAAACCCCTATAACCCACTTATTTACGCTTTTTAGAATATACTCTATAAATCCCTGCACCTGTAAACAGAAGCTCTTACAATCGTTAATCAGTAGGTTATTTTGGGCTGCACTTATTACGGTAATTAATATGCCATATACCAATGCCCCTACAGTCAAACCATGTAATGAAATCAACTTTGTTTGATATTCTGTCTTACTGCATTTTCTACATTTTTCTTCTATCTTAATAATCTCCTTTTCTCGAATTTCTATGGTTGGCAATTTCTTTTTTTCAGCTTCTAACTGCATTTTTAAATTAAGGATTTCATCTTGTTCGCTCTGCCGTTTTTGATTCAGTTCTATCAATTCCTGTTCTATTTTCTTCACGTTCACTATCCGCTCTTTCAATCTCTCGTTCTCGTTGTTTAACGTCTGAACCAACAAGGTCAATCGCCCTATTTCTGATTGCGCATTCAATTGTTCCTGTTCCAATAGTTCTTCTGTCATTTTCTCTTGTTTCTTCTTGACTTCGTCTAATAATCCCATTTCTTATATATTCCTTTCCATATTCTTCACCAAGTCTTTTCGCTCCATCAAAGAATTTTCGAAATCCCTCTGGCTTATATTCATAAATTGTTTCTTTTTTCCCTTTTACAGTTCTCGTTCTTTCTTTTACGGCAACCTTATATTTTTCCTGCATTTTCTCCATAAATTCCGTTTCAGACTTTGAAGTATAAAAGCATTCCTTAATCTGTGCTCTCAATTCTGCTTTCCAAACATCTTCACCCCGAAGCATTTTTCTTAATTCGCCACTCTTTATTTTCTGCATTGCTTTCTTTTCAAGCGAGTGTATGGAATGCACAAGTTCATTTTCCTTACAAAGTTCATTACTGCTTCTTCTTAATTGCCACAAGCTTCTATTATCCGCTCTATACTTCTTACCTGTTTCAAAGCTTACACTATTCACAACAAAATGATTATGTATGTGTTCCTTATCTTTATGTGTAACTACAAGAACCTCATATCCTTTAAAATTTTTCTCTGCAAATTGCTTTCCTATTTTATGTGCTTGTTCGTAGGTAAGCTTTCCATTATCCTTCGGAGAAAATGACTGAATAATATGATAATATTTTCTATCATTTCTCTCTTGATTTTTCCTATAAAGCAAATTAGTCATTTCACATTGCTTTGAGAAATTATCACTATCACAATTTATTCCGCTTATCAATTTTTCTTCCGTTTTACATTCCTGTTTCAAATAAGTTTCTATCTTACGAACCTTTGCCTTACTAGATATTCTTCTTATAATTGCCATTAATTAATGCTCCTCAAAGTTTCAATTATGCAGTCAGTCACTTTTGAAAATTGCTGTTGTATGTCCTTTAAATCACCTGTTGTATTTTGAAAAAATCCGCCATTTAGATTCTTAGAAATTTGATTGATATTAACACCTATTTTTTTCAATTCTGCCAATGTCTCTTTCAGACCATCTATAACTATTATTTTCTTTTTCGTAATACATCTGATAAAAAAATCTGTCTGTGTTAATTTCGATTTTGCCACTTGATTTATGAAAGACTGATACTCATTATCTGATAAATAAATTTTCAATTGATTATTTCTTTTTCTATTTGCCATCTAACATTACACCTTTCCTTTATTCAAATTATTTCACGTGTGCGTCAGTACACGTTTTCACTTCCACATTATATGTTGGAAGTGAAAAGGGGGAGTTGATGAGGGGGAGTCCCCCTCTCACGAGAACAACGAAACAACGTGAAGTGGTGCCAATGGTATTCACGAAGTGGGTACTCATTGGCGGTTCTCGCTCTCCAAATAATAACAGCTTCCTACAACGGAACTATTTTCATAATTTGAATTTTTAATCTTATTAAAAATTCAAATTCTTTACAGCTACCAATGCCTAAGAAACCTAGATTTTTCCATTGCCTTTATGATGAAAAGTCACTTTATGCGGTTTTGCATAGAGTGACTTTTCATGACATCATAACCTTAAAAATTGTAATTATCTATTTTACTTTTGCAAATGCAAAAGCTCTGTTTTTTCTTTTAAAGTGGCTTGCTTAATTTGTAATTTCAACAACCTTAGTGCCGTTCCACTCATACCCATTTTCGTTAAGTAATACGTCCGTCTGTGTGTGCATTTCTGCAATTACAACATCCTTTTCGAGTTGCATTTCTTTTCTTGTGAAATGCTCGCCTAAACTGTATGATATTTTAAGTGCACACACCCCCATAATTAATAAAAATG
Organism: uncultured Roseburia sp.; assembly: GCA_964445375.1. Lineage (GTDB taxonomy): Bacteria > Bacillota > Clostridia > Lachnospirales > Lachnospiraceae > COE1. The sequence continues at coordinate 5,359 of CAYUKO010000074.1, forward strand.
TCACCTGTACTTTTTTATAATTGTTATCAATAAACCTTGCTATATATTTTTTCATTTCTATTTTCTCCTGTCTGCCTCATTTTAGTTACTGAACGTCTTATCTTCCCAACTCTTAATCTTATCTAACATTTTCCAACCGCTTGGAGCTAATACAACTAACTTATCATGCTCTGCAAGATATCCAAATTCGCTTGGCTCAATTATGTACCTCTGCTCTGTGGTTCTACCTGTTCCTGTTCCCTTGCCAATCCCCATCATATCAGCATTATAATTGCTTGATAATTTCTCTTTATCGTACTTACCAACAAGGTCAGCACACCACTTCTGTGTATCGGGGTCTGATGCCTTAAGGATTGCTTTGTAATTACAATTATCTGTAATAACTGTTGCATTGTCCTTACCATATACTGCGCTCAACTGTGACTTGCTCTGAATAATTAATAACAGATTTATATTTCTGCCTGCTAATGTACTGATACCACCCATAATACTTTCTATCCTTCCTAGTCTTGGAAACTCGTCAATCAGGAATAAAATTGGCTTATCATTATCAAGTTTTCTTTGTTCAAAAAACTTAAAAAATTGATTGCATATCATAGTCATAAGTGGTCGCCACTGGTCTAACAGATGTTCTTCTATACAACAATAAATATCGTAGCCGTTCTCCAAGTCCTGTGGAGTAATGCAAGCTCCTTCACCATCCAATGCATTGATTAAATCATCATCCGTTGCAAATATGTCTATGTTCCTTGATACCTCCGCAAAAATACCTCCTAATGTCTTATCATCCATATCAACGAACTGTGACATTTTTGCTCTTACCTTGCTATCTTCACTCTGCATAATATAAGCGACTGTTTCTTTTGCTGGCTTGTTCTTAATCTCTATCATGGTTTGTGAAAAATTAAGTCCAAAATTATAATAAAACAAAATAGCACCGCTCAAGAAATCCTGTGCTGACTCGACCCAAAACTTTTGATTTCCATCATTGGTTGGTGGAATGATTGCAAGTGCAATATTTTTGATTTCCTGCACAATATTTCTTGCATTATGTAGCGGGAAGAATGGGTCATACTTATATGCATTAGGGTCGCAAGGATTGAATTTTTTTGCCAATTCAATATTTCTGTCTCTTGCAGTTTTTTCATATAATTCGCCTTTTATATCAATTGCAAAAATGTTACCTGTAAAGCTCTTGAGCGTTGGAATTGCAATACCTGTTGTCTTACCACACCTCTGACCACCAATAACAAGAACTGCTCCTTTTTCATGTTCATCTTTGATAAAATACTTATTGTTTTCTTTACCCATGACAACCCCATGAATTTCCTTTGCACTGACATTCATACTCTTTGCTTGTGTTCCAAGAGTCTGCTTTACTCCTGTCATCTTGTCCAAAATATACCTGTAAACATTGAAAGTATTATCTTTTTTGATTAGTCTAATTATGTTTTGTGTAGTAGTTAGTGGTGCTAATACATAAGCAAGATACCATAACAACTTATCACAAAGGAAACCTATTATCGGGTCGTGTAGTGCGTTGCCCCCTGTTAATAATTCATATAGAATGGCAACCACTGCCGGAAAACAAAACCAATACAACCCCAAAAACTTAAAAGCCTTTATAAGTACCCTTATGATAGGGAACATTATCATTCTAATTATCCCTACAAAAGTTCCTACAACGCCATCTGCTAACATCTCTCTTTCCTCCTATCGTGTTCTACTCATTTCCTGTACTTTTTCTTGTACTTGTAACTGTTTCTCAACCTTACCTTGTACTGACTTCTCAAATGCTCGAAGCTTGTCAAGTCCGTTATGTTCCTGCTCTTTATAAGATTGCTCTTGCTTTGCCCCTCTGCCCTCTTTGTTTGCCTGTATGTCTAACTGTCTGCCTCTTGCAAGGTGTTGTTCCACTTCTCTTCCATGCTCACCCTTACCGCCTCCTACTTCTCTATCTGCAAGCTCTTTTTGTCTTTGACGTCTCAATTCCTCCACCTGCTTTAAATGCTCCTTTCTATCATTCTGCTCCTTTCTTCGTTTCTCGCTTTCTCTCTGTAATCTTTCTTGATTCAGTTTGTCAGCCTGTGTCCTTTCCTCAGCGAACAGTTTTTCTGTTCTCTGCCTTTCGCCTTGCAAACGTGCCTGTTCTTTCCCTACTGTCTCTCTTTCGTTGTTAAATTCGTTTTCTCTTGCCATTTTCTTCTTTCCTTTCATTTGTATGTAAATTTCTAATGCTAGCTAATTAAAAATAACCTTCAACATAATGGGCGTTTTTTAATTTAAATAATGTAATTAGGCATATGTCCGATTAAAAAAAGTTCCAAACTTAACATAGTACGAGTCAAAACTTTCAAGAATGCAAGACTTAATGTAGTTCTTGGGATATTTTATGTCTGCCTTATTTGCTGAGTTAATATAATCCTCAACCGCACTTTCAATGATGTCTTGAATACTCTTACATGCCTGTCCACTAATTGCTTGATTAATCTTATCAATGACATTGGCATAAGTAACACGCCTCTTGTTGTAAGTCCGAATCTCACTTTCACATACCATTTCAATCAATGCCTCTACTGCCAAGTTATAAGTTTGTTGATATAGCTTATCTTGGTATCCATTTGGATAATATATATTCCAACCTGTCAGATAATGAATTGCACTTGTCATTTTTTTAGTATCTTGGTTATACTCATACGGAATGCCGTCATTACAAGCTATTTCATCTTCAACAATTTTTGTGAGTTCTTCGTCTGTCATTCCTTCTTGCTCCTGTCCTTGAATGAAAGAATGAATATTATTTATAGTTTTATTTTTAGTGTTATCTACAGGACTTATATTGTTTCCCCTATCAGCATTACAACCTATTGCATTGTAACCGTCAGCGTCACTACCATCAGCATTACTACCCTTTTGAGGGGTATGCTTTTCTTCTCTTCCTTTTTTCCTATCAAGATTTGTACTTGATACTTCACCATTTGCATTCAGATAAAATGTATGCGCCCCTTTCTTTGGCTCGTCCAAAAGCTCATATTCCACGCACCACCCCTTTGAAGAAGGTTTCATATACACTTTCAAATATCCTTCCTCTTTCAATTCTCCCCATATAGTTTCAAATGCTTTTTCCTTCTCCACACACATAGAAAAAATGAAGGACTTAGTGAGTGTAATATCCTCAAATGTGATGTATGAAGAAATCAGCAAATATAATCCTTTCGCTTTAAGTGATAACTTCCTATCCCTCGTAAGTGTGTTTCCTGTTATCGTAAAACCATTCTTTTTGCGAAACGTTCCATTATCCATCATTTCTATCCTCTCTTTTCTGCCTGCTCTACAAGCCACTTATCAAGCAATTCTTTATTGGCATATTTCCTGCTGTTAATCTGCACCGTTGGAAATCCTTGTGTGTTGAGTAGCTTATATGCTGTTGAAATTCCAACACTTAAATAGGCACATATATCATTAGCTGTAAGTAACGCTTTTTCTTTCATTTGATTTTGTTTCATATTCTTTCACTTTCCTTTCTTGCGAACTCATTATACGAATCACTTTTTTAAAAACAAAAAAATCTAAGAAAATATCTTAGATTCCAAATAAATTGCTTCATATTCAATTTCCAAAAGCCCCTATTTTAAAGGCTTTCCGTCTATAACCAATGTATCCACGTCCCATTGAATTGCATAATAACCGCATTTCTTCGCTGTTTTCACAACGGCATTATCATAATCTCCGTACGGTGGTCGAAACAGAAACATCTCATATCCGGTCAGTTCTTTCACCTTCTCATGTACCTTCATAATCTCTTCTTCTTTTTCACTGTCGGAAATCTGGCTCATATTCTTATGGTTCTCACTATGATTGCCTAAGTCATGGCCGTTTGCAAGAATCATCTTCACATCATCGGGGTACTGCTCTACCCAGCCTCCTGTCATGAAAAAAGTTACTTTGACATTATGTTTTTTGAGTATATCCATGATTTTCTGGGTATCTTCATTTCCCCAGGCTGCATCAAACGTCAGTGCAACTTTCTTCTCATCTGTCTCTACACAATAAATAGGAAGCTCTCTATCTCCAACCGTTGAACTAGTCTGAACTGTTTCTTTAACTCCTACCATTCCTCCCAGCACTAGCAATGCTGCTGCCATTGTTATAATCTTTCCTGTTAATTTTCTTTCCTTGATTTCATATATCACATCATCTAAAATACGCATAAAAAACCCCACCTACGTCTTTCTTTTAATATATTGACGTTAGTGGGGTTTTATGAATTATATCGCATCAATTTCTTTCCATGCTTCTTCTATTGCAAGTCCTCTGGATTAAATTATTATATTACTGTTTCTCCCGAATCCATCGTTTCATTATATATTCCCAATTCATCCCATCTTGTAGCACTCTTAGCATCGTAACTGTTCTGCGTTGTTCATCAACAGCATAGAAAAATAAATATGTATGATACGGTTTTATATAAATATCATATCCGCGATACTGAAATTCTGTTTTGGAATAACCGGTTGGAAGTTTCTTGATTTCCTTTGCAGCTTCCTTCATCTTCTTCGTGAAATTTTCTCCTAATTCACGATACTTAAATGTTTTTAGAATATACTCTTTCACTCCTCTAATATCATCTCTACTACTATAAGTATATTCTATCTTATATGTTAAACTTCTAGATGCCATCAATTTCTGCCCATAATTCCTCTTCTGTTAATACTCTGCCATTCTCCATATCGTCAATAGCCTCGTCCAGCTTTGAAAAAAGAAGATTCATTGCACTATCTACAGAATCTAATGTATCCTGATTCTTATCTAATACCTGCATCACAACCATCCTTTCTACATTAAAAAGCTTTATTTTTCCTTAGTATACCATATTCTATATAAAATAACTATACTAATCATTTCCATTTATTTTTTGTTTATATACTATCAGATACGCATAAAAAACCCCACCTACGTCTTTCTTTTAATATATTGACGTTAGTGGGGTTTTATGACCATTATCCCTGCATTTTGAGGTAGGCCTCTGTTACTTTCTCATATTCCTTGGCATCCATAATCTTCTCAATGACGCTTTCGCCTTCTTCCTCATGGCTTGCAAAGATATAGCAGCCATCTTCTTTGATTTCATCACCTTCTACCTGCGATGCAACGATGTACTTCTTGCCTTCCACACTGAATTCTTCTTCAATGGCAAATTCCATCTCCTTACCATTTAATTCCATCGTAAAAGTTTCATATTCCATATATTCGTTTTCCATTATAAATCCTCCATCCATTCTACTTTGCTGCCAAGCTCGTCCTTTGTAACAACGAGCTTGCAATCAATTTGTTCTTTTAGTTCTGTTACGTGAGAAATGATGCCGACAAGGCGTCTATTTCCTGCAAGCTCCTGCAGGATTTTAATTGCTTCGCCTCTTGCTTCATCATCTAATGAGCCAAAGCCTTCATCCACAAACATAGTATCAAGCTTCACTCTTCCTGCGGTATTCTGAATCACATCTGACATTCCAAGTGCCATGGCAAGTGCCGCCATAAAGGATTCTCCACCGGATAGGGTCTTTACATCCCTTGTTCTGTCATTTACAAGACTATACACATCAAGATCAAGTCCAACTGCTCCCTGACTGCTTAGCTTATCAAGACTTCTGCATTGCAGAATAAACTGATTGGAAGTCATCTTGATCAGCCGTTTATTGGCTTCCTTAATAATCATTTCAAAGAAACGACGCTGGATATACGTCTGAAAATCAAGCTTTGCCGTTCCCGAAAGACTGCCATTTGCGGTCTTATCAAGGCTACTGTAAAGCTGATACTGTTGTTTTTGTTCCTCTCGCTTTATAAAGGCTTTTTTCAACTTTCTGTAGGCTTCTTCGTTTCTCTGATTCATGCTATAAAGTTCTTTGCTATTCTCTTCGTATTGTTTTCGCTCCTGTTGAAGTCCTGCAAGTTCTTCCAAAAGCTCTGCCACATCCATGCGCTCCTTTTGTTCCGTTTGCTTGTTAAGCTGTCGAATACTTTCTTCATTTCTGACACATTTGTCATGATATGACGTTTTTTGCTGTTCAAGAGCCTTAATCTGTGCTTCCTCTAAAAAAGCCTCCTGATAAATTTCCTTTGAAGCAAAACCTTGTTTTATGAACATCTTCTGAAAACCATCCAATCGCTCTGCTTCATCCTGCATAAGACGCTTCTTCTGCTCTTCTTCTGCAACAATTTTGCCAGAAAGTGCTGCTTTCTCTTGTGTTACCTTCTGCCATTTTTCCTCTGCCAAATTGACTGATGTAATCAGCTCCTGAAGCTTTGTCTCTATTGCGGTAAGCTCCTTTTGTGCCTCATGCCTGCTTGCAAATACCAGTTGCTGACGCAGTTGCACATACTGTGTTTTTGTGACCTCCAATCTTGCGTTATGCTCCTGTAGCTTGTCTTTTACAGACTGTACTTCTTCCTTTAACTGCGTAATTTCATCGCTGCAAAGCCGCTCTTTTGCTTCTGCTTTCTGCCAGTTTTGCTTCGCTTCATTGACCTGTTGCTGTGTAACTGCACTCTCTGAAAGCTTTGCTTTATCAGGATGCGAGGTGGAACCACATACCGGACATGGCATATTCTCCTGTAGGGCTACTGCCATAAGTCCTGCCTGCTCTGTGATAAAGGCATCATTTGCATGTTGATAAAACTGCAACGCTTCTACTGCTTTTTCATGTTTTTGAATCAGTTCTTCCTGCGCCCTGCTCAAAAGCTGCTGCTTTTGCGTTACCGTATCTTCCAAAGAAAGAAGCTGTCCTTCCAGGCTCTTCTGCTCTTTTTCCAGTTCTAGCGCCTGCTCATACAAAGGTAGCGAGTCCTTGATTCGAAGGAGCTGCTGTTGATATTCCGGTTCCTTTTCCTGCCGCTTTTGTAATGCAAGAACCTTTTCTTCTTCTAATTCCTGAATATCCTTCGATAATATTTGCTGCTTTTCCTGATATGACGCTAACCGCTTCTCACATTCCTGCCTTGAAACACTTGCCGTTTGGTACTTTTCCTCTTCCTGCCTTACGACACTTGCCCTTTTTGCAAGCTCTAACTGAGTCTCTTTTGCAAGCATTTCTTCCTGCAACGATTCTAGCTTCTGCTTTTCCTGTAAAGCGGCATCCAACTGTTCAAACAATTCATTCGTCTGCTTTGCTTCCACAAGACGACTATTCTTTGCCTCTATCTGCTTCTGCCATGTATCAAGCTTCGACTTCTGCTCCTGCTCCCTTTCCCTTCCTTGGGTAAGAAGCTTTTGTATTCTCTCCAATATGCCTTCCATATCATGCTCTTGAAAAGAGAAATCAAATGTCTCCTCCTGCCCCTGCGTCATAGGAAGCATTCGAATACTTCCAAGCTCCTGTTCACAGAACTTTTTATTGTCCTCCAGTTCCCCCCAGATACTCTTTGTTCTCCTTCGAAGTTCATCCTGTAGCTGCCAATATATCTTCGTATCAAAGATTTTGGAGAAGATTTCCTTTCGTTTATTGGAAGAAGCCTGTAACAGCTTCATAAATTCGCCTTGTGCAATCATGGCAATCTGCGTAAACTGCTCTGCATCAAGTCCTATGATTTCTATGATTTTCTCATTTGTCTCTTTTACCTTGCCTGGAAAAATTCTGCCATCCGGCATCGTAAGCTCTACCCCCGGCTGTTCTATGGTTTCTTTATAATTACCATCCTTGTCCTTACGCTTGCTCAATCGGCTGTATTTGGGATTTCGTCTTACCGTATAAGTCTCATCACCATACGTAAAGGTATATTCTACAAAGGTCGGCGTATCTGCCCCTGCATACTGGCTTCGCATATCTGCTGCCTCTCTTGCCCCTCCGCTTGTCCTGTCATACAGCGCATAACAAATGGCATCAAATATGGTTGTCTTACCAGCTCCCGTGTCCCCGGTAATCAAAAAGATTCCATGACTGGCATGGGAAAAGTCAACCACTGCCTCTCCTGCATAGGAACCAAATGCTGACATAATAAGCTTTTGTGGCTTCATACTCTTTCCCCTCCTGCTTCGTCAAGAATCTCTGCAATGACAGCTTCTTCCGTTTCTGACAAAGGTTGCTGCTGCATCAATTGATAAAACTCCCTAAACGCTTCTAACGGACTCTGCAGTTTCTCCATACCATCCTCTGCGTCATATCCGCCTTCCTGCAAATCGGCAAAAATATTTCTTGTTCTGGTATTATCTACCGTTATTTCCAAAATATGAGGATAAACCTCACTTAATATATCCTTTGGTCGATACAATTCCTTCTCATCGGTAAGGATAATACTAATATAATCTTCACAAAATTGTTCTTCTTTTGCATTTAACAGTTCATCCAAGGTCCCTTTTAACCTTCTCACATCATGCAATGCACTAAGCGGGATGGTTTCTATAAGAGGTTCTTTCCCCTTTTTCTCCAAAGTCACAAGTGTAATAGACTTATTGTGCCGCTCCTCGCTCACCGAATATTTTAAGGGTGTTCCACAATAACGCACCCTGCCATTTCCCAAGGATTGCGGTCCATGGATATGTCCTGCCGCCACATAGTCAAAATCAGAAATGACACGAATGTCAATGGAATCTAATCCTCCAACATTGATATTCATTTGCTCGGAATCACAGATTTCCGGCTTTTGTCCCTGATTTACAAAGAACTGATGCGCAACCAGTACACTTCTTCGGCTAGGGTCTATCTGTTCCCTTTTCAGCATCAGTTCATACGCTTTTTCATAATCCGTAACCTCTTCCTGTGGAAACAAATGTCTTACATAGCCTGGCTTTGTGAAAGGAAAGAGATAAAAATCCACCTCACCATAAGAATCGGTTAGCGTTATCTTTTTCAAATGCTCGTCCTCTTCCTGTGGCGGTTTCGTTGCAATGTATATCTGATGGCGTTCCAGAAAAGAGGAAGCATACTGCAAACGCTCCTGACTATCATGATTTCCTGCTATGATAAGAATTGGTATCGAAGGCTTTATCTCTGCAAGGCTGTTTAAAAATTCATCAAAAAGCTGATAGGCTTCTCCGGATGGGACTGACTTATCATAAATATCGCCTGCAATTACAATCGCATCAGGATGATACTCTTGTGCCTTTTCCGCAATCTGCTTCAATATATATTTCTGATTCTGTGCCAGATTATACAGATGCAGATGCTTTCCAATATGCAAATCCGATAAATGGAAAAATCTCATATTTGCTCTTCTCCTGCTTTTCTTATATTATTTGTAATTATTGAGTACCTAAATTTTTCTCTTATGATTGCCGAAATCTTTTATATAATTATACACTAGTACACCCGCTTCAAGCAATGAAGGTTACATAAAAACATTGTGTATTGCTTTTTTACCCTTTATAATGAGCATAGGTTTACATAATAATAAAAAAAGAAAGAAGAACATAACATGTACAAAAGAAAAAACATAAAACACTTTTATCTATTACTTGCTGTTCTTATTATGCTGTGTGGCTGTGGTAAAACAACTCCTGTCAGTACAGAACTTGCAACCGTAGATTCTCTAACAGGAGAAGCAACTTTCGTTCCCTTGGCAGAGGAACTTCCAACCGAAGGGGCATCAATCGAATGTTGGGAAGAAATACAACCTGCGGAAGCCATATCTACCGAGCCCGAATTTGAAGAATATGACATTCATCTTATGGCACTGGGTGACAATCTGATTCATATGGGCGTTGTCTACACAGGCAAACAAAGTGATGGCAGCCTTGATTATTCCTTTTTATTCGAAGGAGTTACTGACTTTTTAGAAAAAGCAGATATCAAAATCATCAATCAGGAAACCCCTTTAGCCGGCAATCATCTTGGTTTTTCCGGTTATCCACATTTTAATTCTCCTACGGAAGTAGGTGATGCCATTGCAGATGCAGGTTTCAATGTGGTTCTTCATGCAAGCAATCACTCTGCGGATCAGGGAATTGCCGGAATTGACAATTGTGTCACTTTTTGGCAAACTTATCCTGAGATTTTACTTACCGGAATCCACGAATCTACCGATTCACCAGACATTCCGTTACTTACTGTAAAAGATAAAACTTTTGCGATATTAAATTATACCTATGGCCCAAACTATGGTACTGCACCTGACAACCTGGCAAGCCGCATGGATATTCTGTGTGCAGTCAACGACCAAACCAAAGCCATTGATTTTACAACGCTCAATCCTCGTGTTATAGAAGATATCAAGGAAGCAGAGCAAATCGCAGACATTGTCATCGTTTGTCCACATTGGGGAACCGAATATGCAACAACACCATCCAGCTATCAGGAAACCTTTGCACAGCAAATGACAGAGGCCGGTGCGGATGTCATTATTGGAACCCATCCTCACGTTGTAGAGCCTGTAAAGCTTATTGAAGCGGAAAACGGAAATACTGCACTTTGCTATTATTCCCTTGGCAATTACGTTTCTACACAAAAGAACGGACAAAGTATGCTGGAAGCAATGGCATGGCTTACCTTCCATGTCACAGAAAACGGTATCTCCCTTTCTCTGGAAGATACCGGTGTTATTCCTTTAGTCTGCCACTATACAAGCGGACCTGTCCGTATTCAAAATATCTATCTATTGGAAGATTATACCGAAGAGCTTGCCTCAAGTCATGGCATTATCTCTTATGGTGGTATTTCCTTTCATTTAAATGATTTAACAACCTGGAGCAATGAAATCCTTGGTGAATGGGTTATCTCCGCTGACAAAGCTCTTGGCAATTAATCAATTACATTCTTGATTCCGATAAAGGTGTTATCATAGTAAATGTCGCTAATGATAACGCCTTTTCTTGAATTTGCCGAATGAACAATCTGTCCGTTACCAATATAAATACCTACATGTGTACACTTTCCGCCAGAACCATAGCATACAATATCTCCTGGCTTTGCCTCTTCCACTGATACATTTCTTCCATTTGAGCCCCATTGCCCCTGAGGCGTTCTACTGATCGAATAACCAAATGCCGCATATGTATAACTGGTAAAACCGGAACAGTCCGTTCCTCCTTCCAGACTTCTTCCTCCCGAAATATAACGATTTCCTAAAAACTGCATCGCATAATTTACAACAGCAGAGCGAAGCTCTGAAACATTGGCATAATCGGTCGGCGGTGGTGTTACCTGTATAGTTGTATTTTCGGGTGCTGCATCCTCCGATTCCTGCGCTCTTTGTTCTAACAAACGCTGTTCTTCCAGTTCCTGTTGTTCTTCCTCTATGGACTTTGCATAGATAAACTGCTCCTCTATAGTTACATATTGGCTGGCAACATAGCCCTCTTTTCCTTCGGTGTAAATGACCTTCATCCATTCTTCACCGGGCTCTACAAGCTTTCCCTTCTCACCATAATCCATATATCCAATTCTGGAAGCCGTTATAGCCGGTTCTTCCCTGACATTTAATCGGTCTGCCTTTACCACAACATATCTTGTTACATAGTCATCAATAACAGCGGCCGCAGCATCTCCATAGATAAAATATTCCGATTTAATGTAACCCTCAACACTGCCGGAAATAACTTGAAACCATTCTTCTTCGCCTTCTCCAACAACACTAAGAATCTGTGCCACCGAATCGTCATACATCTTACCAACGATTTCTCCATCCGTATCCGGAGTACTTCTGACGTTTACATAGTTAGTCACATTGGCAATGGCAAGATTACTATATTCACTTTCTTCTTCCTGTTTCTCCATGGCTAGCGCTATCTCTGCATCACCTTCGATTTGCGCACATGCTTCTTCTAACGCTGTTTCTACGCCTGCTGTCAGTCGTATTTCCTGCTCTATTTTAGAATTCTCCTGCGTTTTCGTGGTTTCTTCCTCCGCTTTTGCCGGATTTGTACTTGTCTCTGTTGTCTGCCTGACTGTTGCACTTATTACCATGCCTCCAACAAGAATTATTGGCAAACTTGCCAGAATGATATTGGTATTTCTTTTATTCATGTCTTACTTCCTAATTCGTTTTATTGCCAGTATTTTGATATATATTCTTCTGCTTCTTCTTGCGATAACGAAAACTTTACTTCCAGCTTGCTTTGCGCATCTTCTTTTGAAACCTTCAGTTCTTGAAAGGATTCTATGAAAAGTTTGATATTTTCCTGCCGTTCTTCTCTTTTGCCTTCTTGTATTCCTTCTTGTATTCCTTCTCTTAGTCCTTCCTGTCTTCCAAGTTCAAGGCCTTCACTTCTTCCTTGCTCAAGACCTTCACTTCTTCCTTGCTCAAGACCTTCACTTCTTCCTTCTGCAAGACCTTCCGCTCTTGCAGTCTCCCGTACATATTTGTCCATAGCATATTGATCACGCTTTGCTTTCAGCCATGATTCATAATGTGCTCTTGCAACTCTTCTTAACCCATATTCTTTTATCGTTTGAATTGCTTCCTTTATTCCCGGATTATCACTTCTTATCATATCAAGTTCCTCCTCCGTCTTTGCCTTAAACACCTGTATCCATTCATCAATGGGCTTGTTTAACAACTTTTTGTGAAGTTCTATCGTGTGAATTTCCATCAAACTGCTGAACTCTTTACCATTTTCATCCCGAAAACGGTATACATGATGGTATTCTTCATCATTCGTAACACGAAAATCATCAATACTGATTAGAATAGCTTTTTGTAAACGATGGTAATTCACTCCTGCAAACAAGTCCTGTGAATAAACTCTACTCAAATAATACAGCTGACGTTTTTCCCAATCTGCCATGTGTTTATGCTGTATTTCTATATTAATCTTCGTTCCATCCTCAAGTTCTACCAGAATATCCAGTATTCCTTTCTTCATTCCCTTGAAAAAAACATGCAAATGAGTATCCGCTAAATAGACTCTCTTAATTTCCTCTACTGGTATTTCTGTTACAGCACTGATAAAGTATCTTCTTACCTGTTCCCTTGAAAACATATTTTTCGCACATTCATCAAATGTTGCCGGTATGATTTCCATTTGTACTCCTTCCCATACAGAAAGAGCCTTGATTTATCTTGATTATACTGCGTCTTTCTGTATCTCTCAATTATTTTATTAGTATCGTTTTCTTGTGAATTTCCGGCTGATTTGCCGATTCTGATTCCGATATCACTTATGTGAATATCCAAAAGATTTTTGACATGTCTTTGCTATTATGCATGAATTATCTACGCCTGACAACCTGAAATGTAATAATTCGTTTTTATTTTATAAATATATCGGGTAGGAGGTAGATAATTATTTTATCTACCGACCTCCCACACCACCGTACG
>CAYUKO010000075.1:0-18516 GCA_964445375.1 uncultured Roseburia sp.
TCAAATCAGATACAGGGATGGCTTCAGAAGTATTTTCCGGAATACTTTGAATGCTACAAAGACTGGGATTCTACCAGTGGATTAATGGTACTGGAACACGCACCATTGCCACAGGATATCATAAGAATCGGTGCCGGAGGCATCAATGAGATATGGCGTAATGCCAAGGTGCGTGCAGCGGGGATAAAGAGGGCAATGACCCTGGTAGAAGCTGCACAGAACAGTGTAGGGCTTACCGGAGGAGAAGCCGCAAGGCTTGAAATCTGGATACTGGTGAATGACTACATTACCAAGGCAGAACAGCTAAAACGACTGGATGAATATCTGGCACAAAAAGTAATGGAAGTACCAAATGTGGAGAAACTGCTCGCCATAAAAGGAGTAGGGCTGAGTACCGTAATCGGCTTTGTCGCAGAGGTGGGTGAAATCGGACGTTTCACAGACCCGAGACAGATACAGAAGCTGGCTGGTTTGGAGATAACCAAAATCAGCTCCGGCAAACGAAAAGGGCAGCCGGGAATCAGCAAGAGGGGCAGGTGTAAGCTGCGGAGAGTGATGTACGAGTCGGCAAGGTCGCTCATCACATGGAATCCGGCATTTCAGGATGTGTTTCTGTATTACAGGCATCGAGAAAGGAGACCATTGGGAGGAATGCAGAGTAAGATAGCTGTTGCATGCAAGGCTATCAGAGTATTTTTTGTGATTTTGCAGACGGGATGTGACTTTGATGAAGAACGGTTCAGAAAAGATATCATCCGACCACAAGTAGCGTAAAAAATAATAAAGCACACTGTAACAGTGTACGTCCGCCAAGGTTCAATTGGTGCTGGATTACAGGAGTGCTCTCTAAGCAATGACAAAGCAGAGCGAAGCCGCAAAAACATTTTTTATAGGGCATGACCCTGGTAAGGAGCAGGAGCGGCACCCCACTATGGGAAGGCTGGACGAAGGAATTTAGGACCCTGTACAGATGTATCAGATGATCCTGTTAGACATGAGAGGTTAGCAGCCATAGGAAGAAGGGGACATGGGATTCGCCTTCATAAAAAGGATGACGTTTTATTTCGTGTACCTTTCTTACTGGAAAATGAGTACTTTGAACCAGAAAAGATACAGTTTTCGCCCATTAATTAACGCAGAGTCATTGTTGTAACTTTTCAACCAATTGCATAAAGTGCCTAAAATAAAGGCTTTTTTGTGCAAAATAAATAAGAAAGTATAGAGAGAAAGAATTATGGGCGAAAATATTTTACCAGAAATGCTTGATAGAAAGATAATATATGAAAGTGATTGGGTTTCTCTTTATTCAGATAAAGTGAAAATGCCAGATGGGCGTATTTTTGATACATACCATAAATTGCATTATCCGCATGAGTCGGTTAGTGTAGTGATAGTGAATGAAAAGAAAGAAATTTTAATGATACAATCTAAAAGGTATGTTACATCAAGATTAGAATGGGAAATACCAGCAGGGAGAATTGAAAAAAATGAGAATCCGGAAGATGCAGCCAGAAGGGAGTGTTTAGAAGAAACAGGATGTACATTAAAGGATTTAAAGTATTTATGCTGCCACAATCCGAGTAATGGTATGTCTGATTTGAAACTTCATGTTTTTGGAGCAAAAGTTGATATGGAATCTATGGAAATTGATACGAATGAAGTAAATGCTAAGAAATGGATTTCAAAGGATAAAGTGATAGAAATGCTTAGAAATAATGAAACTCAATGTGGAGTTTCAATGTTGGCGTTACTGTATGCAATTCAATTTTATATTTAACGCTTGATCGTGAATTTATTCCGTTTGTAGAAAAACGTTTTTCTTTTTATTCTTGCATTATAGAGAAATAACCAAAAAAGGTTGCATTTATCGTTCATAGATAAGTGCAACCTTTTGTGATTAATAAATTTTATTTCGAATTCTGTATTTGAGAGCGTAGATCTTCAAGTTCCTTTTGCAATGCTGCAATTGTATAGTCTTTCTCAGATAAAGCAGCATCTTTCTCGGATAAAGCAGCGTCCTTCTCAGATAAGGCGGCATTTTTCTCTAACAAAGTGGCATTTACTTCAGATAAAATAGCTGTTTTCTCAGCTAAATCAGCTTCGGTAAGGGCAACAGTGTCTTTTAATTCTTTTACCGTATTTTGTAGTTCGCTAATCATATATAGCTCTGTATTATGGTCAAGGATTGCCAATGCTTCTGAATACATAGATATCAACTCCTTTGGTTTTGTTCGGAATTCTACAATGTCTTTGTAATATTCTTTGAATTCGGGATAAGCGCTTACTAATTTTAAGATATCCGTAGGTTCCGCTGAACTTAAGAAAGTAAGCCATGCTTGTAGCTTTGTATCTATATTTTGACTTACTTTATGAAAGGTGTCAAGGGAAACATAGAGGATATTGGAAAGTGATTTGATATTGGCATGGCTATCGTACGAAATCTGCTCTCGATGCATAAAATGAGGTGAAACTTCTTTGAATTCAGAGGAACTTTTTTCCATTAGAACGATTAGGTAGACTGGCTTCATATCACGGTATGTAAAGTGTTTACCCTTTTGACTTTTGATTCGATTGTATTGTCGCATGATAAAGTCAGAAATATAACAGCTGCTACGTTCACCGGGAAAAAGATATCCGATTTTTTGCATTTCTATGTCAGTAATGGAACCATCAGCCAATTCGACAATGATATCCATAATAACAAGGCTTCCTGCTTCGGCAAGTTTGTTTCCTTCGCGCGGAAGTATGGTTTTAATATGAACTTCTTGATTTAATAGACATGACAGAAGACTTTCTAATCGATCAGGATGGCTGGTTGGAGATAATACATGTTTGAAAAAAGTATCAAGAGTGATTTTTAATCCATGTTGTCCTTGAATGAAGGATAGGACATTTTCCTGTTCAGCAACAGGAAAAGCAAGGAAGGTTTCGTAGGTTTCGGAATCCTGCTGAATTAGTGCAAGTGCTTCTTCTCTTGAAAACTGGTCACCGAAAAGGGTAGATAAAGTAATAGAATTGTTTTGTGATTGTTTCATATAGATATGTCCTTTCTTGTGTAAAAATGAATGTTTGGCGATATGCCAGAATAAAAGATTTGTAGCCATTGAAGAAATATCAAATGACTAACAAGATTCGACTAAAAGAAATCAGTCAATACGATTGTAGCAGATAAAAATCAAAAAGCAATAAAGGTTATAATTATTTTATGATTTTTGTTCAGAAGTTATAAAAGCTAGGTATAGTATTGCATACATAGCAGACCTTTCAAATTTCTACTTTTAAAATATCGAAATATAGTGTATGATAGACTATATATGCCGGATAACATAAATGATTACCGTTTTATCTTAAGGGAGTAGAGGATATGGACGGTTCCGGAACGAATGAGGGTTCTATGAATTGTAAGGAGACACAGCGCTGTATGCGCCAGTTCCTGGAGGATGAATTGGATGCTGATACTGCGCGAGAATTTATTATGCACGTACGTTCCTGCAAAGAATGTATGGATGAATTAACGATTGAATACCTGATATCTGGAGGTATGCAGGAGTTGGAAAACACGGATGATATTGATGTACAGATGGAACTGGAGAAGAGATTGGCGTGCGCAAATCAGCAAAAAGCGCATAAAAGCCATCTTAAAGCCGGTCTTTTTGCATTTGCAACCATGTTGATTTGTGTTTTTTTGCTGTAATGAATATTTAAATACAGCAATTTTAGCAGCTTAAGGGAGTAATGTTTTTAAATGAGTAAAATTGTATTGATTGATGGTCATAGTATTTTGAACAGGGCGTTTTATGGTGTGCCTGATCTGACAAATGCGAAAGGACTTCATACAAATGCGGTGTACGGATTCCTGAATATTTTATTCAAGATTCTTGAGGAAGAGAAGCCGGATTATCTCACAGTAGCTTTTGATGTGAAAGCACCGACCTTCCGTCATGAGATATATAAAGAATACAAAGGTACAAGAAAGCCTATGCCGGAAGAGTTACGGGAGCAGGTTCCTGTTATGAAGGAAGTTCTTCAGGCGATGGGCGTTCTTATTATGGAGAAAGCAGGACTTGAGGCAGATGATATTCTTGGAACAATAGCAAAGCGTTCAGAAAAGGAAGGAATCGAAGTTTCGCTTGTATCTGGTGACAGGGATTTATTGCAGATTGCATCGGATCATATCAAAATACGAATTCCAAAGACCAAGGGTGGTAAGACGGAGATAGAGGATTATTATGCTGCTGATGTTGAGAAAGCATATCAGGTTAATCCGATACAGTTTATTGATTTAAAGGCGTTGATGGGAGATACGGCGGATAATATTCCGGGCGTGCCAAAGGTTGGAGAAAAGACGGCAACCGACCTGATGGTGACATATGGTTCTTTGGAAGCAATCTACGAGCATGTGGAAGAGATTACGAAGAAGAGTATTCGAGAGAGTCTTATTGCCAATAAAGAGCTTGCTGATTTAAGCAAGGTGCTTGCAACAATAAATATCGATGCAGATATTGAATTCTCTTATGCTCAGGCAAAACTTGAGAACCTTTATACCGAAGAAGCCTATGAGAAGTTCAAGCAGCTGGAATTCAAGAATATGCTGAACCGCTTTGATGTAAAAGAGAAAAAGACCGAGTATTCTTATCAAATCGTAGAAGTTAAGAATGCAGAAGATGCTAAGAAGATTTTTGAGGATTGTAAGAATGCAGGACGCGGCGCAGTGCGATTGATTGTTGCAGATGCAAAGGATGAAGGCTCTGTAGGTGAGAATGCAAATGGACAGATGTTTCTTCAATTAGAGGAACAAAAGGAAGTCTTTGCATGCATGCTCTGTTTTGATGAGAAAAAGGTATATTGCATAGAAGCACAGAATGGACTTTCCAAGAATGATATTCTGGAAGGGTTGCATGAATTGACAGCATCCGAAGAAATGTCGCTGTCATGCTTTGATGGTAAGCCGGATTATAAATATTTAGTAGAAGATTCTCAGGGAATAAAAACGGCAGAGGTAATAACAAAAGCTTTATTTGACTGTAAGATAGCCGCATATCTGATCAATCCATTGAAAAATGATTATGAGATTGCAGATATTGCCAATGAATATCTTGGAGTGACCTTACAAAGCTGGAGTGAAATCTTTGGAAAGACAGATTTGACAACCGCTTTTCAGGATAGAAGAACAGAGTGCGTTCGTTATTATGCGCAGGAAGTGTTTGCCTTATATCAGGCAGCACCAGTGCTGCAGGAGGCGTTAGGGCAGAATGGCATGGACAAGCTGTTTCGTGAGCTGGAGATGCCGTTATCTTATGTTCTTTATGATATGGAAAAAGAAGGCGTTCTTGTAAAGCCGGAAGAGCTTCGGTTATATGGAGAAGCACTTACCGGAAGAATTACAGAGCTGGAAAACAGTATTCATGAGCGCGCAGGACAGGATTTTAATATTAATTCACCAAAACAGCTTGGCGAAGTTCTATTTGAAAAGCTTCAATTGCCAGGTGGTAAAAAGACAAAGACAGGATATTCTACGGCAGCAGACGTGTTGGAAAAACTTGCACCGGATTATCCAATTGTCAGTGAGATTTTAGAGTATCGTGGACTTGCCAAATTAAAATCAACCTATGCAGATGGTTTGGCAGCGTATATCGAGGATGATAATCGAATCCACACGAACTTTAATCAGACGATTACGGCAACAGGACGATTGAGTTCAACAGAACCGAACTTGCAGAATATTCCAATGAGAATGGAGCTTGGAAGAAGAATCCGTAAGGTATTTGTGCCAAAGCAGGGATGTATCTTTATGGATGCGGATTATTCTCAGATTGAATTAAGAGTGCTTGCACATATGTCTGGTGATGCACAGTTAATTGAAGCATATCAGTTGGATGAGGATATTCACCGAATTACTGCTTCGAAGGTATTTAACACACCACTAGAGGAAGTAACTGATTTGCAGAGACGAAATGCAAAGGCTGTAAACTTTGGTATTGTATATGGAATCAGCTCTTTTGGTTTAAGTCAGGACTTAAGTATTTCGCCAAAAGAAGCAAAGGTATATATTGACGAGTATTTCAAGACCTATCCGGGAATTAAGACCTTTTTAGATCAGACAGTAGTAGATGCAAAGGAAAATGGTTATTGTGTATCTTTATTTGGCAGAAGAAGACCAGTTCCAGAGTTGAAATCTTCGAATTTCATGCAGAGATCTTTTGGGGAACGAATTGCCATGAATTCACCAATTCAGGGAACGGCAGCAGATATTATTAAGCTGGCGATGCTGCATGTATTCAATGCTTTAAGAACCAATGGATTGAAGTCAAAGTTGATTTTGCAGATTCATGATGAACTTCTAATCGAAACAAAAGAGCAGGAAGTAGAGCAGGTTCGAACGATTTTAGCAGAGGAAATGCAGAATGCAACATGCAAAGCAGGAAGCCTGTCATGTGAGATGGCGGTTCGTATGGAGGTAGACCTTCATACAGGAGAGAACTGGTACGAAGCAAAGTAGAACAAGCAAAGAATAGATTAAGATAATCAAAAAGGGTGAGATAAGTATGATGACGATAGGTATTACCGGAGGAGTTGGAGCCGGTAAATCGCAGATTCTTTCTTATATAGAAGAGAACTATAACAGTAAAGTGGTAAGAGCTGATGAAGTAGCACATCTCTTAGAAGAACCGGGACATACCTGTTATGACAGGATTGTCACTTTTTTAGGAAAAGACATTTTACAGGAAAATGGTTTGATTGATAAAAAGAAAATGGCAGCAGTTATTTTTAGCGATAAAGATAGGCTTGCAGGTGTAAATGCCATTATCCACCCGGAAGTGAAGAAATATTTTATAGAGTTAATGCAGAAGGAAAAGGAAGCAGGAGAGATTGATTTTCTTTTTATAGAAGCAGCACTTCTCATCGAAGAGCATTATGATGAAATTGTTGATGAGATGTGGTATATCCATACAGATGTGGAGATACGAAGCAAAAGACTGGCAGAAAGCAGACAGTACAGCGCTGAGAAGATAGCAGATATTATGAGGGGACAGCTTAGTGAGGAAGAATTCAGAAAGCACTGTAATGTTGCAATTATAAACAATGGTGATTTAGAAGAAACTTACAAGCAAATTAATGAGAAAATGGGGGAACGAAAATGAATCAGACAAACATGTATGAAGCAGCACCGGTATTTGGGTTAGATATCGGAACAAGAAGTGTCGTAGGAACAATTGGTTACAAGCGCGGAGAGAATTTTGTTGTCGTAGCGCAGGAGATTCGCGAGCATCAGACAAGAGCGATGCTGGATGGACAGATTCACGATATTAACCGTGTGGCAGCAACGATTACAGAGATTAAGGAAGCGCTTGAGGAGAAGAGTGGACTTGAACTTCGCGATGTATGTATTGCAGCAGCCGGACGTGTATTAAAGACTCTCACAGTCCATGTGGATATGGATTTTGAAAAAGAGCGTAATGTAACAAAAGAAGATATCAGTACGCTTGCTTCTTTGGGCGTTGAGAAGGCATTCAGACAGTTTAAGGAAGAAAATGATACGGACACACATTTTTACTGTGTGGGATATTCTATTGTTAAGTATTATTTGAACGGTATGTGGATGGGACAACCAGAACATCACAAGGCAAAAAATATTGGTACAGACATGATTGCAACCTTCCTGCCGGATGATGTTGTAGATGGTTTGTATAGTGCCGTAGAGCTTGCGGGACTTAGAGTTGCCAATATGACCTTGGAGCCAATCGCTGCAATCAGACTGGCAATACCAGAGAAATTCCGTTTGTTGAATATTGCGATGATTGATGTTGGTGCTGGTACTTCTGATATTTCTGTCACAAATGACGGAAGTGTCGTTGCGTTTGGTATGATTCCATGTGCGGGAGATTCGATTACAGAATCACTTGCTAAGAAGTGTCTGATTGACTTCGCTACTGCAGAGAAAATCAAGAAAGAGGCGCAGACCAAGAATGTGATTACCTATGAAGATATCATGGGATTAGAGCAGACGATTACTTCGGAAGAAGTGCTTTCTATGTGCCAGGCTGAGATTGATAAAATGGCAAAGCTTGCGGCAGATGAGATTAAGAGATTGAATGGCGGTAATTCAACAAGTGCTGTCTTTATCGTAGGTGGTGGCGGAAAGATTCAGGGCTTCAGTGATAAGATTGCGGAAGAATTGGGACTTGACCCGAAGCGTGTTGCTCTTCGTGGAGAAGAAATCATGAAAGAAGTAGAATTCCCGGAAGGATGTCTTAAGGATTCGACGATTGTTACTCCGATAGGTATCTGTCTGTCTTATTATGAGCAGAACAATAATTTTATCTATGTAACGTTTAATGGAAGCAAGATTAAGCTTTATGACAATAACAAGCTTGCAGTAGTAGATGCTGCGATTCAGGCATCTTTCTCAAGAGAAAGCTTATTCCCAAGACGTGGTCAGGAGCTTCATTACACAGTAAATGGTAAGGCTCGTGTATCCAAGGGAGAATATGGTGAAAGTGCCAAGATTTACGTGAATGGAACAGCAGTGGATTTGAGTTATGCAATCAAAGCAAATGATGAGATTGTTATGGAAGAATCAACCGCAGGTGCACCGGCTGCTGTAAAGATTTCTGATCTGGTTGATTACAATGGAAGACTTCATGTAACATATAATGGTACGGAAATTGAACTTAAGAAGCCAATTAAGGTCAATGGAAGACTAGAAACAGAAGATTACCAGATTCAGGAGGACGATGCCGTATCCTTATACGCATATTATACATATGAACAGATCGTGGAATATCTGAATCTGAATGAGAAAGAAGTTGAACTTCTTGTAAATGATGCAAAGGCTACAAAAGATATTGTTATTTATGACAATGATGTCATAAAGACGCAGCCTGTTACGAGTAAAGCTTCTGTAACAGAAGAAGCGATGGCGACAGAACAGGAGAATACATCTTCCGAAGAAAAGAAGGATACCGTGCATGTGTTCCGTAATATGATTGAGGATGCAGCTAAGGAAGAAACAAAAGAGAAAGAAAATGAGAAGCTGGTTATTATTGTAAATCAGAAACCAGATTCAGGAGGACGATGCCGTATCCTTATACGCATATTATACATATGAACAGATCGTGGAATATCTGAATCTGAATGAGAAAGAAGTTGAACTTCTTGTAAATGATGCAAAGGCTACAAAAGATATTGTTATTTATGACAATGATGTCATAAAGACGCAGCCTGTTACGAGTAAAGCTTCTGTAACAGAAGAAGCGATGGCGACAGAACAGGAGAATACATCTTCCGAAGAAAAGAAGGATACCGTGCATGTGTTCCGTAATATGATTGAGGATGCAGCTAAGGAAGAAACAAAAGAGAAAGAAAATGAGAAGCTGGTTATTATTGTAAATCAGAAACCTGTTGTATTAGAAGGTAAAGATACCTATTGCTTTGTAGATATCTTCGATTATATCGATTTTGATACAAGTAAGATGCGTGGAAATGGCATTGTTACTAAAGTGAATGGTGAACAGGCACAGTATACACAGGAATTGAAGAATGGCGATAAGGTAGAAATCTACTGGAGCTAAGAAAGAATGAAGCGTAACTATGAAGGAATGTAATAGTTGCATAAGAGGAAAGGTTTGGTTATTTAAATGAGGATGTGCAGCATTGCAAGCGGTAGTAGCGGAAACTGTGTGTATGTGGGTACAGAAGCGACGCATTTACTGGTTGATGTAGGGATTAGCTGTAAGAGAACAGTAGAGGGGCTTGGAAAGCTTGGGCTGACAGGAAGAGATGTGGATGGTATTTTAATTACACATGAACATGCAGACCATATTAATGGACTTGGTGTTTTGAGCAGAAAGTTTGGGATTCCAATCTATGCTACTGCCGGAACAATTGAGGCAATAAAGAATACAAAGAACCTTGGAGCAATTGATGAGGAACTTTTTCATGAAATCAATGCGGATGAGAAAATGATTCTGAAAGATATTACCATTAATCCCATGCGAATATCTCATGATGCTGCACAACCGGTAGCCTATCGATTCCAGTATGGAAAGAATAAAATGGCAGTTGTAACAGACCTTGGCACCTATGATGATTATACCGTAGAGAGCTTAAAGGGAATGGATGCGTTAATGCTTGAGGCGAATCATGACGTAAATATGCTTCAGGTTGGACCATATCCTTATTATCTGAAACAGAGAATTTTAGGAAAACGTGGTCATTTATCCAATGAATTGTCAGGAAAACTGTTGAGCCGGCTGATGCATGATGGATTACAGGCGGTATGCCTGGGACATTTAAGTAAAGAGAATAATCTGGCAGAGCTTGCATACGAGACAGTAAGACTTGAAATTACAATGGCAGACAATCCGTACAAGGCGGATGATTTTCCTATTTTTGTAGCAAATCGAAACGAATTATCGAGAATGGTTGAAATTTAGGAAAATATTGTTTATTATGGATATAATATTTGCTTCGAAAATGAAGCTGGAATAGGAGTCAAGGATTATGAAGAAAACAATTATTACAGTAGTAGGAAAAGATACAGTTGGTATTATTGCAAAGGTTTGTACATATCTTGCAGAGAATCAGATTAACATTCTTGATATCTCACAGACAATTGTAAATGACTATTTTAATATGATGATGATTGCAGATATGAGTCAGGCAACAAAGTCTGTTAGTGAAGTATCTGATGAATTGGATAAGCTTGGTGAAGAAATCGGCGTTATTATTAAGTGCCAGAGAGAAGAAATCTTCAACAGCATGCACAGAATCTAATTAGTAGGATAAGGAGAATCATCATGATAAATATTAATGAAGTATTAGAAACGAATGATATGATTGAGAAGGAGAACCTTGATGTTAGAACCATTACTCTTGGTATCAGCCTTTTAGATTGTATCGATTCGGACTTAGATAAGCTCAATGCAAATATCTATAACAAGATTAAGACCGTAGCAAAGGATTTAGTAGCTACGGGTCAGGCAATTGAGAAGGAATTTGGAATTCCTATCGTAAATAAGAGAATTTCTGTTACGCCAATTGCTTTGGTTGGTGGAGCAGCATGTAAGACACCGGATGATTTTGTTACGATTGCAAAGACTCTTGATAAGGTAAGAGCAGAAGTAGGAGTAAACTTTATCGGTGGATATTCTGCATTGGTAAGCAAGGGAATGACAAAGGCTGATGAGCTTTTGATTCGTTCTATTCCAAAGGCTCTTGCTGAGACAGAGTTAGTATGTAGTTCTGTAAATCTTGGTTCTACTAAGACAGGTATCAATATGGACGCTGTCAGATTAATGGGCGATATTATTAAGGAAACAGCAGAGCTTACCAAAGAAAATGATTCAATTGGTTGTTCGAAGTTAGTTGTATTCTGTAATGCACCGGATGATAACCCATTCATGGCAGGTGCTTTCCATGGTGTTACGGAAGAGGATGCGATTATCAACGTCGGCGTAAGTGGTCCAGGTGTTGTTAAGACAGCTCTGGAATCTGTACGTGGTGAGAATTTCGAAGTATTGTGTGAGACAATTAAGAAGACTGCATTTAAGGTTACAAGAGTTGGTCAGCTTGTTGCACAGGAGGCTTCTAAGAGACTTGGTATTCCATTTGGTATCATTGACTTATCCTTAGCACCAACACCAGCTATTGGTGACAGTGTGGCAGATATTCTTTGCGAAATCGGTCTTGAATATGCAGGTGCACCTGGAACAACAGCAGCTCTTGCATTATTAAACGATCAGGTTAAGAAGGGTGGCGTTATGGCTTCTTCTTACGTAGGTGGATTAAGTGGTGCATTTATTCCAGTCAGCGAAGATCAAGGTATGATCGATGCTGTTAATGCAGGCGCATTAACACTTGAGAAGCTTGAGGCTATGACTTGTGTATGCTCTGTAGGTCTTGATATGATTGCTATTCCGGGTGATACAAAGGCAACAACAATTGCAGGCATGATTGCAGATGAACTTGCAATTGGTATGATTAATCAGAAGACAACAGCTGTCAGAGTTATCCCTGTTATTGGAAAGGGTGTAGGAGAGAATGTAGAATTCGGTGGCTTGCTTGGACACGCGCCAATTATGCCAGTTAACAATTTCTCTTGTGATGCATTCGTTAATAGGGGTGGAAGAATCCCAGCTCCTATCCATAGTTTTAAGAATTAATGAAATTAGTCCGCATACGATTATGGTATGCGGACTTTTTGTATCATGTATATTTATTATTTAGCTGATTCTGTAATGTCCAACGATAGTACCCCATGTCTCCAGAATGTCCTCTTCGTAGCTTGCCTGTATTGGGTTAGCGTTGTGAATCACAAAAGGAATTCCCTTCTTATTTCTATTATCTGATACGATTCCAATGTGCTTTTCGAAAATAACAATATCACCACCTTGCCATTCATCGGTTTTGGTAATGTCTAAGGTGAGAGGAATCGCAGTATGCTCAAAATAAACCTTAAGGTTTTTGACACGCCGAAAATCGATATTGGGGTCAGGTTTGTCAATGTCATAGTCCTCGGGATGTGATGCGATATCTTCCTGAACGAGTGTCATCAAATCATATCCAGCATCCAGTAGAGCAAATGAAACAACGTCAGTGCATACGCCATATTCGTCATTCGAGTAGCCAGTGGTGTAGTATTTGCTTTTATATTTAGGTTCCGTTTTGATGTAATTTATGGCATTTAATAATATGTCAGTCTGGTCATCAATGCCATCGTTATCCTTATCCTGACTGCTTGTGTATGCAGTGATTCCGAATTGCTTGCTTGTGTATTTGGCATGTGGAATATAGTTGAAGCGATATAGGATAATTAAGATGAATATAATTAATGTAAATCCAATTGCGATACCAATCCATTTCTTATGTGTTGTCTGCATAATACGTTTCCTTTTCAAATACGAAATAAGATTAACATTTGTGTAGAAGCTGACTTTTGGTCAGATGCGAATGATTTCTTGTGTAAATTCGTTTTTTGCAATGTGACCATATTTTTGTCCTTGTAGCATGTAATAGAGCTGTGAAGCGTGAATATCCGCTTTTAAGGATGAAAGAACATAAGGATTAACTTGTTCTTTGAGTGCTTTTGACAGCTTTGTAATAACGGGAATGGAAGAATTTGCCTTGATGGATTTCAAGACGTCCTTACCACCTTCTGAAAAACCTAGTAGCCTTGCATAAGAAGTATAATCACTTGCTTTATATTCTAGAATCTGTTCCTGCTTTAAATCTAACAGAATATGTGTCAGACATCTGTGAATGCGGTTGTAGGTAAGATTTTTGGACTTACAGGCAAGACAGAAATCGGAAAATGTAGTAAAGCTGGAAAGATTTTTGACAATGATGTCACTGATTTGTTCTGTAACATCATAATATTCTTTTACATGGTTGCATGCTTGTATTTCTGATAAAAGCTTATAATATAAAATGGTGGAAAAATCATCAGAAAACAAAAATTCCTGATTGTTT
The DNA here is from genome assembly GCA_964445375.1 of uncultured Roseburia sp. Classification (GTDB taxonomy): domain Bacteria; phylum Bacillota; class Clostridia; order Lachnospirales; family Lachnospiraceae; genus COE1. The sequence continues at coordinate 13,471 of CAYUKO010000075.1, forward strand.
TTATCCACAAGGTAGTCATAAACCGACTTTGGAAGCTGATTTTTGATTGAGTCATAATTTTCTTTTGCCAGATCATCGGACTCAACTGGGGTTTTGGAAGTTGTATAGGTAAGTTGATGTAAAAAGCTGCGAATGGCATTTGCTGAGGCGTGTTGTTCATCGGATAGCTGTAATTCATGATACTGATTGCCTTTGCGTTTTAGGGTCATGGGATGAATTGTGCTGTTTCTTTGTAATAAAGCTTTGATGTATTCGATGCCAAGAGTGTTGTTTGGCATCGAAATTGTCTGTTGTAAATTAAGCTGATTTGCAGAAAAGTTATGTTTCTTTAATTCCGAAGTTAATGCTTGCGCCTGTGCGGTTGGAAAGGAAACCCCTTCTTTTAATAATAAAGTAAGGGATTCTTTAAAGGATACAGGTTCGTCTGCCAGTATTTTTGCACAGGATAGGAGCGTATCCAGATCACCGTCCTCGCTACCAAAGTGAAGGATGTCAGCCACACCTAATTTATCTAATAAAGAAACTGCGCCCTGTGCAAAGAATTCAGCACTTCCGGTTGCATAGTAAACAGGGAGCTCAAAAACGACATCAGCACCATTTTCCAAAGCCATTTTACAACGGGTAAACTTATCAATCAAAGAAGGAATGCCACGCTGAGTAAAGTTACCGCTCATGACAACAATAATCCGATCGGCACCAAGTTTTTCACGAATCGTATTCAGTTGATAGAGGTGTCCATTGTGAAAGGGGTTGTATTCGGAAATAACGGCAGCAATTTTCATTTGGATGGTTCCTTTCTGCATGTAGTTTCATGTTTTGTATCGATATTTATTTTAGCACAAAAAGTGAAATTTAACATACTTTGTGGGCTTAATTTGCATTTTAAGCAAAATAGAGTAGTATATTTTGAAAAAAATGTCGTTTACTAAATGAAAATATCATGTTATCCTACAGTAGGCTTAAAAATTAAAAAAAGGAATTTTAAAGCCGTCAAAAATATAAACAGAAGAGGTCGGAGAGATGAAAAAACAAATGTTAGCAGGCGTATGCCTTGGAATGAGTGTTATGATGACAGCATGTGGAGCAAATGATGAATGGATTGCAAAGGGTACTGAGATGGTAGCATCAGAACTTAGCAGCAGTGAGATTTATATTGATGGTACTGTTTATACATTCCCTTGTGATATGTCATACTTGATAAATACAGGATGGCATGTATCAAACAGCTATGATAACAAAGATGATTTTGAACTGGAACCAGGAATGGAATCTACAGAATTTGAACTTTTCAATGACAACAAGCAGTATGTAAAGGTAACTGTACTTAATATGTCAGATGAAAATGCAACCGTAGAGAAATGCATGGTATCTTCTCTTGAAATCGCAGTTGAGGATTTTGAAGCTGTATTACCAAGCGGTGTTACAACAAAGAGCACCTCTGAAGATATTAAAACAGCATACGGAGAGCCAACTTCCACAGAAGGAACTGCTATGTATTATGAATATACAAATGCAGATGAGTGGATTTGTCAGGTTGAAATGGATGTAGATGGCAATAAGAAGAAACCACTTACTACTGTAAAGTATACTCTTACAGATGATAACTGGGGTGGTTCAGAAGAAGATGTTCGTACCTATATGGATACTGCATTAAGAACAAGCTTCTATGGCGATTATACAGAATATGTTGCAAATATGTATGACACAGAAGAGAATGCAATTGCATTATATGAATCTGAAGTTGCGTATTATGCAGAAAGCCTGATGTATTATCTTGATATGGATTCCAGCGTTTTAGACGAAGCTACCATTGAAAGTTATTATAAGATTGCAGAAATGGTATTAAGCAAGGCTAAATGGGAAATTACTGATATGCAGTATGATGAGGATACTTTAACAGGTACCATGGAATTAACTCTTTATCCTGTTGATTTCTTGTATGTTATTGACAGTGATGCGGATATGGTAATTGCAGAGTTCCAGAACAAGTACAGCAATGTTGATCCTGATAGCTGCACAGATGAAGAACTTGCTGCAATTGAACAGGATTATGCAAATATGATGTTGGAAGTTATCAATGCAAGAGCAGCAGAAACAAAGGTTTCTGATCCTGTAGTAAAGACTTACAATATTGATTACATGACAGGTGTCGTTACAGAAGATGACTGGTATGAAATCGATGATATTCTCATGGGATTTGAAGAGTAATCATTTTGAAAAAAGAACAAGCTTTTCAGGGTAATTGAAACAAATAAAGAAAAATAAGAGAAAACTGATATTATGTGAATGCTCACATGATATCAGTTTTTTGTTTTCACGTATAAAAAAGGAAAGTTAAGATAACATTAAGGTTTCGTTAAATTGGAAGAAAGTTACAGCATTTAAGATAGTCTTACAAGAAAACAAAAAGGAGGAAAAGAAAGAATGAAAATGGTACCGGTATTAGTATTTCTAATTTGGGTTGCATGGAGAAAGAAAGCATGGGAAAATAGCAATAAAACATTGCTTGCAAAAGAGGGAAGATAGAATATGTTTCAGATATTAGTTGTGGATGATGAACCAAAAATTGTAGAATTGTTAAAGCTTTATCTTGAGATGCAAGGACATAAAGTGTTGGCAGCATATCATGGAGAAGAGGCGTGGTCAATCTGGCAGGAACATCAGATTGATATGGTAATAACGGATGTAATGATGCCATATCTGGATGGGTATGCGTTTGCGCAAAAGCTGCGTCAGGTAAGTAATGTACCGCTTATGTTTCTCACGGCAAAGACGGAATTGCATGACAAGATAAAGGGATTGCAGCTAGGAGCGGATGATTATATCGTGAAGCCATTTGATCCGTTGGAGGTTGCGGCAAGAGTAACTGCGAACCTAAGGCGGTGCTATGGCTATGGCGCGGTAGAGCAGAAACAGGAGTTCGTCTGCGGTAATTTGAAGTTAGATATAGAGAAGTGTAAACTGTATCAGGATGGAAAGGTAATAGAGCTTACAGCAATGGAGTATCGTATTTTGCAGTTTTTCATGGAGCATAAAGGGAATGTTGTGACGAAGAATCAGATTTATGAGGCTGCATGGGAGGAAACGGTATTTCCGGATGATAATAGTGTAATGGTAGCTATTAGTAAGCTACGAACTAAGTTGCAGGATGAGAAGTATCATTATATTAATACGATTCGTGGACTAGGCTATCGTATGGAGGAAGCAGATGGAAAGTAAGATAGAAAATAAGAAGAAAAATAAGATCAGTATACCGTTTCAAATCTATATTATCGTGTGGTTTTATATTTGCCTTCTGATTTATCAATGTGGAATGGGATTTATAGATGGGATGATTTTTTGGAAGAATTACGAAACAGCGCTGTCAGGACAGCAAGTGATGATTGTCATAGAAATTGGAAGATTGTTTTGGATTATTTTAGCAGGAACGCTGTTTTATTCCAGAATTAGGAAAAAGGTAATTAAGCCGATTATAGGATTGAATCAGAGTATGCTGGAAGTTAGCCATGGAAATCTGGATGTCCGTATACCTGTTAAGGCACAGTTTGAATTTAAGCATATGCAGGCAAACTTTAATTATATGGTAGAGGAATTGAGTAGAGCTGCTGAGGAAAAAGTAAGGCAGGAGCAGAAAAACCAACAGCTGTACGCAAGTATTGCACATGACCTGAAAACGCCGATGACAATGGTTAAGGGGTATAGTAAAGCACTGCAGCAGAAGGTTGCTTTGACGCAGGAAAAAGAGATGGAGTATCTTCAAACGATTGTTGATCAGACAGACCATGCGAATAATTTGCTAGAAGAATTGTTGGCATATACCAGACTGGAGAATCAGACCTATCAGTTGAAATTCGAACAGGGAGACTTAGCAGAATGTTTGAGAACTTGTGTTGCCGGATATTATCGGGAGCTGGAGTCGCGTCGGATGAACCTGGAATTGGAGATACCGGATGAAAAGATTGTATTTTCCTTTGATCAATTAGAAATGCGGCGAGTGTTTTCAAATCTGATATCAAATATGATAAAGCATAACCCGGAAAAAACATCCTGTAGGATTCGATTACTTCAAAAGGAGCAGGAAATCCAGCTCATTTTTGCTGATAATGGAGCAAAAATTGAAGAAGATTTGGAAGAAACGTTATTTGACCCGTTTTCCATTAGTGATACTTCCCGAAATACGAAAAATGGAAGTGGATTAGGACTGTCTATCAGCAAGAAGATTGTAGAAAAACATAATGGAACGATTTTTTATAATAGGGATTGGCGAGATGGGTATAAGGCATTTGAGATTCGATTTGAGATTTGTTAATAATTGACTCTTGCACTTCACAAGCCTTTCCCATATAATAGCATAAAGTGTTGATTTACCCTTCATAAAAAGGTGTATGAGAAAACATAAAAATTTGATAAATTGAAATAGAAAAATTTGTTGACAAAAATATTATGTCTATGTATAATATTACAGTGTGCGATAGGAGTCTACTATGTTAGTGAATTTGACAGATGTATTTACAAATGAAGGACAGATGCAGGAACTTACCGTTTCTTATGAGCCGGAGACATTTACATGTCAGTTGGGTACTTTTTCGATTAAGGATAAGACCCCGGTTGCATTGAAGCTTTCTAACGCAGGACAATCTAAAGCAAATGTCGAGGGAAGTGTAAAGCTTACGTTTGGCATGGAATGTGGCAGATGCTTGAGAGATGTTGATTATACATTTGATTTATCCTTTTCGTTTAGTGCTTTGTCACCTGACAGTCTCGAAAGAGAAGAAGAGTCAGATGAGATGAACTTTGTTGAAGGATATCACTTAAATGTGGATGAACTAATCAATAATGAAATATTATTGAATTGGCCAATGAAGGTTTTGTGCAACGAATCCTGTAAAGGAATTTGTAAAGTATGCGGTAAAAATCTGAATGAGGGAGAATGTGGATGCGATGATTTCGTTCCAGATCCCCGCATGGCAGCGATTAAAGATATTTTTAACGCGAATAAGGAGGTGTAACAATGTCTATTTGTCCAAAGAATAAATCTTCTAAAGC
>CAYUKO010000076.1:0-18327 GCA_964445375.1 uncultured Roseburia sp.
ACACAAAATCGATAAAATTTGAACACAAATTGAAGTTATAGTAATACTTGTAAACAAGAAAACTACAATGATTAAGATAAACATTCGCAAACAGAAAGGAGTTTTATCCATGTACGAAGACAATAATCAGACACACGAATATTATTATTCCGCTGGAAACAGCAATATGAACAATACCTATTCCTATGGTACCCAGCAGGCACCACAGCCACAAAGTCCAAAAAAGACCAAAAAACAAAGACCTTTTTTCAAAAAGGCAGTCAGCTTTATCTGCCTTGGCGCTCTCTTTGGTGTTGCAGCAGGTACCGCCTTCAGTATTCCAACCTACATTACAAATCAACAGCTTTTGGAGACAAAACTGGAGTTAGAAAAGCTGGAAGCCGAAAACAATTCCCCACAGCTTTCCACAACAACAAGCTCTCTGGCCACAGCAGAATCCTCATCTTCCGCATCCTCTGCTGATATCACTACGATTGCCAACAGCTGTCTTCCAAGTGTCGTATCCATTACGAATAAGGGAGTGACTGAAGTACGAACCATGTTTGGTACCTATCAGCAGGACACCGAAAGCAGCGGTTCCGGTATTATCATCGGTGCCAATGACTCTGAACTTTTAATCGTTACCAATTATCATGTAGTATCTGGCAGCAGCGAATTAAGTGTTGTATTCAGCTATGATGAAGACAGCGATGATCCCTCTCTTGTGAGTGCCAAGTTAAAAGGCTATGAATCTGACAAAGACCTGGCAGTGATTTCTGTTTCCATGAATGATATCACAAGCGAAATGCAATCACAGATTAAGGTTGCTACGATTGGCGATTCTTCCAAGCTGGAACTTGGTCAGGAGGTTGTTGCTATTGGTAATGCTTTAGGCTATGGACAATCTGTTACAACCGGTATCATCAGTGCATTAAACCGTGAAGTCAGCGTTTCCGATGACGATGGAAATACCATTACCAATAAGCTGATTCAGACGGATGCTGCAATCAATCCTGGTAATTCCGGTGGTGCCTTACTGAATATGAATGGTGAATTAATCGGTATTAACTCCGTGAAGGTTGCTTCAAGCTCTGTAGAAGGTATGGGCTATGCGATTCCCATTTCCGATGTTCAGTCCATTATTGAAGAACTGATGTTAAAGGAAACAAGAGATGTTGTTGATGAAACAGCACAGGGCTACCTTGGCATTGGCGGAACGGATGTCACAAGTGAGATTTCACAGACCTATGACATGCCTATCGGTATCTATATTAATATGATTTATGATGATTCACCCGCTATGGCAGCAGGTCTTTCCAAAGGTAATATTATTACAAAGTTTGATGGTCAGACCGTTAAGAGCATGAGCGAGCTGAAAACTCTGTTAACTTATTATAAATCTGGTGAAACCGTTGAACTCATTGCCATGGTTCCAAGCAGCGAAGGTTATGTGGAACAGAGCTTTTCACTCACTTTAGGTTCCAAGGATGTATTTGGTGATGATGCAGAGACTGAAACAAACAATGACAATAACCAGTCCACTCCTTCCCAGGAGCAAGCTCCACAAAACGGCTACGATTATACAAGTCCGTTTAATTACTTCTGGCCATTTGGAAATTAAATTGCCTTCCCCTCTCTTTTCATTCATTGAATTACTTATATACGAAAAAAGGTTCGGTATTACAATCCGAACCTTTTTTCATGAAAATATTTATAACAGTTCTGGTATACAAAGGAACACGAAAATGATATAATTTATGTATATTTCCTAAGACAAAAATCTATACTAACGGAGGTTTTCGATATGAGCAAGAAAAAGGTTGTTGTCGCATTAGGTCATGACGCATTAGGCCATACGATTATGGAACAGCAAAATGCTGTTAAAAATACCGCAAAAGCTTTGGCTGATTTGGTTGAAGCAGATTACCAGTTGACCATCACTCATAGCAATGGTCCTCAGGTCAGCATGATACATAAGGCTATGACAGAATTAAGACGTATTTATATTGATTATACACCAGCGCCTATGTGTGTATGCTCTGCCATGAGTCAGGGTTATGTAGGCTATGATATTCAGAACTCATTAAAGTCTGAATTATTAAACAGAGGAATTTCTAAGCCAGTCAGTACCATTCTGACTCAGGTAACGGTTGATCCTTACGACGAAGCTTTCTATGAGCCAAAGAAAGCAATTGGCAGATACATGTCTAAAGACGATGCCGATATGGAAGTGAACAAGGGTAATTATGTGATTCAGGAAACAGATGGCTATCGTAGAGTCGTTGCTGCTCCTAATCCTATTGATATTGTTGAGATCGAAGCTATCAAAGCCCTTGCAGATGCCGATCAGGTTGTTATTGCATGTGGCGGTGGTGGAATTCCTGTCATCGAACAGCAGCACATCTTAAAGGGTGCTTCTGCTGTTATTGAAAAAGACAGCATTGCCGGAAAGCTTGCTTCTGATTTGAAAGCAGATGAACTTTTAATCCTTACAAACGTGGATTATGTATATCGTAACTTTGATAAAGACAATCAGGAAGCGATTACTGGCATGACTGTTTCTGAAGCTAAGAAATACATGGAAGAAGGAGAGTTTGGTGAAACAGATATGCTTCCTAAGATTCAGGCTGCTATCGCTTATTTGGAAGCCGTACCACAAGGTCGTGTTATCATCACCTCTCTGAATAAGACGGCTGATGCCATCAACGAAAAGGTTGGTACCATAATTACTGCATAAATTTTATCTGGCATATAGAAACCCCGGCAGGATTCTGTCGGGGTTTTCTAATAACCATTCTTTTTTATTCGCTAAGCAGCTCTCCAATGGAAAAAAGTACTGCTCCAATGATAATTCCAAAATCAGATATATTGAAAATTACGTTCTTGAGTCTGCTCTTCTTCATTCCAAAGGACACATAGTCTACCACATATTTTCTACGTAGTCGGTCATAGGTGTTACTATAAGCCCCACCAAGCAGCAGGGCAAGCCCAGTCTTCAGAATTCGCTTTCCCTTCATCCCCAGCGTTGCTACATAAACGCCTGACATGAAAACGGTGAAAATAATAGATACAAACGCTGTCCATTTGGGATTTGTTGCCCCGATACCAAGCATGGCTCCTGTATTATGATATTTCCTAAGCAGCAGCTTTCCTCCTAATATCGGACGCTCAATACCTTCTTTTCCCTTTTTCTCCACAAATAGTTTTATGATTCCATCTGTTACAAACAGCGTAAGACCTATTATTGTATATATCATAGATATCCTCCATAACCGAAAGCTTAACTGCTATTATAAATTCCTATCTATGATTCTAACTCGAAACCCTAAGAAAAAGCAAGACTACTTAATAACTCTACTTAGCAACTCCATTTGTTGTTCCTGTAGTTGTATTGGTTGTTTTGTTGGTTGTTGTTTTATTTGTGGTTGTTCCGTTTGTTGTTGTTCCGTTTGTTGTCGTTCCATTTGTGGTTGTTCCGTTTGTTGTTGTTCCGTTTGTGGTTGTTCCGTTTGTTGTGGTTCCGTTTGCTGTGCTATTGTTTTCTCCTGCTGCGCCTGTGTGTGTCTCATTTACTACAGGAAGTAAACGCTCATGAATGCTGTGATAGAAGTTCTCTACATTGTCATTCAGCTTAAAGTGGTTCTCCTGTAAAACAGTAATATATTCCTTAACCACCTGACCTAACTTTGTATTAGGATTAGCGTCTACGAACTGCTGATAATAAGTTAATGCCTGCTCATCTACTACGTCAGCTGTGGCTCCCTGATAATAATGCGCAACACCAGTTGTCTTATCATAACCACCTGTGATTGCATGGGTTGCAATTTCTTCATATAAGGTAGTAGCGGCCTCTGTACTTACATTGTTAGGATACTTCTCAATATGCTGCTCGAATAACAAAGCTCTTTCCAACATTTCAGAAAGGGTAAGACCGATTGTCATACGATTCTCTTCGTTAGACATTACCATGGACGGAGATTCTTTTTCCAATTTCATAAGTTCCATGAAGGCAACCATGTCTTCCGGCATATACTGACGACTTTCCTCTAATCTTGTAAAGTCGATGTCTCTGATATTATTGCCATATCCTAATAATCCGGTAAAGAATCTGTGTATATCGTTTTCTGTTGCTCCTACAATGTTCGTATTAATATAATCAATGACTCCATTTGCATTATTTTCCTGCGCCAGAAGTGTTTCGAAATCCGTACCATTTGCAGCGTTGGCATTCTCTTCCAGTGGCACATTTTCCTGTGCAATTTCTGTATTCTGCTCCTGACCCGTTAATGGGTCTGTATTCTCCGTATTCTTTCTTCCACACGCAGAGAACATGGCACAACAGGTAACGCACATCAATAATAAAATAACTTTCTTTTTCATTTTCCTTTCCTCCCCAGCCATCTGGCTGTCATTACTTTTTTGTTGCTATGGATATTTTTAGCGGAACGAAAAGAAAATATACGTAAAATGCTTGAAATAAAAAAAGATAAAAACCAAAATTTTATGATGTTCCTGCCAGAAAACGAAATACACCCTCTATATTCAAAAACCCATAACCGTACTCACGGTTTGGATATTCTACACCATCCTTTCTTCTTGCTCCACGTACCAGATAGTTACGAATACTCTCTGAATCTACCAGAATATCCTTTTGCTCCACAACCGCCCATTGCAAAATCTGCGCTACACCGCCTGCTGTTATGGCCGCCGCCATGCTGGAACCACTTCTATTTCCAAGAATGGAACTGACATTTACACCAGGTGCTGCAATATCCGGTTTTATCTGCTCATCTCTTGAAAATCCTCTTCCGGCATTTACATAAAGGCTGTCATTTTCATCATTATAGGAGGTTGCACAAACTGCTCTGGCTGTATACGCCGGATCTGTCAGTGTAATATAGGGGTCTGGTTTTAGAAAATAAGTCTCATCCTGCAAAAACTGGGTAATCGGAAGCCATAAATCGAAAACAGCGCTACTTGCATTTCCTTCTGCCCGAATCCCGATACTCCAGATTCCAGCCGTTGGCTCCTCAAAGCGAAAACGTATCATTTCCGAATTGGAAGAAGGCTCTACGAGAATATAATCTACACTAAGCCGTGTCCTTTCGAACACAAAAGTAAATGTCTGCGGTCCTCTTATTCTTGGATTAATCCACTGTATGGTTTCTCCTCCCGGTGATCGCACAGATGCTGAAAAAACATAGGGTGATTTTCCCCAAAAATCCATAATGAAACCACTTTCCTTCTCTCCAACCCGGATTTCCACCTCTTGCACAGGTTGTCTTGTTGTAATTTCTCCCCGAAAGTGGCGCTCGGCATTTCCTTCATTTCCACCGCCAATTATAATCGCCCTGCTCTTTTGATAGGAAATTTCTGTCAGATAACGCCCCAAGGGAGATGCACCTGTATGATCTCCCAGATTCGTTCCTACTCCCAGATAAATGACTAGTGGTCTGGATAGACTAAGAGCATATTTCTGCAAATACTGCACTGCCTGCATAATGTCTGCTTCTGAATAGCATGGGACATCTTCAGGTACTAAATAATACTCCCTTAGATATGGTTTGATTTCCTTGAGCTTTACCATCACAATATTACATCCCGGTGCTGCTCCTATGAATTGCCCATTGCCCTCTACTCTGCTTCCAGCTGCTACACTTGCTGCTGCTGTGCCATGCCCTATCTCATCTGTGCTAGGTACAATCTCTCTTGGGTGATCACTTTCTATTGCTTGCTGAATCATCTCATTGGTATACTCTGAACCATACTCAAAGCCCTCTGGCGGTGTTCCTGTCTGTATGGTCTGATCCCAGATTGCAGTAATCCGGCTCTTACCAGATGCATCACGAAAAACTTCATTTTCATAACGAATCCCAGTATCAATGAACCCAATCGTTACATTTTTCCCGGTCAGGCTAAGTGGTTGCCCCTGCACTGCCAGAATGCCTGCCTCCGATAGTGCAATGGAATTATATTCCTGTGCGCCTCTTATTGCGTTTTGTTCCAATTGCGTGAGTCCATAACACCTTGGAACAAAATAATAACTGGCATTGGATACACTGATTGCCGGAATATCTTCTCTCCGTAAATACATAATCCTTAAATCACCAAGTACACTATGATAGCAGCTATCGGCAGGTATTTCGTAAGCAAATCTCTCCGGTATGATAAAATCTAAAATAATATCTGCATAATCATTAGACAAAATCCGCTCTTTGCAGGTCACAATAATCTCCTTTTCACTCTGAAAAGTTTTCTATATTGTATACCCGAAAGAGCGGATTTATTATTTTTTCTTATAAAACTAGAAAATAAAAACTTTAAAACTCATAGAAATCCTGAGACTCCGGCTTCTTCGGTTCTTCTTTCTTCTCCTGAACCGGCTCTGCCTTTGGCTGTTCTTCTATTTTCTTTGGATGAACGGATTCTGTACGAATCTCAATGACCGGCCCTCCGGTTCCATTGATATAATCTCCGGTAATCGTAACCTCTCCTATATTCTCATCCTTTGGTATCTCATACATAATATCAAGCATAAATTCTTCAATAATAGCACGAAGCGCTCTGGCTCCTGTGTCACGCTCCATTGCTTTTTCGGCAATGGCTTCCAATGCACTGTCATCAAAGTTTAACTTCACTTCATCAAGCTCTAACAACTTCTGATATTGCTTGAGAATCGCATTCTTAGGCTCCTTTAATATCTTGATATAGCTCTCCTTATCCAAACCATCCATTGGACAGATGATTGGCAGACGACCAACAAACTCAGGAATCATACCAAATTTCTTGATATCCTCTACCTTAACTTTCTTCAAGATATTCTTCTCATGGTCGAGGGAATCCTTAAGTTCAGCGTTAAAACCAATGGAAGTCTGCTTAGACAATCTCTGCTTAATAATTTCATCTAAATCCGGGAATGCACCACCACAGATAAAGAGAATATTTCTGGTATTTACCGTCGTAAGGGGAACCATGGCATTCTTACTGTTTGCTCCAACAGGCACTTCCACATCAGCACCTTCTAAGAGCTTCAGCATTCCCTGCTGAACAGATTCTCCACTAACGTCTCTTGAAGTTGTATTCTTCTTCTTGGCAATCTTGTCAATCTCATCAATAAAGACAATACCACGTTCTGCACGCTCCACATCATTATCTGCGGCTGCAAGAAGCTTGGAAATAACCGACTCAATATCATCACCAATATAACCTGCCTCTGTCAGGGAAGTAGCATCTGCAATAGCAAGTGGCACATCCAACAGCTTTGCAAGTGTCTTAACCATATAGGTTTTGCCACAACCCGTTGGACCAAGAAGTAAGATATTTGACTTCTCAATTTCTATTTCATCCATGGTTCCGGTTGCAACACGTTTATAGTGATTATATACTGCAACAGAAATAACTTTCTTAGCATAGTCCTGTCCAACTACAAAGTCATCAAGCTGTGCCTTAATTCTATGTGGTGCCGGTAAATCCTTCACATTGAATACAGCTTCCTTATTTTCCTTTGGCTTTTTCTTCTTAAGCTTCTGACGATTCGGAATTCCGCCATCCCCCTGCAAATCTGCGATATTAACAAAGCTGATATTCGGAAATCTTCCCTTTTTCTCATTGTTATTATCCATGCCAAAGTTACTTGTATTATTCAACATGCCCTGATAATCAAACTGGCTTACGGTATCCATCGTTTTATGCATACAATCTGAACATACGGAAATATGATTTGGCAATTTAAACATTCTTCCTGCCTTGCTCTCTGGTCTTCTACAGATAAAGCATACGTCCTCGTATTCATTTTCTTTATCATAATCGTCATCTCTGGATTTGGAAGGTTCTTCCTCGGATACATCTATCATTTCAATATCGTCGTCTTCCAGTTCTTCCTTATCTATTTCTATCTTATCCTGATCTATCTTATCTTGATCTGACATAAAAACCTCCATGTAACTTATCTTATTCTGTCCGGTATCCCAAGGTAACACTGACTACCTTTTCCTGATAACCTGAATCGCTCTGGCGCATTACGGTTACATCAACTGTTGTTCCAGCTGCGTAATACTCTAAAAGGCCTTGAAGCTGTGTCATTTGTGTTATTGTTTCTCCATCGAAAGCAACAATAATATCACCTGCCTGAATTCCTGCACTCTCTGCACCTGAATTCTCTAATACCTGCGCAACATATACTCCTAGTGGCATACCATAGGTTGCGGAAACTTCACTTGTTACATCCGTTCCAGAAATACCAAGGAAGGATCTCTCATTATCTGCCACCTTCTGCTTCGTCTCCCGAAGCATCAGTTCCTCAATAATGGGCTTTGCTGTGGAAATAGGAATCGCATATCCCATTCCTTCAATCACATAATCTGCTATCTTGCTGGAATTAATTCCAATAACTTCACCTTTCACATTCAGAAGGGCTCCACCGGAATTACCGGGATTGATAGCCGCATCTGTCTGAATCAGGAATTCACTGGTATTCTCATCCAGCATAATCTCTCTGTTGATTGCACTGATGACACCGGTTGTAACCGACTGCCCATAGCCGAGAGAATTTCCAATCGCAATGGCTGGTTCTCCTACCTTCAAAGCATCCGAATTACCTAACGTCGCAATCGCAATCTTCTGTTTCGTTTCTTCCGTTATATCAGATAAAAATACCGTAATGACTGCTAAATCATGCTCGATATCCGTTCCCTTTACATAAGCAAGAACCTCAGAATCATCTATAAACTGGACACTAAGCTCATTGCTGTCCTCAATGACATGATAATTCGTTACAATAAGCAGTTCACTTTCATTTTCACCAACAATAATACCGGAGCCGCTTGCCTCTTCTTCTGACTCATCACCGTACCAATCCATTGCGGTATAAAAATTCGTGATAGATACCACACATGGCATAGCCGTTTCTACCACCTTTGTAACATCCGTTACAACTGCGGTAATCGTTTCTGTTTCCACCTGTGATATCTGTGTCTCTTCTTTGGTTCCCTCCAGCTTAATCGGTTCTTCCTGCGTTTCTTTCATCGAATTTATCCCTGGCTGCTGATTGGAAATTTCTGCAAGAATTTCTTCTTTTACGGTATCTAATTCCTGTGATACATTCTCTACTCTGGCAAGCCTTCCTGTTACACCGGAAAACACCAAAACCATGTAGATTCCAAACCCTGCAAATACTCCAAACAAAGCTCCACAAAGGATATTTCGTATTACCTTCTTCAAAAGTGGATGCTGCTTTTTAAACTTTGCCTTTCCGTAGGATGAATATGCATTACTATACTGTGCAACATTTACATACTGCTGGGCGCTTTCCTGTGTATACAACGTATCACCGCTTCCATAGCCCGACTCATACCTCTGTGTTTCCACAAGTTCTGTGTTACGATTCTCCATTTCGTCCATGCTATCCCCTCTTTTTCTTTCGAATCTTATTCTACCGTAACGGACTTTGCAAGATTTCTTGGCTTATCTACATCACAGCCCTTTCCAACTGATACATAATAACCAAATAACTGTAATGGAATAATCGCCAGTGAATTCGCAAAATATGGATTCGTCTTTGGAATGTAAATAACATAGTCCGCTGCCTTCTCAATATCCGTATTGCCTTCGTTTGTAACCGCAAGAACGAAAGCTCCTCTTGCTTTTACCTCTACCATATTACTTAAAGTCTTCTGGAACAATGCATCCTGTGTTGCTACTGCTGCTACAAGAGTTCCCTCTTCAATCAGAGAAATCGTACCATGCTTGAGTTCACCTGCTGCATATGCCTCAGAATGAATGTAAGAAATCTCTTTCAACTTAAGAGACGCTTCCAGAGAAATCGCATAGTCAATTCCTCGACCAATGAAAAATACATCCTTTGCAGCAATATAACGGTTTGCAAATCTCTGAATACGTTCTTTGTTTGCCAAAAGTCTCTCAATCTGTCCCGGCAGACGCTTCAAATCCTCTACCATTTCCTGGAAAGCCTTATCATCAATCTTACCACGAACCTTTGCAAACTTCATGGCAAGCAAATACAAAGCAATCAACTGGGCACTATAGGCCTTTGTCGTTGCTACTGCAATCTCCGGACCAGCCCATGTATACATAACATTATCTGCTTCTCTTGCAATGGAACTTCCTACTACGTTTACAATTCCTAATACCTTATAACCTAATGCCTGTGATTCTCTTAATGCAGCCAAAGTATCTGCTGTCTCACCGGACTGACTGATTACCACTACCATAGCACCCTCTTCCAAAATTGGGTTACGGTAGCGGAACTCACTTGCCACGTCAACTTCTACCGGAATTCTTGCAATTCCTTCAATGATATACTTTGCTGTCACACCGGTATGATATGCAGAACCACATGCCACAATATGAATCTTTTTGATTGCCTTAATCTCCTCATCAGACATATTAAGTTCTTCAATGACAATATCATTATCCTTTAATCTTGGCATTAACGTATCGGTAACGGTTTTCGGCTGTTCATACATTTCCTTTAACATGAAATGTTCATAGCCACCCTTTTCTGCTGCGTCTGCATCCCATTCAATCGTAACAGGCTCTTTCTCAATTTCTTCCTCGTCAATGGAATAGAAATGCATACCATCAGCCTTTAAATGAACAATTTCCTGATTCTCAATAAAATATACTTTTCTGGTATACTTAAGAATAGCTGGTACATCCGATGCAATAAAACAGCCATCTTCATTCTGACCGGTAATAAGAGGACTATCCTTACGAACAGCAAATACTTCATCCGGATGATCTGCAAATACGATTCCTAATGCATAAGATCCCTGTACTCTGTTCATTACCTTAATGATGGCTTCCAATGGGTTGCCCTTATAATAATAATCCATCAACTGCGCTACTACTTCCGTATCTGTTTCCGATTTAAACTGATAGCCCTTGCTGATTAATTTTTCTTTCAAAGGAAGGTAGTTCTCAATAATACCGTTATGTACAACGGCAATTGTTTCCTCAGCATTATAATGAGGATGAGAATTGGCATCACTTGGCGCACCATGAGTTGCCCATCTGGTATGACCAATACCTACCGTACCAGGCATAGTGGCTCCTCCGTGTGTCAGTTCTTCTAATACCTTTAATCTTCCTACCGCCTTGGTAATCTGAATCTTATCACCATTTACGACAGCCATTCCTGCTGAGTCATAGCCTCTGTATTCCAACTTGGCAAGCCCATCCAAAATAACAGGTGCTGCCTGATGCTTTCCAATATAACCTACAATTCCACACATAGTTTTCTCCTCCAAAAAAATATATAATATATGAAAATTTCTTAACTACCAATATTGTTTATTACTGCTGCATTTTCTTATGATGCCATAAGGAAGCTGCTTGTAATGTTTTCCTAACAGATATCCCATATATTTGAATCCACTTGATACAATCAAATAAGGGATCATACGCTTTTGCTTTACTTCTACCAGATGCTTTATGGTCTTCTTCACAAGGGAAATTCCTTCACTTTGCGAAGAGACTCCCGCAAAGACCTCCGGATGCTCTGCCTGAGATACCCCAAGGTCGAAATTCCTATGAAACTGCTGCATACAGCTATAATTATGGGAATGAAGAACCTTTGCTTCTGCTGCATACACAATCTTATATCCTGCCTGCACGGCATGGCCTGCAAATATCATATCTTCATTAAAGATTGCCTTTTTCACAAAACCGCCCATCATATCAAAGATATTTCTATTATATGCTGCACACACATTAGAACAGAAGTATGTTTTAATACCAAGCTCTTCGATATCAGCCTTTGACTTTACTCGTGGTTCCTCCGGATAATTAAAGCTTCTGGTATATTTCTCTATTTCCCGACAATCTGGCAATGGCAACTGTCTTGCATATACTGCTGCTGCCTTTTTTGTTCCTTCTAAAGCCTCTACCAATTTTTCTATCAAAAAAGAATCATTCGGAATCGCATCCTGTGTCATGCAGACAAAAATATCCGCATTAGAATAAGCTGTACCTCTGTTTCGTGTCGCACCATGGTCAAATTCTTTAAATGATACATGATGAACCTCTATATTCTTATATCTTTCAAGGAATCCCGTTCCATAGAACAAAGCCTCAAAATATTTTTCTTCTGTATTCATGATGATAATCTTATGAACCGGATAAGTCTGCTCTTCTAATGCTTCAATCAAACGCATGACCTGCTTTCCCGGTTTATATGTTAACAAAATGACATCTACCTTATGCTGCATGATAATTCGTTAACCTTTCTATAATCCCAAAAAGGGCCCGTAGGAACACGGCCCCTTTGTCGTTATTTTATATACGATGATGTTTCACTCTGTATCTTCTGACTACAGGTCTTCACCGTCTCAGACGGTACATAATCCTCAACACCAAAGAAGAACTGATGGAGCATGATAACATTCTCTTCCAATGTAGTAGGAACAATACAACTTCCCTTCTTACCAATATTACCCGTTGCATACTCTCCTTCAAATGGGAATCTTGAACTCTCACCGAAGGAATATTTCGTAATATCAGCAAGAAGCTCTAAGATTTCACTCATATCCAATGATGTTGCAATCTCTCCGAATACGGATTCCGCAATTTTATTCAAAGTCGACGGATTCATCGTTAATGCTTTCTTGGCAATCTGTCTTATTACTTCCTGTTGTCTCTTTGTACGTTCAAAGTCATTTCCTACATAACGGATACGGCTATATGCTGTTGCCTGTAAACCATTTAATGTCTGAAGACCTGCCTTCGTAACCGGTTCATAATCAACGCCTGCTGTTGCTACATAATTCGGTTCACCCGCAGCATTCACACCATCCTGCTTACCAACCATACTGATCTGATAGCTGTTCAAATGTACGATTTCTTCTTCCTTGACATTGATTTCTACACCACCAACTGCATCAACAACATCAATTACCGCATCAAAGCCTACCGTCACAAAATCTGTAATATTCATATCCAGATTCATATTCAACATCGCAATCGCCTGCTTTGGACCGCCCTTTGCATAAGCAAGGTTTGCTTTGTTATAAGTATCGGTACTAAGATTTAAGAAAGAATCACGATATACCGACACAAGCTTTACATCTCCCGTATCCTGATTAATGGATGCAATCATGATAACGTCTGTTCTGGTTGCCTTATCCAGCTGCTTATCTCTAGAGTCAACACCAAACAGGGCAATGTTTCGATATCCTTTCATCGCACCGGTTTCTGTGGCTTCTTTTACTTCCTCATTAATCACTACTTCTGTCTCATCAAAGGAAACAAAATTAATCTTTCTTGCCTGACTGACACCCCAAAATACTACAAGCAGAATCAAAAGTACAAAAATCTCAGCGATAAACAAAAGAATCTTATTACGTTTCTTCTTCTGAAGCTGCTTTGGTGTTAAAGGCTGTCCCTTCTTATCAACCGGACGTTTTCCGGTTGGCTGTGGTTTACCAGGCTGTGCCGGACGCTTTCCAGACTGTTGTGGTCTGCCAGACTGTGCCGGACGTTTTCCAGACTGTTGTGGTCTGCCTTCTGCTGACGCAGGTCTTCTCTTGCCATTTTGTGCTGCATTTCCTGTTCTGTTTCCCTGCGTTCTGCTTCCCTGCTCAGGTCTGCGCGTTGCATTTTTCTTCGCTGCCTGTGGCTTTCTATTATTACTATTATTTCTGTTCTCTTCCATTTTGAACTTCTCCCTTAGTATGCATTCTTATTAATAAAGCCCTTGAAAATGGTCAAAAACAGGATTTTAAAATCAAATCCTATCGTCCAGTTTTCAATATAGTACAAATCAAATTCAATTCTCTTTCGTATAGAAGTATCCCCTCTATATCCGTTTACCTGCGCCCACCCGGTAATTCCCGGACGAACCTGATGTTTTATCATGTAACGAGGTATTTCTTCCCTGAATTTCTCAACAAAATGGGGTCTTTCCGGTCTTGGTCCCACAAGACTCATATCTCCCTTTAAAACATTGAAAAACTGTGGCATCTCATCAACACTTGTTTTTCGCAGTATTTTTCCAATCTTAGTAACACGCGGGTCATTCTTCGTTGTCCAACCCTTTTTCTCTTCCTCTTCCTTTTGTACTTCCATAGTACGGAACTTATACATTTTAAAAGGTCTGTTATGAAGTCCTACTCGCTCCTGCTTAAAAATCAATGGTCCCTTACTGGTAAGCTTAATTCCAATCACCGCAAACAACATAAATGGTGAAAATAAAATAATGCAAATCGTTGCCCCAATAATATCCACAACACGTTTTACCAACATATTGGCAGTATTCGTAAGTGGTACTCTTCGTATATTAACAACCGCAAGACCACCTAAATCCTCCAGATATGGACTACTTGGAATCACTCGATTATAATCCGGAATGAACTTTGTATGAACACCTGATTTTTCACATATGTTTACAATATCTTCCAATCTATCGTAGTCTTCAAGCGCTAACGTAATGCCAATTTCATCCAACTTATTCTCTGCAAGAATAATTGGCAGATTATCAATATCTCCTACTACCTTGATTCCTTTATATGTGGTTCCTCTCGGAATTCTATCATCCAATACACCGCATACCTCATATCCCCATTCGGGATTCGAGATGATCTTATCTATATAGGACTCTGCAGCTCTGGAATATCCCACAAGCAGAATATGTTTCTTATTATATCCTTTTTTACGGAAATATCGCAACGTAAATCTTACGCTTCTTCGCATAAGCGATTCTGCCACAATATTAATTCCATAGAAGACCGCAATCATTCCTCGTGAGAAATCCGGCATATTGATTGCATACATGAGTACCATGATAGCAAGAAGCCCTACTGTATTTGCCTTTATGATATTAAACAGCTCGTATTTTTGCTTTGCCATTCTTTTTGACGAATACATGTCAAAAGCATTATACAAAAGCAAATATCCCGGTATTACAGCAAGCAATACAGAAAAATAAATTTCCTTTGCCAAAATACCAGTACCGGGCAGCATCTCTTTAACAGAACCGCCAAGCCACAAAAACCATGCAGCAAAATAGGACACAGCAACGACAACTGCATCCAGAATTACCAGCAGTCTATTAAAATATTTCTGATTATCTCTTATCAATTATATCACCCTTATTTCTAAAGCCTCTCATGAATCAGAACGATTCTTGTTCTGCCTCCACATCCATGGCGGCTTTATGCACATGATACATTTTACAATATTTGTTCATAAAGTACAACTTTATTTTCTTTTTTGCTCTTTTTTTACCTTTTTCCGTCAAAAACAAGCCTAAAAAGATTACGCCATAACTGCCATTGCACACTGATATAATACGGTAAACGCTTGACCTCAAAAGCTACTTTATGTTTTCTTCCTTCCTGACTTGCAGAAAGCTTGAGGCCATTCAAAAGTCCTGTAATATATTCCTTGCCAAACCCTTTTTTTACAAAAAAGAGAGCCTTAACCAGAAAACCAACCATTAAAAATGGAATATTGATTATCATTTGCAAAAGCGGCATATTCTTATACACAAGATAGATACTGTTCTGGGCAGCCAGCTTTGTCTTAAATGCATTATATCTGGAACCACTGGTTGCACTTCCTGCATGATATACCACAGCATCCGGTGCAAAACAATTGCGATACCCATAAAGCTGTGCACGATATCCAATATCAATATCTTCTAAATACGCAAAATGATGCTCATCAAAAAGACCAATCTGCTCAAAATATTCTCTTCGATATATGGCTGCACCTGCACAGGAAGCAAAGATTTCACAACTTTCATGATAAAGTTCCGGTTTCTTTCCCTTTCCTCTTGCAAACGCCCATCCAAGTGCACAGTAAAAATCTCCTGCATCATCCATCTTTTCTTTATCATGGAGCGCAATCATCTTGGCACTTGCAGAAAACAGCCTCTGGTCCTGCTCCATTACTTTTTCAAGCTCATGAACAAAGGAAAGTTCTACTCGTGTATCGTTATTCAGCAAAATGACATACGGTGTTGTACTTGCAAGTATCCCTTGATTCACCGCATGGTCAAATCCTGTATTTTCCTGATTCTCTATAATAGAAACCTGTGGAAACTTTTCCTTTACAAGCTCTAAACTGCCATCCGTCGAAGCGTTGTCCACCATAATGACTTCCAAATCCCTGGTCGTTCCAGTAAACAGACTCTCAATACATGCCTCAATATATTTTATTCCATTATAGTTTGGTATTACTACGGTTGATTTCGCCATACGTTACCTCTTATATTTTTCGGATATTTTCCGGGTCAAGAAGCAATCGGCCTCCCTCAGCCGTCAATTGACGACTTAATCTGCGATTCAGCTTCTCAATCTGCTCTATGTCCATTTCCAGTATCCATTGTGGTAATTCTTTTTCACCACGGTTATCCGGCGTATCATTCTCTACATAAAACGTATTTACATATGGATGTCCTGTTACCTTTTCGTAGATTGGCTGATATTTCCTGTTCACTGCAAGATTTCTGATATCAAGAACATTCACATCCTGATACAAATCCATACGGTTCATGTAGCCTGCATAAATCAACGGTTGTCCCTTATAAAGACCACTTCTGATCTTGCCCTTCGAAACAAGATAGCCTCCAACTGCAGCCAGATCGTCTCTATGCTGCAATACGCAATTACGATATGCAATACGATAGAAGCCAAGATGCTTGTTATGCCTGATATCTGCCTTCCATCCCATACGCTTTGTAAAATCAGCCAAAGCCTTTCTGCCTGCTTCATACGCATACATCTTACTTAATGGATTCTCTGCCGTAGATTCCTCATGACAACGCCAATGATAAAGAATTTCAGGAACATGCAATATCTGTTTCTCTATTCTTTCACCTTGTCCTTCCCGCTCCTTCAAGAACAGGTTGCTGACAATACGAAGTACCAGATCATAATCCTGTGCGCCATCATACAGCTTACGAATCTGTAATTTCTTTATTACATCTGTCCGAACCATCATAAAATGACAAATATAATTATTGGTCAAAATAAGATCCAGGTTAAAGTCCATCTTATAATGCGGGTCAAAGAAATTCTTCCCTCCCGCATCACATTTATCTTCATCCGAATATAGCATAACAGGTGATATGTTTTGTTTCTTGCTGTCAAGAATTCTCTTTGCCATCTGATACAATGCATCCGAAGTCAGTAAATCATCATGATCAAGGAGTCCACAATACTCTCCCTCAGCATAAGATAACGCTTGATTTGTATTATCTGCGATTCCTTCATTCTCTGTAAGGTGTATATAACGAATTCTTTCATCCTGATATTCTTTCACTGTCTGTGCCACAATTTCAGATTCACTACCATCTGCAATAATCAATTCCCATTCTGTGTAAGACTGCGCAAGACAGCTTTCAATCAAAGCCCTCATATATTCCGGCTTTGTCTCAAAGGCAGGAACTGCTAACGATAATTTCATTCCCTTTACACTTTCATCCTGACTCTGTGCCAGAAGTTCTTTCTGTTCCGGCGCAATATACCTATAATCTGCATAGTATTTTGCCGTTACACGCTCCCACGCGGCACAAGCTGCTTCTTTATATCCATTTTTACGACCATAATTAATTGTCTTTTTGACATTCTGTATTATAGACACTTTTTTCCTATCCTCTTACTTCTATATTTATTTACTATCTATTTCTTTTCCAGAAAAATTTTTCTCGTAATAAAGTTATAAACCATAACGATTGCTGTTGCAATCACTTTTGCTGCTGTATACGCAAGATTGTATCCAAAAATTCTCTGTATCCAGACAATATGATTATATATCGGCACAGTACATATCCATATAATCAACTGGTTAAGTCCAAGTCCTATCACACTTAAGATAATAAAGATCACAAATTCAGCCTTACGATTCATATCTTCTTTACGCTCAAATACAAATTTAAAGCTTAGTATATAATTTACAATAACAGAAACTGTGAATCCTAAAGCCGATCCAATCTGGGAACCAATACTAAATCCATCTGCTCCAAACACACCGATTGCCATAACAACATTCAGTGTAATAAGTCCTATAATATAATCTATAAAAAAACAAATAAATCCAACTACTCCAAATTTTAATATCTGTTCTATCAATCTTTTCATAATACTACCCTTGTCTGCAAAAAGTGTCCGGTTTGGCATGCAGCTATCAAAAACTGCACACCAGCCGGACATTTTCTCTTTTTATTTTATTAAAATTAATCTAAATTAGCCTTTACTGCTTCTGTAAGAGCTTCAACCTTTGCTTCTGCATCTGCAATACTGGTTCCCTTAACACCCATATAGAACTTAATCTTTGGTTCTGTTCCGGAAGGTCTTGCACAACACCATGAATCATTGGTCAGGTCAAAGT
>CAYUKO010000077.1:0-18271 GCA_964445375.1 uncultured Roseburia sp.
ACTAGGGCGAATTAGGGACTTTCACCCATTAGAAACGTGCGCCGCTAGGCGCACTACGAAAAAAGGCGCCTGGTATAAAACCAAGCGCCTTTGCTTATTGTTGAAACTAGAATAAATCAGCTTCCATAAATTGTCAAGTAATAAATCAATTTTTTGTTTATTTTTGTACGTTATATTGACATAAATGTCAGTATTTTGTTTATTCTGACCATTTTACAAATCATATATTCATAATCATGGAAACAATCGGCATTGTAATAACTGACAGTAATGTCGTTACCGCAACCCCCTTCGATGCAAGCTCATAATTGCCATCATACTGCTGTGCAAGCATCGCTGTCATGCTTCCAACCGGCGTAGAGAGCATGACCATACATACTCCGGTAAGCATCGGACTTAAATTCAGATGCTTTATAAAAAATAATCCTGCAATCGGAATGACAAGAAGCTTGATTCCTGTAAAAAGCATCAGTTTCTTATCCGTTATCAGCTCTTTTATCTTCATCTGCGACATAGCATCACCGATGACAATCATACTTAGTGGCGCTGTCAGGTTGCCAAGCGTTCCTGCTGCATCTGTAATTACCGTTGGTACAGGCAGCTTTGTTAAGTAAAGTACAACTGCAATAATACTGAAAATAACACCAATATTAAAAATCTTACTCCACGGAATCGAGCTCTTTTGTTCCTTATCCTTATCCTCTTTACTCATGGAACTTACACCATACGTATAAATTAAAATATTATAAGGAATGGTAAATAACGACGCATACAACAATGCTTCACTTCCATACATAGCTGACAATAATGGAAATCCCATAAAACCGATGTTAGAGAACACGGTCATTGCCTTATATACACCAAAGTCTTCCTTGCTTACCCGCAAAATACGAGGAACAATTTCTGCAAGTATGAGAAAAATCAAGTAAAAACACACAGCAAGCCCTAGTGTTATGACAAGCTCTCTTCCCTGTATGGAAGACTCCTTATTCGCACTGGAGGATAAAATAAGTGCCGGATTTGCCACATTGACAACTATCCCTGACAGCATTTTACTCCCTTCCGCACTAATCAACCCTATTCTTCTGCATACAAATCCTATCATCATAATAATGAATAAGACCATCATCTGTTGTAATAAAATCATTTGTAAAACCCTGAACCTTTCTTAACACACAAATTCTTTCAACTTTTTATCTCATTGTCTCTTTGATCACTCTTAATACATTCCCACTTGCAAGCTTATCAAGCTGCCTTGGTGTAACGCCCTTTTTCTCCAATGTATCAAATAATAATGACATCTGTGTCGGATGTTCAACTTCAAGCTCTCCTTCTACTCCATCAAAGTCCGTACCGATTCCAACACAGTCTTCTCCTCCAACCTTGATAAAATGCAGCACATGCGCCGCCAAGTCCTCAACTCTACTCTTCGTACTTTCTACATTCGGACTAATGAATGCCGGGCAGAAATTAATTCCCGAAACACCACCATGCTCTGCAAGAACCTGTATCATTTCATCCGTCAGATTACGCTGGTGTGGTGTCAGTGCTCTGCAATTTGAATGCGATGCAATAAAAGGCTTCCTGCTAAGTTTCGCCACATCATAAAAACCACCATCTGATAAATGTGACACATCGATCAGAATTCCAAGCCGGTTCATCTCTTGTATGGCTTCCTTTCCGAAATCCGTAAGTCCCTTTGCCATAATATCCGCATCCTTAGAATTGGGAAAACCAAAACAATTCGCAAAATTCCATGTAAGTGCTATTGCCCGCACTCCCTGCTCGTATAAAAAGTGTAGTTTTTCCATACTTCCATTCACAAGTCTTCCATCTTCAACCGTGAGTACCGCAGAAGCAAGCCCTTTCTTCCAATTGTTCCTGATTTCCTCATAGTTATGAGCCATGGCAATAAAGTCACTATGCTTTGCAATCTCTTTATGAAGATTGTCACATAATATACGAAAGAACTCCTCATCCGGCAGCATCGATGGCACACGCTTCTCTTCTCTTGGTGGAAAGAATATCGCAAAGAACTGGCACATCTGCTTTGCCTCCTGCATAAGCTTTAAGCTCTGCATACCATCATTTTCATATAATAAACTGCTGTCTTCATGTAACGTCCGAAGCAGCGTATCACAATGCATATCAACATAAGAATACATCTCTTCGCCTCCTTATACCTATAATATATTGCTCTTCTATCTGATAATATGTCAACTCTTGTTTCCTCGTTCTTTTTATTCCCCATAACAGAAACGGCATTTCTTATATTACACTTAGAATAAAGAAATGCCGCCTGTAATGTATGATTAGAGAGAGTCGGGTGGCGTAAAGATAAAACAAAAAAGATGTTTCCCTGATATTCCTATCAGTAAAACACCTTTGTTTTGCTTTTATTATCTTCCGTCTGTCTACAATTTATCACCTTTTTCGCGTTTTGTATACAACATCTGCTCACAAAGAAATAAATTTAATATTTTTTCTTATTGTACCTTATTTATTTAACTTTTGGCCACCAGAAACTTTTCTTTCTTTTCTTATTTTCCCTTGCTTGACACCCTTTGGACAAAATATTATGATAGAGAAAGCAAAGACGCTATTGAATTTTTTCAGTAGCGTCTTTTTATTGCATGATATGGATGAAAGGAGATTCTGAACGATGAAAATACAAAATGTCGCATTAGTTGGTGCAGGTGCTATTGGTGCTTATTTCATATGGGGGCTTGCTGATAAGCTTGGAGAACATTTCTCTGTTATTGCAAGCGGAGAACGCAAGCAGCGTCTAGCAAAGGAAGGTATTGTAATCAATGACAAACTCTATGCTTTGAATGTAAAGGAACCTTGCGAGGTTTCCGGTATTGACCTTCTTCTGATATCGACCAAATACGGAGCCCTTCCTGAAATTCTTGATGATATCAAGCAGATGGTTTCTGAACATACTACGGTCGTCAGCTTGTTAAATGGCATCGACAGTGAACAGATTATTGGTGATACAATCGGTGCTGAGCATATGATTTATTCTCTTATGCGTATTTCTTCGGAACGAAAAGGAAATTCCATTTTCTTTGATCCATCCGTAACCCCCGGTCTCTTTTTTGGTGAACTTGATACTTTAGAACGTACCAAACGTGTTCTTGCCATAGAAGATTTATTGAAAGATACTGCAATCAGTTATCATTTTGTCCCTGACATCCTTACTGACCAATGGACAAAGTTTGCTTCTAATATTTCATTTAATCTGCCTCAAGCTGTATTTTCCATAGGTGCTGGCGCATATTCTGACAGTGAACATATAAAATTTATTTCTCAAAAGCTTTGGGAAGAAGTTGCTTACTTAGCTGCTGCAAAAGGAATTACCATTCCTGACTACCCTGGTATTGAATCCAGAATTCGAAAAAATGCAAGATTCTCAACCTTACAGGACTTAGATGCTAAACGTCAGACAGAAATTGACATGTTTGTCGGTGTTATGGTTCGTCTTGGAAAAGAATTACAGATTCCTGTTCCCTACTGCGAATATACTTTCCATGCTATTAAAGCACTGGAGGAGAAAAATGATGGAAAGTTTGATTATTAAATACTACATTTCATGCAAAAACACCGGTTCTTTTGAGCCGGTGTTTTGTTACTTTTCTATATATCTATAATTCTTTTAATGCTTTTTTTAAAGCATCTAAGAATAACTGATTCTGATGTGGCAAACCGATACTCACACGGATATATTTTTCTCCAAAATACCGAATAAAGACTCCCTCACTTTCAAGTACATCCATGCATTTTCGTGTATCGCAATGAGGTGCAAAATAGATAAAGCTTGTATTGCTTGGTATTACCGTAATTCCAAGCTTCTCCATTTCTTTTGTCAGATACTCTCTCTGCTCTGTATTATTCTTATAGGCTGCTTCGAAGAATTCTTTATCCTCTAATGCTGCTACTGCACCAACCGCACCGATACGATTTGTACTATATGTACCTGCAATAGAAGCAATACTTTCTGTAATTTCATCATTGGCTACAGAATAACCCACACGAATTCCTGCCATACCAAAAATCTTTGAAAAGGTTCTCAGTACAATAACATTCTTGCCATCCTCTACAAACTTCAAGCCACTTGGATAATCCCGTATGGATACCCATTCCATATATGCTTCATCAATGACACAGATGACATGTGATGGAAGATGATTGATAAATGCTTCTAACTTCTCCGGACAAAGAATCGTTCCTGTCGGATTATTCGGATTACAGATAAAGATTAATTTCGTCTTATCGGTAATAGCTTCTGCCAATTTATCAAGATCTGTGCTGACTCCATCATCTGCTTCTACTTCTACAAGTTTACCTCCAAAACGAGATGCAAGACGATAATATGCCATATATGTTGGCGAACAAATCAATACCTCATCATCAGGATTAAGAAATGCTTCTGCGATTGCCTGAATACCCGCTCCCGAACCACCGAATACTGTAATATTGCTCACTGGTTTATTTACGTATTCTGCAATCTTATCCTTAAGCACATCCACGGTCTCCATAGGATATAAAAAACCTCTTTTCAATTCCTTCGCCATAGCTTCCATTGCCTTTGGACTCGGTCCCATCTGCATTTCATTTGCATTGAGCTTTACTGTTTCTTTCCCTTCCACAGGTTTAATCTGTATTCCACCTGCCGTATATGCACTGAACTCCTTTAAAGGCTCTCTCATTAAATCTTTAACTGCCATAATTTTATCCTCCTTCAACTACTTTCTTTTACTTTATAATGTATTTTTGAAAACTTTGGCATCCTTCATGATTAATTTAATATTATCTGTATCTGCTAAGACTGCTACATCTTCTATTGGATTACCTTCCACCAAAAGAATATCTGCGTAAGCCCCTTCCTCTAAGACACCCAACTTTCCATCCGGGTACGGATTTTGATAAGTACTAAGTTTGAATACCTCATAAGCATTTCCTGTTGCTGATACCAATGTCTTAAAGTTTCCAAAACGTTTCTTATAATAAGTAAGGTCTACACTTTCTGCCGGGTCATAATCTGGAGCCATAATCATCAAATCCGTACCAAAAAGAATTCTTAAATCATATTTATTAATCAATTCTGTTGCATTCGGTTCACTTTCTCTTACAAGCTGTCCTTTTTTTGATGCTGGCCTTCCTGGTCTGGGTGGTTTATTAAACTGTGGCATTGGTGCAACAAAAATACCCTCGCTCTGAATCATCTTTGCACTGTGTTCATCCATCATATGCGCATGCTCAAAGCTTTTTATTCCTGCTTTTGCGGCACGCGCCATGCATTCTGGTGTATATAAATGAGCCATAACATAAGTTCCAAAATCTGCTGCTGTATCTACTGCTGCCTTCATTTCATCGAAAGTAAACTGAATAGTCCGCAATGGATCGTGCTTGGAAGAACACCCTCCTCCTGCCATAATCTTTATCTGTGACGCCCCTTTATAAAATTGTTCCCTGACTCCACGTATTACTTCCGGTACGCCATCCACCAGCACACTAAAAGTTGGTATCCTATACTGTAGTTCACGAACAGAATGATCATACATATCGCCATGACCACAAGTCTGTGTAATGCAGCTGTTACTTGGAAATATTCTTGGTCCTGGAAGTACATCCTGATCGAATGCTTTCTTTAACCCCTGAACAATTCCCCCCGCATCACGCACCGTTGTAAATCCTTTCATTAGAACCTTCTTTGAAACAGCGGCTGATACAGCAATATCATAGTCTATTGCAGATTCTCCCATGAATGTATATCCCAGATGCACATGTGCATCTACCATTCCCGGCATCGCAGTAAGATTCCTACCATCAATGACTTCATCAAAGTTTTCTTCTGATACCTCACCATCTACGATCTCTTTTACTACATTTTCCTCAATAATTATGTTTTTTTCCTCTTTTAGCTTGCTGCTTTTTCCATCGAAAATGTTTACATTTTTTATTAATTTTTTCATATGCTTTTCCTCCTAAAAAAGACGCTACTCTCCCCGGAATAACGTCTTTGTTATCATGAACCATCTTCTGTTATGTCATTTTCTATTCGTTAAAAATTATTTCAACATTTCATACAACAAGCCTTTTTCTACATGTCTTCTGTTTTCCGCTTGCTGCAAAATGTATTTTTTATTTTCTTCAATAACCTCTCTGGAAACTTCATAACCGGCATGCATTGGCATATCATGCAAGACAATGGCTTTGCTTCCCTCAAGAAGTTCCTTATTAATCTGAAAAGGAAGCATTATCTTTATTCTTTCTTCTTTCATATCCTGAAAATCCAGATTATGAAAAAATTCCATATCAACCCAGCTGTCCGTATACAGTATATCCATCTGCTTTACAATTTCCTTAAAATCTTCTGATGTCATTTTCGGATTAAGCTCATACAAGTGTCCCGTTGCTCTTGCTCTGTTAACCGTAATATCATCCTTCGAAGCTTCATTGATAACGGGAGTCATACAATACAGCTCTCCTCCTAAAAACGGAAGACTCTCTGCCAATGAGTTCAACACATTATTCCAAACACCGATATAAAGCATTTTTACTTGATATGTACCAAATAACTCCTTAATGGCCATCAGATCTGCCAAAATTTGTGAAGGATGAAACTTATCACAACAGCCATTAATTACAGGAACCGTAGAATATTTTGCGAACTCTCTCAAAGTTTCATTTTTCTTAAGTCTTGCCATAATGACATCAACATTTCTTCCTACATATTGAACTTCATCTCGAAATTCTCCTACCGTAAAATTAGTGTCCCTCCAATTCTGTAAAAAATAAGTTCCACCTAATTCCGCCATTGCTAAAGAAAAAGAGAGTGCTGTTCTAGTCGAAGTCTTTTCAAAAAGTAAATATAACTTCTTATGTGCCAGACTATCGTAATACTGTTCCGGATTCTGCTTAATTTCGATTGCCCTGTCTATGATCTGATGAAATTTTTCTTCTGTAAAATCTTTAAAATCAATTACATGTTCCATCCTGTTTTTCCTCCATTCATTAATCTTCTGCTCCTTGCATCGCATCATATCCAGTTTCACCAGTACGAACTTTTAATACATTTTCTACATTATATACAAATATCTTTCCATCACCGATGTGTCCCGTATATAATGCTTTCTTGGCTGCATTAATAACATCAAGGATAGGAACCTTGGCAACAACAATTTCCACCTTAATCTTAGGTAATAGATTCATTTCCATCGGAACCCCTCGATAATATTCATAAGCCCCCTTCTGCATTCCACAGCCCATAACATGTGTTACGGTCATACCAGTTACACCAATCCCGTTCATAGCTTCCTTTAAAGTTTCAAACTTAGCCTGTTTCATGATGATTTCTACCTTGGTCAGCTTCGTATTAGAAGCTGTATATTCCTGAATTTCACTCTGTTTCATTTCAACGGTTATTGCTGCATCCATTGGTACTGATACACCATCACGTCCTATATTCTCCTTCATTTCTGTAATATATGGCATATTGAAACTATTCTGAATACCATGTTCTGACATATCCAGACCTTCCATCTCTTCCTCTCTGGCAACACGAAGACCTATTGTTTTTTGAACAATATAGAAGCATATTGTCATAGCTGCACTTACCCATATGGCTACTGCCAATATCCCCAAGCACTGAATTCCCAAAAATTTAAAAGAACCAGTATAGAAAAGTCCGTCTCTTGTGGAAAAGAATCCTATCAGAATTGTTCCCAATGCACCACATACACCATGTACACTGATTGCTCCAACCGGATCATCTATCTTAAATTTATTGTCAATTAACTCTACTGCAAAGACAATTGTAATACCCGCCAAAATACCGATGATAACAGCACTCCCCGGTTTCACTACATCACAACCAGCTGTAATGGCTACAAGCCCTGCCAACGCTCCATTTAATGACATAGAGACATCAGGCTTTCCATATCGTTTCCATGTGATCAGCATAGCTGTACAAGTTGATACTGCTGCTGAAAGATTGGTATTAACAAAAATTATTCCTGCCAGTATTAATTTCTCATCTGTATCCATTCCTAATGTAGAACAACCATTAAAACCAAACCAGCAAAACCAAAGGATAAACACTCCAAGCGCTCCAAAGGTTAAGCTATGCCCTGCAATAGCATTTGACTCACCCTTAGCCGTATACTTTCCAATTCTCGGACCAACCATTTTTGCTCCTACAAGACCTGCTATACCACCTACCAGATGTACCGCTGTTGAACCAGCAAAATCATGAAATCCCAACTCGGAAAGCCAGCCGCCACCCCAAATCCAGTGTCCTGAAATAGGGTAAATCAATAATGAAATTACAATACTATAGATACAATAAGCTACGAACTTCGTTCTCTCTGCCATGGCACCGGATACGATTGTTGCTGAAGTACCACAAAAAACTGTCTGGAAAATAAAAAAAGCAAAAAATGGAACTCCATTAGGTAAAGCAAAACTATATTCATATCCTGTAAACAAATCAAACCATCCAATAATCCCATTTCCCTTGCCAAACATAAGTCCAAAGCCAATCAGCCAGAATATAGGAGCTGCAATACTAAAGTCCAGCAAGTTTTTCATTATAATATTTCCACTATTTTTTACTCTGGTAAACCCAACTTCTACCATGGCAAAGCCTGCCTGCATAAAAAATACAAGAAGTGCCCCTAATAATACCCATATCGTATTTCCAATTGAATAAGTCATAAATCTATGCCCTCCTTCTTTTTATCTCTAACTATACTGAAAACAGTACGCTGATATCAGAAAAATTACAGCCATAATACCTAAAAAAACAATTAAAGGTCTTACATATCGCGCCCATTCACCAAATCCTATGTCGCCCAACGCCAATACAGCTAGTAATGGACCAACTGTTGGAAAACACATCTTGGTAATGCCATCTCCAAACTGATAAATCAATACTGCCGTCTGTTCAGTAAACCCGGACACCTGTGCAATCGGTATCAGCATAGGCATAACCAATACTGCTTTTCCACTCGCTGAAGGAATCAAAAAATTAACCACCAAAATAATCAAAAATAATAACAGAATAATCAAAATCGGATGCAATTCTCTTATTTTCCCTAATAATCCGTATACTATCGTATCCAGTACATTAGCACTTTTCAGAATCCATTCCACACCAGAAGCCAATCCTATTAATATTGCTGCTCCTGTCATCTTAGCCGCTCCGTCAGTAAAAATCGCAATCCATTTTTTCTGTGACATTCCATCCAAAATACCAAATAAAATCGAGTCAATGAACAATACCGTTGCCATTTCCAGATTCCCCCAGCCATTTTGGATAGTTCCAATGACAAAGAATAAAATAGAACCAACTAAAGTAATCAGAATTGCTATGTATCTTCTTGATAGCGTAACCATTCCAGGTTCTTTATCACTCCTAACCACAGTAGTTATACATACATTTTGGTGTGCACGATATAAAATATAACAAACTGTCAAGGACGTACTCATAAAATAAATCGCCATCCTATAGGCAAATCCTGAAAACATCGTAATTCCTGCTACTTCTTGTCCTATGCCAGTTGTTAACGGATTCGTCGGTCCAGCCATAAAGCCTGACATAGCACCAAGAATTGCTGTTGCTATACCTGTCTTGGTATCATATCCAAGCTTTACTGCCATACCGAGCATGATAGGTACAAAAGGAATTACAACATCAATTAATCCTAAAAATGCACCTAAGACAGAGAAAAAATAAAAACAAGCAATTAGAACCATATCTTTTGAACCTTTTCTGAACATCTGTAGCAGATTTACAATAACTGTATCAATAACCTTAGTCTCAATCAAAACCGCTCCAAAACCCCCAATGCAGTATAGACCTGCTATTAAAATCCCCGATGTATATAGACCATACGGAAATGCTCTAAAAACATCCCATACTCCTACCGGATCTCCAGATGTCAAATGAAAAGAATCAGCAATTACAACATTTCTACCACCAATCTCTACATAAGAAAAGCTGCCAGCAGGTATAATATGAGTCATAATTGCTGCTATAATAATAATTCCAACCAGCAGTACATGAGTTTCAAGCTTCTTCAATCACATCACGCTCCCTTTACCATAGGCTCTACAGCTCTATGGCAACACACCATATGACCATTTCCCTGATCTGTCAGCACTGGAACCTGTCTTGCACATAGCTCTGTTGCATATGGACATCTTGTATGGAAACGACACCCTGCTGGCGGATTCAATGGACTTGGAATGTCTCCTTCAAGAATGATTTTTTCACTCTTAACATTCACATCAGGAATTGGAATTGCAGAAATCAATGCCTTTGTATATGGATGCATTGGATTGTCAAAGAGGTCTTTTTTATTTGCAATTTCTACAACCTTCCCCAAATACATGACCACAATACGATCACATAGATAACGTACAACACTTAAATCATGGGATATGAATAGATAAGACATCTTTTTCTGAAGCTGTAAATCCTTCATTAAGTTGAGAACCTGTGATCTTACAGATACATCCAAAGCAGATACTGGCTCATCACAAACAATAAATTCCGGTTCTAATACGACAGCACGTGCAATAACTACTCTTTGTCTTTGTCCACCTGACATCTCGTGCGGATATTTATGTATCTGATTTTCACCAAGACCAACAAATCTCAAAATTTTTTTAACCTTGTCCTCTCTTTCCTTCGGTGTTCCGATATTATATACATCAAGTGGCGCTTTTACAGCTTCAAAGATGGTCATTCGGGGATTTAGTGCAGAATATGGGTCCTGAAATATCATCTGCATATCCTTACGAATCTCTTGCATTTGCTTTGTTGAAAATTTAGTAATTATTTTTTCATTAAAAACAATATCGCCATCTGTTACATCATACATTCGTAGGAGCGTTCTTCCAAGTGTTGACTTCCCACAACCACTTTCTCCAACAAGACCAACAATCTCACCCTTATAAAGTTTAAGGTCAATTCCATCAACAGCTTTCAATATTTTCCTTTTTTCTTTAATAATACTGTTTTCTACAATAAAATGTTTTTTTAATCCTATAACTTCCATTAATACTTCTTTTTCTGCCATAATTATTCCACCGTCCCTTCTGTTGTTTCATATTTCCAACAACGAATCTGTCGGCTTCCGACCTGAAACAATTCAGGTTTCTGTTTTTTACATTTTTCTGTACATTTTTGACATCTTGTACTAAAATGACATCCTAACGGCATTTCATTTAATGCCGGAACTGTACCTTCAATTGTATGAAGCTTTTCTACATCCTGATCCTTTCTTGGAATTGACTTAAGCAAACCTTTCGTGTATGGATGCATAGGGTTATTGAAAATATTTTCTACGCTATCATATTCAACTACTTCACCCGCATACATAACCATAACGTAATCTGACATTTCGGCAACAACACCCATATCATGTGTGATAAGAAGAATTGCAGTATTCAGTTCACTCTGGAGCTTTTTCATCAATTCAAAAACCTGTGCCTGAACAGTAACATCAAGAGCTGTTGTTGGTTCATCTGCAATCAGCAATTCAGGATTTGTAGATAGCGCCATAGCAATCATAACTCGTTGTCTCATACCACCTGACAATTGATGTGGAAATTCCTTCATTCTTTGTTCTGGTACTGGAATTCCAACCTTTTTAAGCATTTCGATTCCCTTTTCCCAAGCATCTTTTTTGCTGATTTGCATATTAGCCTGATACATTTCAACCATCTGGTGTCCAATTGTATATACGGGATTAAGAGATGTCATTGGTTCCTGAAAAATCATAGAAATCTTATTTCCTCTAATGTTCTTCATTTCCTTGTCTGAAACTCTGCTAATATCTTTATCGTCTAATAAAATTTTGCCATCTGCCAAAATTGTTGTCTTTGCAGGAAGCAGTCTTAATATCGTATTAGCAGTTACACTTTTTCCACATCCGGATTCTCCTACAACTCCCAATGTCTGTCCTTTTTCTATTGCAAAATTCACATTCTGCACTGCCGTTACTGTTTTATTTTTTCCTACTTTAAAATCAACTCGTAAGTCTTTAACCTCCAGTAATGCCATAACCATCACCCCCTATACTCTCTTAATCTTTGGATCTAAAGCATCTCTCACACCCTCGCCAATGAAATTGATACAAATAATTGTCAACATAAGGCATAATCCTGCTGGAATCCAAATCCATGGTCTATTTGTTAATACCATAATGTTACTGGCAGCCTGTATGATATTACCCCAGGAAGCCTGTGGCGGCTGCACGCCTGCCCCAAGAAAGCTAAGACCGGATTCTGTAATCATTGCTGCTGAAATACGAAATGCTACAGACATCCAAAGTGGAGCTACTGCATTAGGTAAAACATATTTAAAAATAATGACACTTTCTTTTGTTCCAATGGATTTTGCTGCTTCGACATAATCCTTTTTTCTTACAGAAAGGACATTTCCATATAGAAGCTTCGCAATACTGGGCCATCCCATTACGCCTATGATGACAATAATTGTTTGAACAGAGGAACCGAATATAGCTACAATTACTAAAATCAATATCATGCTTGGAAATGACATAAAAATGTCAGCAGCACGCATAATGCATGTTTCCCATACTCCTCTGTAGTATCCTGCCAGTAATCCGAGTGGTACACCAATAAGGATACTAATAACTACAGAAAGAAAACCAATTGATAAGGATGTCCTTCCTCCATATATTAATCTGGCAAAAATATCTCTTCCAACATCATCTGTTCCAAACCAATGTACTGCACTTGGAGCTGCATTAAATGCAAGAGGATCTGTATCATTTGGATGTAAGTCACCAACTACCGGAAGAATAAATACAACAAGTAGTTCTATCACGACTATCACTAGACTAATGGTGGCTAATTTATGATGAAAAAAATTCTTTAGTACTTCATTCTTTTTTTTCTCTTTCTGCATATTCTTCGCCTCCTATATATTTATTTTTCATATCCAATTCGTGGATCAAGCTTTGCATATACCAGATCAAGAAGAATATTCGCAAGAAGAACTACAATAGAAATCATTACCGTAACACCCATAATTAAGTTGTAATCTCTTGTATTGATAGCCGTTATCATTAAACTTCCTATACCTGGCCATGCAAATATCTGCTCTGTTACAACAGCTCCACCAACAATAAACGGAATATTCAAGCTGACTGTTGTAACAATAGGAATCCATGCATTTCTAAGTGCATGTCGGATAACAACTACTGATTCATCTAATCCTTTTTGTCTGGCTGTCTTTATATATTCTTCATTAAGCACCTCCATAACACTACCTCTGGTCTGTTTGATATAATTGCCCATAAGCTGAATGCTCAATACACTAACAGGAAGAACCATGTGATAACACAAATCCAATACACTTCTGTCTCCACCTGTTGTATACATTCCTTGTGCTGGAAGAATTCCAAGTTTAGCAGCAAAGATATACACAAAAATTAAACTAATAAAGAAATTCGGTGTAGATGCTCCTATAAATGCCAACACGGACGAGATATTATCCCATATGGAATATGGTTTATATGCTGCCATTACACCAAGCGGAACAGAAATCAATATTGCAACAACCAAAGATGTTACTGTCAGAGTCATCGATGGAACAATTCGTTCTGAAATCATATTCCAGACAGGTTGAGAGGTTTTGGTAGATATTCCCATATCTCCCTGTAGAAGATTCATTAACCAATTAAAGTATCTTACAATAATTGGTTTATCTAATCCGTACTGAATAATCGCTTCCTGATATGCTTCTTCTGACATCTGTGACTGAGATGCCATGATATCCACAACATTTCCTGGTGCAAGGCAGGAAAGACAATATACAATTGCTGTAATTCCGATAAAAATCGGTATAGAAATAATTGTTCTTTTGATAAAGTATTTAATCATATTTTGCCTCCTTATCCTCTTCTTTTATAAATCCGATTCCAGATATGCAAATACATATGTAAGAAAAAATTCTACTCCATATTTCAAAGTTTCTTCCAAAGGAAGAGTCGTTTCTGTATGTAGCATTCCATACATACCTTTCTTGGCAGCACCTACATTAGCAAATGTCCCTGGCATTTTCTTCAAATAATAAGCAAAATCTTCTCCTCCTGTCACAGGTCTTGTAATCTTAACAGCGTCTTCTCCGAAACACGCCTTAATGACTTCTATTGATAAATCTGTACTTTGCTTCTCATTAATAACAGACCCCATTCCCATTCTTGTTTCTATATGTACCTGCGCCCCACAGGAATAAGCAACATCTTCCACAAGCTTGGTTATATTGGTAAGTAATTTGTATGCCACCTTTTCGTCAAATGCACGAATATTATATTGCAGTTGTGCCTCACCCGGTATGATATTGCCACGATTTCCTGATTTTAAAATAGTTGGTACAAGAACAAAATTGTCTTGGGCATTCATACTATATGCACAATATTGTGATACTGCTGATATGATTCTAGCAGCAACTTCAATGGCATTTGTTGCAAGATGCGGTGTTGAACTATGTCCCGCTTTTCCTTCTATATCTATAATCATTCCGCCACCTATGGAAGTGCGGACTCCATAACCCGTTCCAAAAGTTCCAAGATCCTGATCAACTGCTACATGAAGTCCTGCTATATTCTGCACATCATTCAAAACTCCTGAATCCAGAATCTTTTTGGCACCTGCACCAATCTCTTCACCTTCCTGAAAAATAACTTTCACCGTTCCGCTTAATTCCTCTTTGTATTCCTGAAGAATCTTTGCCGTGCCAAGCATAAAAGTAGTATGAAAATCGTGTCCACATGCATGCATGACTCCTTCTTTCGTTGATGCATATGCTACTCCTGTTTTCTCTGTAATCGGAAGGGCATCAATATCTCCCCTGATTGCAACCACCTTACCTGGTTTCCCACTTATCGTTGCTACCACACTCGTTTCTCCAATTTTTTGATACAAAATTCCCAATTGCTCCAATTGTGCAGTAATATATTTAACAGTCTCTATCTCTTGACAACTTAATTCAGGATTTTGGTGAAAGTGTCTTCTCGCCTTCACTAAGTAATCATAATTATCTTCTACTACTTTCTTAAAATCTCTCATCTATGCTTACTCCTATCCTATTCATTCAAAAATTTCAATGTATATCCTGCAAGCAATGAGATGCCATATGTTAATGCTCCATTATCAATTCGAGTCTTTTCATTGTGCA
Source organism: uncultured Roseburia sp. (assembly GCA_964445375.1). Classification (GTDB taxonomy): domain Bacteria; phylum Bacillota; class Clostridia; order Lachnospirales; family Lachnospiraceae; genus COE1. The sequence goes on from CAYUKO010000077.1 coordinate 15,218, forward strand.
GAGGAACATATTCCGTACTAGGTTTCAAAGATCCTACCATTACCATCAGACCAGGCTTTATTGATGTCATTCTTGCAAAATCTTCCCCAAACATTGCTCCCGGTGTAATATGAATACATTCCTTTCCATGAAGTTCCTCCATGACTTTCAAACATCTATCAACACATTTCTCGTCATTGTATACACTACCAGAAGCAAAACCTCTATACCTAACTTCAACTTTTGCTCCATATGCTTCTGCAATTCCTTTTGCTGTCTGTGTTGTCATCTGCTCTATGATTTCATGATATTTGGTATCATAAAAGCGGGCATTGTAAGTAATTTTGGCTTCTTCCGGGATAATATTGGATTTTGTACCGGTCATAATAACAGTGGGGGTTAATGTAACCGTATCAAACGTATCGAACCCATAGGCAACTCTTTGGTTAATCGCATTTACAATCTCTGATGCAACAATAACAGGATTAATTGTTTGATACGGTTTGGAACTATGTCCTCCCTTTCCGTTAATCGTAATGTCCACATTACCACCTGTTGCTGTACGGTAACCATAACCAATGCTGTAATAACCTACCTCCTCAGCCGGATAAACATGTAGTGCCATAACATTGTCAACATCATCCAGATAATGACCATCTACAAAGAAATGAGCTCCTCCACCCTTCTCTTCTGCTTCCTGAAAGAACAATTTAACAGTTCCACATATCTTATCCCGTAACTCCCAAAGAATCTTTCCTGCCGTTAGTAACATCGTACTATGTGCATCATGCCCACATGCATGCATGACTCCTGGCTTTTCTGACTTTATATCCCAATCAATTGTTTCCTGAATTGGTAATGCATCCATATCCGCACGAAGCGCTATACATTTTCCTGGCTTTTCTCCCTGAATCGTTGCCAAAATACTGGTTGTTCCAACACTAATATATGGGATTCCTATTTTATCTAATTCGGATTTAATGAAAGCACTGGTTTCATATTCTTCTCCAGAAAGTTCAGGATGCTTATGCAGGTATCCTCTTATATCAACAGCATACTGTTCGTTTTCTTTTATCTTTCTTGTTAATTCATCCTTCATTGCAATCCTCCACATAAAAGGACAACGATAGATTTGTTTTATCAACTCCATCGTTGTCCTTATAATCATTCTTACCCTATATTATTACTTAGATACCTTCCAATCCCAGACACCCATATCTCTTAAACTGATTGCGCCATAATCATCATTAACATCGCCAACTCTAGTTGAGAATGTACGATAACCGGTTGTTCCTGTCAAGAATATATATGGACACTGCTCATGAACATACTCCAGATATTCTGCCATAATAGTCTTAGCTTCTTCTTCTGTTTTTGCTGCTACAAACTGATTCTGATACTCTACATACTTCTCATCTGTTACAGAACCAAAACCTGCTGTTCTATAATCAAGCTGTGTATCGAAATAACATGGATCAGGAGAAATACCCATTCCTACTACACCTGCATCATAAGTTCCTTCTGCACCCTTTCTTAAATCAGCAAACATAGTTGTTGCTTCCAGTACCTGAATTTCTACTTCAAATCCTATGCTCTCTAAGTTCTGCTCAATCAAAGCGCAAACTCTTTCTCTTGTTCCTGATGGTGTTGCTATAACAAACTTGCCATCATAACCATCAGCCTTTGCTGCATCTAATAATTCCTTTGCCTTATCCAGATTAAATTCATATTTGATTGTGTCTGGTACATATTCACTATCAAAAGTGAAAAATGTTTCGATTGGTGTACCTAATCCCTGCTGCAACTGCGTTCCTATCAGTTCCTTATCAATTGCATAATTAACTGCCTGTCTTACTCTGACATCTGTGATTCTCTGATTATTAATTGCAATAAAGGTCATTGATTCTGCTTTTTCTGTCTTTATTACATTGATATTTTCACTTCCCTGTAACTGCAATGCTTCATCTGTAGAAACAGTTACGTACGGAATATCAATTTCTCCAGACATCAATGCAGTTGCCAGTGCAGAGGTACTCATCATCTTAAATACCATCTTACTATAGTGTGCATCGCCAATCGGGTAATCTGTAAATCTGTCTAATACCAGCTCGGAGCCTGCAACCAGGCTTGTAAACTTACATGGACCAGATCCAACAGGTTCTGTAAAGAATTCGCTGGATGCTATTCCTACTGGATCAACTGAACCAAGAATATGCTCTGGTAAACAAGTATAATAAAATGAGTAGGATGTTAAAAAGGTTGACTCATTCATTGGATTTTTTAATGTAATTTCAAGAATCGTATCATCCAATGCTTTAAAACCAAATTCTTCTTCACTTAACATCTCTCCTGTATCGTCTGTTCCTGCAATAATCGACATTGCAGAACTATGATCCGAAAATCCACTCTCTGCCTTAGCAAGAAGTTTTGCCGTAAATACCCAATCACTTGCCGTCGCTGGTTTTCCATCATGGAACTTCGAGTTTGGATTAAGATGAAATGTAAATACTGTCTTATCTTCTGACACTTCCCAACTCTCTGCTGCACGTGGTTCTATACTTCCATCCATCTTGCAATATACTAACTTATCGTATACTAACGTATTGAAAATACCACTGTAGTATCCTCCTGCACCGTTATCAAAAGGTGTCATATCTGCCCATTGTGAAGTAAGTCCCCAGACAATTGTCGCATCATCATCATATTCTGTACTTGTCGCTGTCGTTTCACTTCCTGTCTGTACCACCGTATCTGTGGTGGTTGCCTGACTACTTCCACATCCGGCTAGCATGCTGCTCATTGTGACAACTGCGGTCATCATCGCTATCAACTTCGTAAATCTCTTCATATCTTCTTCCTCCACTTTGTATATTTCTATCTGCTAAGCCAATAACTGTCTTGCAGGAATAGACCTTTAAAAGCAAAAAGACATTATTTCCTTAGAAATAACGTCTTTGTTAGCTACCTTTTATGTTTGCTATGTTAACACGCATAAAAATAAATTTCCAATATCTATTTTGTATCTTCTTCCTCCACTTTGTATATTTCTATCTGCTAAGCCAATAACTGTCTTGC
>CAYUKO010000078.1:0-17946 GCA_964445375.1 uncultured Roseburia sp.
CCATTTTTACAAAGGCTCTGATAATATCGTTAAACTCAGAACTGTCTATCATTATACAAAAATCATCAGCAGTACAGGTTGCAAGAAAATCATAAATTCTAATTTCTTTCTCAGCAATTTCCTTTGTAATCTTTCCCTGCTCCATAAGTTTTTTATAGCTGTCAGACATCATTGTAAATCCATTCATTCTACCCTCTCCAAACTCGTTATTTTTCAAGATTAAGACCTGCTGACAATTCCATAATAGTCCGCAGATTTTCCAGAATTTCATCGTCTAAATTGTTAGGAAAATCTGTTGACATAATATGCTCCATTATGGCAGAAAGTTGCTTGTTGATTTCAGCAAAAACCTTTACATTACCATGTACAACTATCTTTTGATTCATGCAAGATTGAATCAAAAATTCACTTTTTGTCAGCCCCGAAAGTGCAATTCTGTCCTCTATTTTTTTACGTTCTTCCGGTGTGGTTCTGAAATTCAAAATCTGATTACGCACTCTTGCATGTTCATCATCTTTTTTCTTTTTTAACGCAGTATTTTGAGTTAAATTATCCCTAATAAACATTATTCCTACCTGCCTTTTCTATGATTCTTCAAGGTCTAAATTTATCCTATTTGCCACCTCATGCATTCTTTGAGGTGTTAAGTGAGCATACCGTTCTGTCATTGACTTATTTGAATGCCCTACTCTTTTGCCAATCTCGTACAAATCAAATCCAAGAGAAATCAGATATGCCACATGTGAATGCCTAAATCCATGAACTGTAATTCTTTTCATTCCGCTTTTGTCACAACCTCTGGTTAATGCTCTATGTAACGGACTTTTCGATAATTCGAAAAGTCTTGTTTCATCATCACAACCATAAATCGAATCACAATATTGCTCTAATTCATCACTCAATCTTTTGGGCATTGAAATCGTTCTGTATGCATTATCCGTTTTGGGTGCTTTCTCTGTCTCCTCTCCGTCTATGGTCTGTATTTGACGTTTTACAGAAAGTGTCCTTTCTTCAAAATTCAAATCCTTACGCTTTAATCCAAACAATTCACCTTCTCGGATTCCCGTCCAAAACAGAGTTTCAAACGCATAAAAAAATATAGGCTCGTCCACCATTGCCTCAATGAAATTCTCGTATTCTTCTTTTGACCAATACTCAATTTCTTGACATTTATCCTTACCCATTTTTGTTACAATCTTGGTTGGTATCTTCCGTAAATCATAATATCTATAGGCATGGTTAAAGATAGCATTCAAATCATTTTGTATAGAACGCAAATAAGTATCTGCATACCTTTTACCATTTCTATCCGTCTTATTTTTCAATTCATTTTGCCACTTTAAAATATCTGCTGACGAGATTGCAGCCATTTGCTTTTTGGCAAAATAAGGCATAATATGCGTCTTGATACGAAACATCTTGCCATTATAGGTAGTGTCCTCTATGGATGACCTAATATCCGCCCAATAATGTTCCTCAACAAAAGTTTTAAAAGTCATGTGCATATCTCTGGTCTGCCCCTGTAGAAACTCTCTCTCATACTCAAGAGCCTCTTTCTTGGTTTTAAAGCCACGCTTATATAAAACTTGCTTTTCACCTTTCCAATTCTCATATCTGGTATAGAGAGTCCATGTGCCTCTCTGTTTATCTTTACTTGCACTCAATTTATATCCTTTCTGGATGTAACACACTCCAAATCAAATCTTTCTACAATGGACATTTTTGTCCACTCTATTAAATACTTTAGGTTATGTATATATTCACTTTTCTTTTATTGCAAACAATATATGTATATAATCTATAAAATATGGTGGACATTTTTGTCCAAAAACACAGACAATTTTGTCCACTCTATATTGACTAGACATTTTTGTCCACTCATAGACTTTTGTTAATTTTCATTTGCCTTTGTTATATTCATTCCGTCTGGATAAGTAAGTCTATATAAGTTTTCCACATCTAGCTCAATACACATCGGTTTTGACCTAACCTCACCGCTATTATTCTTATATTTTTCAGTCCATTTTCTTATGACATGCAAATCATCTTGAAGGAAATCTAGGTCTCTTTGGATTGATTTTTCGCTCACATCATATTCCTTTGCCCAATCTGCAATCTTTTTCTGAAATACCTTTCCAACAAATTTTTTCTCCCCTTTCGTAAGAGTTGCATTACCTTTTGATGGTCGGTACCAATAGACTATCTCTGCCAATATTTCCATAGCACGTCTTTGCGTTTGACCTTTATCATTTACAACTGTCTTTCTCCATATCTTAGGCATTACAATAATATCTCGTGGATAACTAAATTTCTCCATGCGTTCAACTATAACACTGGCATCTGGCTTTTTTCCCACAATCACACCACCTCACATTCCACTTGAAATGAAATAGTTGGCATGATAAAATAGGAATATAGAAATATCGCTATCACATCAACCGATAGCTCAAGCCTCTGTGGTCGAGACAGAGGCTTTTTTATTGTCCTCATTTCACAGCACCATACACTCGCTCCTCAAAATATCTGCGATTCGCCTTTCCTCTGATGACGATATAACTTGGATTTTCGTCTTTCATTTGCTTGTTTAAATCATTAATAATCTGGTAACTTTTGTTACGGCTAACCTGCAATACCTCTGCTACTTCTCCTGCTGTAATCAATACACTTTTTTGTTTCATATTGTCTCCTTTCTACCCCATTGTCTTTCTTGTTTTGTAATTTACTTGAACATTTTGTTCTACTTCATTTTATCTTTTCCATACCTCTTTGTCAATGTTTATTTCACTTTTTGTCCTACTTTCTTGACTTTGTGGGGCAAGTGTAGTACATTTATTGTGAGGTGATTATTATGACAACTGGTGAAAAAATTAAATTTTATAGAGAACTTGCAAGCATGAATCAAGCCGATTTAGCCAAAGAATCTGACATTCCACTTGGCACTCTGCAAAAATATGAGATAGACTCTAGAAATCCTAAACCTGAGCCTCTTTGCAAAATAGCAAAAGCCCTTAACATAAGCACTAACGTATTTCTAGAAGCTGAACACGAAACAGCAGGAGATATTGCGTCTTTATTCTTCTTACTTTCGCAATATGTTGATATTGAAGTCCACGGAGAAAAAACAGATGGGAAATATTCTCCTAACGATATTTCTTTCTCTTTTTCACATCCTCTCTTGCAAGAATTTTTAGCAGATTGGGCAAATTCTACGGAAAGTATAAGAGATATGCGTAAGAAAGCTAAAGAATTTAAGGAAGAAGAAATCCGAAAACCTATGTTAGAATCTGCCGAAACACTCGAACGCACTCTTGAATACAACAAAGTAAGCTGTAAAATCAAGGTATAAAAAAAGAGCCCAATCTTAGGACTCTGTACGTTCATTGGCAACGCAATGGCAACAATATTCTGCAAGCATTTTGCAAGCACAAAGCCCTAGAATCCGCTATTTATGCGGTTTCTAGGGCTTATATTATCACTCAAACTCAATCGTTCCTGGTGGCTTAGAAGTCAGATCATAGAATACTCTATTAACTCCTCTAACCTCATTGATGATTCTGCTCATTACGGTCTGGAGCACATCAAATGGGATTTCAGCAGCCTCGGCTGTCATGAAGTCGATAGTATTTACTGCTCTTAATGCGACTGCGTAGTCATAGGTTCTTTCGTCACCCATAACGCCTACAGAACGCATATTGGTAAGTGCTGCAAAGTACTGTCCGATTGTTCTGTCAAGACCAGCCTTTGCAATTTCCTCACGATAGATTGCATCTGCATCCTGCACGATTCTTACCTTATCAGCGGTAACTTCACCGATGATACGGATTCCAAGTCCCGGACCTGGGAATGGCTGACGGAATACAAGCTTTTCAGGAATGCCCATTTCAAGACCTGCTTTTCTTACTTCGTCCTTGAAGAGGTCACGAAGTGGCTCGATGATTTCCTTGAAATCTACATAGTCAGGAAGTCCTCCTACGTTGTGGTGGGACTTGATTACAGCAGATTCGCCGCCAAGACCGCTTTCTACTACGTCTGGGTAAATGGTTCCCTGTACTAAGAAGTCAACAGCACCGATTTTCTTTGCTTCTTCTTCGAATACACGAATAAATTCTTCACCGATAATCTTACGCTTCTGCTCTGGCTCTGTTACGCCTGCAAGCTTTGAATAGAAACGTTCCTGCGCATTTACACGGATGAAGTTCAATTCATAATTGCCGTTTGGTCCGAATACTTCTTCTACTTCATCGCCTTCGTTCTTACGAAGTAAGCCGTGATCTACGAATACACAGGTAAGCTGGTCACCAATAGCCTTTGCAAGCATAACTGCTGCTACAGAAGAGTCTACACCACCGGATAATGCACAAAGTACTTTACCATTGCCAACCTTCTCACGAATAGCCTTGATAGAATTCTCTACGAAGGAATCCATTCTCCATGTTCCTGCACATCCACAAACTCCTCTTACGAAGTTATAAAGCATCTTGGTTCCTTCCTGTGTATGAAGTACTTCTGGATGGAACTGAATTGCATACAGATTCTTGTCGCGGTTTTCTGCTGCTGCAACCGGACAGTCTGCGGTATGCGCTGTGATAGCAAATCCTGGTGCTATCTGGGAAATATAATCAAAGTGGCTCATCCAACAAATCGTTGTTGCTGCTACATCGCCGAATAATGGAGATGTCTTGTCCACCATAACCTCTGTCTTTCCATACTCTCTGACAGGTGCTTTTTCTACCTTTCCACCAAGCACGTGCATCATAAGCTGTGCACCATAGCATAAGCCTAATACCGGAATACCAAGCTCGAAGAGCTCCTTGGTATAAGTTGGAGAATCTGCTTCATAGCAGCTGTTTGGTCCACCGGTAAGAATGATTCCCTTTGGATTCATAGCCTTAATCTTCTCGATGTCAGTCCTGTAGGAATATATTTCACAGTAAACATTACATTCTCTGACGCGTCTTGCAACCAACTGATTGTACTGACCGCCGAAATCAATGACGATTACTTTTTCCTGATCCATTGAATTAACCTCCTAAATTTCTTAACGCTCTTATTCAGAGCAACTTACAGTACCTTACATTATAAAGTACGTTTCCCTTCTTTACAAGGTATTTCACTTAAAAAGATGTGCCTTTTACAGCACATCTCCGTACTTTCCAAGAAAATTTCTTGTTCTTTCATTATTGGATGCAAACACTTCTTGGGGTGTTCCTTCCTCCACGATAACACCGTCAGCCATGAAGATAACATGATCACTGATTTCTCTTGCAAATGCCATTTCATGGGTAACGATAACCATAGCGATATGAAGGTCTGACAGGGATTTGATAACCTTTAAGACCTCTTGTGTCAGCTCCGGGTCGAGCGCAGAAGTCGGTTCATCAAAGAATAAAATCTTTGGATGAAGCGCCAAAGCTCTTGCGATAGCTACTCGCTGGCACTGTCCGCCTGAAAGCTGGAACGGATAAGCATCTGCCTTATCCTCAAGTCCCATTTTCTTTAAAAGCTCCATAGCCTCTTGTCTTGCGGTTTCCTTATTGACCTTTTTCACTCTGACAGGTGCATCCATGACATTCTGTAGTACCGACATATGAGGAAACAGGTTAAAGTTCTGGAAAACGAGTCCAAAATAGCTTTGCAGCTCTTTTAACTTATTCTTAGGTACATAAACAGCCTTATCATTCTCTGTCCACGCTGCCTGTTCTCCGAGGTACTCCATGCATCCGCTGTCTATGGTTTCTAACATAGTCGCACAGCGAAGAAAGGTTGATTTTCCGGAACCGGAAGGACCGATAATGGACAGAATCTCTCCCTCACCGACCTCGATTGATATATCCTTTAATACATCCAGTCCGTCAAAGCCTTTCTGGATGTGACTCATCTTAAGAAGACTCATAGCATTCTCTCCTTACCTATAATAATCAAGCTTCTTCTCTGCGCGCTCCATAATCCATGCAACGACAAAGTTAAATACATAATAAAACAGTCCTGCTGCCACAAATGGCATCATGCTCATCTGAGAGCTTGCCAGAGCCTTTGCAGTCGTAAACATTTCTGCAACACTAATCGTAAAGGCAAGAGAAGTATCCTTTACCAGTGTAATGACTTCATTCGTTACCGAAGGCAGGATTCTCTTCACAACCTGTGGCAGAATAATCACGAAAAAGGTCTGTCCCTTGGAATAACCAAGAAGCTTTGCTGCCTCATACTGTCCAAACGGCATAGACTGGATTCCGCTTCGATAGATTTCCGCAAAATATGCCGCATAATTAAGCACAAAACCAATCAATGCTGCCCAGATTCGATAGTCATTGGTTACTTTTACGCCAAAGATATAATAAGGTCCAAAATAGACTACCATAAGCTGGAGCATTAACGGAGTTCCACGCATGATGGAAATATAGAATTTAATCAAACCGGACAACAGCTTATTCTTGCTCATACGTCCTAATGCTATCAGTAATCCGAGCGGCAGAGAGAATAACAATGTTGTCAAGAACAACTGAATACTTACACCCATTCCACCGGCAAGCTGCTTTGCAATTTCTGCGAAAGTCATAATCGAAACCTAACCTTTCCGTATCTTTATTTTCCTATTGTAGTAACATCCTCACCGAACCATTTCATAGAGATTTCTGTCATAGTTCCATCTGCTGCCATTTCCTCTAAAGCTTCCTGAACCTTATCTCTTAACGCTTCATTTCCCTTCTTGAAGCCGATGCCATATTCTTCGCTGGCAATGGATTCGTCTAAAATGACACAACCATTCTGTCTCTGTTCAATCTGATATCCGGCAACGATGATATCCATAGCGATAGCATCTACTGCACCCATTTCCAAGTCCATGAAAGCGGTATTGTAATCAGGTGTTGTCTGTACGGTTCCAAAAGATGACATTAAATCCGGCATTTCCTTTAATGCAGCTTCTGCCGAAGAATCAGCCTGCACCTCTACCGTTTTTCCGGCAAGATCAGCTAATGTCTCAATACCGGAATCTGCTGCTACAACAAATACCTGTGTATTATTCATGTATGGTGTTGTCCATGTATAACCATCTTCACGACCATTCATCGTAAATCCGTTCCAAATACAATCGATCGTACCTGATTCAAGCTCCATATCCTTGGCATCCCATGAAATTGGCTGAAGCTCAATCTCCATACCCATACGCTTTGCGGCCTCTGCTGCAAGCTCAAGGTCAAATCCTGTAAATTCTCCATTTTCGTCTACGAAGCCCATTGGTGGGAATTCCTGGTCAAAACCTACGGTAAATACATTGTCTGCTTCTGTTGCAACTGCATCTGTTACCTGAACACTGTCTGCCAGTGTCTCTTCTTCTGCTGCACCACATGCACAAAGTCCAAGAACCATCGTGCCTGCAAGCAACAAACTCATCATTTTCTTCTTCATACTAATAACCATGCCTTTCTCACGTTTTCATACTTTACCATACTAGCATAAAAATACAGAATGTGCAAAGCACATTCTTGCGCCGCTGAAGCGTCGCATTTGCGACATTTTCCACTGCTTCAGCGTGCGCATAAACTTATGTTTGATAGGAATTTCCTATCAAACATAAATGAATGTAAATAAATACCATTTGACGAAATACCAAAAAACCAAACACATGAATATACTATTTCTTTCGCCTTCTGCATAGATTGTAAAAACAACCTATGTCGGGGGGCAATTTATGAAAGATTACATAGAAGAACGTGCCGTTGAAATAGCTAATTATATTATTCAGGAAAGAGCAACCGTAAGACAAACGGCTAAGAAATTCGGGGTTTCAAAGTCCACCGTCCACAAGGACGTAACAGACCGACTGCTTCAGGTAAATCCTGAGCTTGCAAATGAAGCCAGAAAAGTTCTTGATGTAAATAAGTCTGAGCGTCATATTCGTGGAGGACTTGCTACCAAAGAAAAGTATCTTCACATGATGCATTAAAAGCCAAAGAAAAACAGCCCCAGACAGGCTGTTTTTCTAACTATTACATGATTTCTTACTATTGTATAATTCTTCGTACTGCTAATATTTCACGATATGTTGCATAACTGATTTTAATTCCTGTTTTAGCCGAGCTTGCATGCACGATCTTACCATTTCCAATATACATACCAACATGACCGGCATAGCACACCAAATCTCCTGGCTGTGCCTCTGCATAGCTTACCGCTACTCCTGCATTTCTCTGTTGATAAGAAGTTCTTGGAATTGAGTAACCAAATGCTTTATATACTGCCTGTGTAAAACCGGAACAATCCGCACCATTCGTAAGGCTCGTACCACCTGCCACATAAGGATTTCCTACAAAGCCACATGCATAGATTGCAATTTCTTTTCCTTTGCTGCTTCCATTTGCTGCCAGAATCTCATCCTTATTTACTGTGGCAGTTCCTTGCGGCTTAGATGTTGTTGTTGTTTTATTCGCTGCAGCTTTCTTTGCAGCTTCTTCGGCTGCCTTCTTTCTTGCTTCCTCTTCCAGCTTTGCTATCTGCGCATTCTGCTGTTTAATCTGTTGTTTATAAACAAGTGCCTGCTGTTTTGCCTGATTAATCTGTGTCTGATACTCTGCGCTGACACTTTCCAGTTCAGCCATCGCATCTTCCATCGCCACTTTTTCTTCTTCGTATCCTTCCTGAATGGCTTCCAGCTCTGATTCTTCGATTTCCAAAGCCGCCTTTAATTCTTCCACCCTGATTCTTGCTTCCTCATACGCAGTTAATAACTGTCTGTCATATTCATATAGTCTTTCTATATAATCCGCCTGATTCAAAATATCCTGCATAGAGGATGCATTAAATAAAATATCAAAATAGGAACTGTCACTTTGCTCATACATGAACTGAATACGCAGCTTCATTGCATTATACTGGTTCTGCTCGTCCTGTTTTGCCACCTCTAAGTCATTCTGCGCCTGAACAATTTCTTCCTTTTTGACAACGATTTCATCCTCGATAATGCTGATACTTGCCATAATATCTACAATCTGTGCTTCCAGCTCATCAATCTCACTTTGCAGACCTGCCTGCTCCCCTGCAAGTTCATCAATCTGCTCATCCAGTTCATCCAGCTTTTGCTGATCCTCTTGATTCTTTTTCTTTAAATCGCTGATCTGATCAGCAAAAACATCACTTGTTATACTGAAAGCTAATACAAAAATCAATAAAAAACTTATGTATCTTCTGATTCGTCTCTTCATCGTAAGCATCAATCCCCTTTGAAGTCTAGTATAGCACAGAAAAGCCCGTTTTCCTATAACGAAAAACGGGCTTTTCTATACTTTATTGTGCTGTTTCTGTTGTCGCTTCCTCTGTTGTTGTTTCTTCTGTTGCAGCTTCTTCCGGTGAAATTGCCTCTACGGTTACCATATCCATAAGCTTTGTCATAACCTTATCCTGAAGCATATACATTCTATATGTGGTCATACCAACTTCTTCAAGCAATGCATCTGCAGAATCGTAGCCATATTCCAGCGCTTCCTCTGCTGCAAGCTCTTTCATCATTTCCTCAGTTACTTCGATACCCTCAGCTCTTGAGATTGCTTCCATAATGAGATACTGCTTAATGGTCTCCTCACACATCTCTCTCATCTGTGCATTATACTCATCCATAGTAATGCCATAGAAAGTAGTAACGAAAGTTGCTATATCACATCCATAGTAGTTTGTGCAAATAGTTTCCATGTAAGTATTATAATTCTGAAATTCTTCTTCTACTAAAAGTTCTGGTACAGAAGTAAAAGTACTTTCTTCCATCAACTTCTCAACAATTGCGTTTGCAATATTAGACTGATACGTAGACTCTGCATTTTCTTCTACATACTTTGCTGCATCTGTCCAAATATCATCCTTGGAAGTATAGCCAATTTCCATCAATGCAAGCTGCTCTTCTGTTACACTTGCATAATCAGTAGATTCCTGAATATCATGTACTGTTACGGTAAATACAACATCCGCACCTGCAAGCTCTTCGGAACCATAATTTTCAGGGAATGTAAGATTTAAATCTACGGTTTCTCCTGGCATTACACCAATAAGACCTTCCTCAAAGCCTTCGATAAAAGTACCGGAACCGATATTTAATACATAACCTTCTGCTGTTCCTCCGTCAAATGCTACGTCATCCTTCTTACCAACATAATCAATCGTTACGGCATCGCCGTTAACAACTGCTCTGTCTGTAACCGGATATGTTGTTAAAATATTTCGATTGATATAGCTTTCAATTACTTCATCTGTTACTTCCGGCTTTTCTGCCTGTACTGTCATGGAAGCATATTCAGGAAGTGTTACATAATCTTCTGTTACAAGATCCTCAAATCCTACATAATCTTCTCTTTCACTAACCTTAACCTCTGACTCCTGCTCCTGGGCTTCTTCTGTCGCATCCTGCGTGGTTGCTGTTTCTGTGGTGTTTGCAGCATCTTCTGTGTTATCCTTACCACCGCATGCACATAAACTCATAGCTACAGCGCCTGCCATTAGCGTCATCCATAATCTCTTTTTCATAAATACCTTTCCCTTTCCGCTTTCTATCATTTCCCGCATAAACTCTTTTCTATCACTGATTAAAACTGTTTGTTTTACATTTCTCTTTCGTGAAAGCGCAACAATACTTTTATATCATAAAATGCCCCAAATGGAAAGTGTTTCTTGCACTTTGTCCTATTTAATGATACAATTCCTTATGATTGTAAGGTAAATCATCCAAACGCTTTTGGATGATTAGTAGGAGGTTTGGTGTGAGTACATTTGCAAAAGTATTACTGATTATTTTAGCCGTTATCGTTGTTGCTCTTGTTGTTTTATATTTCCTTGGCAAGAAAGCACAGAAGAAACAGGCCGCACAGCAGGCTCAGATTGAAGCTGCAAAGCAGACTGTAAATATGCTTATCATTGACAAAAAGAAAATGAAACTAAAAGATTCCGGACTTCCGGCTGCTGTTCTTGAACAGACACCAAAGTACTTAAGAGGAGCGAAATTCCCTATCGTCAAGGCAAAAGTTGGTCCACAGGTCATGTCATTAATCGCTGATGCTGCTATCTTTGACAGTATCCCTGTTAAAAAGGAAGTAAAAGCAACCGTAAGTGGTATCTACATCACAGATGTAAAGGGCTTGAGAGGTGGATTAAATCAGACTCCTGCCAAGAAGAAGGGTAAGTTCAAGGCTTGGGTTGAAAAGATGCAGGAAAAAGCCGGTGCAAAGCCAGTAAAATAAGCAACGAAACTTAAAAGTCGATGCCTTTTTAAAAGACACCGACTTTTTTATTTTCTTTTATTCTTTTCTTGCTGCAACGGTAACCGTAATATGACAATCTGCAATGTACTGATAATTCGCTTCTAACCCATAATCAATATGTATCTTCAACTCATTTTCCGTCTCTTCCACTGCAATCTTACTGGTGTCCAGTGCAATCATGATATTTCCAAAAGGCGTCACATAACTCGTCATTGTCTTCTTGCCTTCCGTAAATACCATCTGTACATTGATGATTCCCTTCTTCGTCAAAGTAAATTCTTTCTCGCGAAGCTTTATCATATTTTTAAGTGGAGTCTCTTCTTCCTCCATAAGTTCTTCATACATGATATAATGAGCGCCGCTTCGATTGTAATATTCTCCCGGATAAATACTCTCGATTTTATCCAGTTCCTCATCATTTTCAGCTTCTACATCAAATTGCAGTCCTTGTATTGTGATTAATACTTCTTTCGTCATTTCTATCCCTTATTACCGATTCTATATTATTTATTCTAAAGAGTCTTCAATCCACTCCATGATTTTGCTCTTATACACAATCGTACTTTCTTCATCCGACAACTCGCCATACAGCATATCTTCCAATAATGCCTGTGCCTCCTGACTGGTAAGCTCTTTTCCATTGCTATCCTTGATACAGCCCATACCGCCTTCGATGAAAATCTCCGGGCTGACTGCACCAATCCAAAGCAAAATACCTGCCATAGTAATGATAGTTCTTATATTGTGTAATCCTTTTTTCATGATAACATACCTCCTATGATATTGAAAGTATGACCATATAAAAGGGAAAATATACAAACTTATGCTCTGCTGTCTCTTTCTAATTGCAACTGGCGGATAATTGCTTTCTCCTGATTATCGATATGCTTACGCACAGCTCTTGCCGCGGATTCCTTATCCTTGCGCAGAATACTCTGATACATATCGTTATGCTCCTGAACCAGTCTTTCATGCTGGCTTGTATCCTTAATATATTCGAAACGATAACGATACATCTGCTCTGCCAGATTATTAACAAGCTGAATAAGTCTGTTATTTCTGGTTGATGCTACAATCAGATCATGGAGAGCTACATCTGCCTGCGCAATCTGCCTTGCATCCTTTGTCTTTGTTGCCTCTGCAAAATCCTCACAGGCACGGTACAGCTCCTGAAGCTCTTCCTGCGTCATTCTATCGCAGGCAAGCTCAATAGCAAGTACATCAAGTGCTCTTCTTACCTCTAATACATCCTTTAGATTCTTCCATGTAATCTGCGCAACTTCAGCTCCTCGTCTTGGAATCATAATAACAAGACCTTCCAGCTCCAGCTTTCTGATTGCTTCTCTAATCGGTGTCCTGCTGACGCCAAGCTTATTTGCCAGATGAATCTCCATCAAACGCTCACCCGGTTTCATTTCACCAGTTAAGATTGCCTGTCTTAATGTGTTGAACACAACATCTCTAAGGGGCAAATATTCGTCTGCATTTACCTGAAAATTATTCTCCATGTTAACAACCATGTCCTTCCTCATTATAAAATCCTGTTACCTGTATCTGTCCTGCCATTTTCGTTGCTTCCAGAGCCTTTGCAGCTGCATTTGCTCTCTCTTCATCATCAAAAATACCAAAAACAGTAGGACCGCTTCCGCTCATCAGTGCGTTGATTGCCCCATGCTCTTTCATAAAGGTTTTGATTTCTTCTATCACAGGATATAATTCTATCGTAACATTTTCCAGTACATTACCTAAACGGCTCGTGATTCCGGTAAGACTTCCTTCCTCTAATGCACTTATGATACCGTCAATATCCGGATGTGCTGTAATTTCCTTCGCATCAAATCTCTCATATACCTCTTTGGTTGACACCATAACAGGTGGCTTTGCGATTAAGATATAAGCCTTTGGTGGTGCAGGTAAACGTGTCAGCTCTTCTCCGATTCCCTCAGCAAGTGCCGTTCCACCCATAATACAGAATGGAATATCTGCTCCAAGTCTTACTGCAAGCTTCATAAGCTGCTCTTTTGTCTGGCCCAGTTCAAACAGTTCATTCATAGCAAGCATAGTTGCTGCTGCGTCTGTACTGCCTCCCGCCATTCCTGCCGCAACCGGTATATTCTTCTTTAAGGAAATCTCAATTCCCTCTTTAATGGAGAAATATTCTACCATAAGCTTTGCTGCCTTGAAAATCAGGTTATTGGAAATATCACCTAATGTATCATGGCTGTCAACAGATAAGATAATGTCCGGTTCCCTGCGTTTCTTAAATTCCAGTACGTCATAGATGTCTACCGTCTGCATAACCATTTTTACCTTATGATAACCATTATCCAGACGACCACAGATATCGAGTCCCAGATTGATTTTCGCTCTTGCCTCACAACGCATCTTATCCATTCTTATCATTTCCTCCATTTCATTTGCTTTCGCATAATGCTTCGAATGTACTAAATTATATACAATCTTAATTATTTCGTCAACTGACATTACCACGATTAAAATTCCAAAAAAACTATAAACTATTTCTCTTATTCCGCCGATATATACGTTACAAGATATTCTATCAATATCTTGGATAAGTTTTTATACCAAGGAGGGTTACAATATGAGCGTAAATGGAATTTACAGTACTAACATCATTGATACTTATACAGCAAACACAACCGCAAAAGAGAAAGTAGAAAGTGTTGACCAAACAAATACAGAAACCGTCGAAAGCAAACAGGAAACCGTAAAAACTGACGATACTGCAGCTGTTTACGACAAAACAAAACTCAGCGAAGATGACAGAAAGGCAATCACAGCACAGTTAAAAGCCGATCAGGAAAAGCGTCAGGCACAGCTGACAGAGCTTGTTCAGAACATGATTTCCAAGCAGACCAATGTCTTTGGCGAAGCCACAGACATCTGGAAGTTCCTTGCAAAGGGAGACTTCACTGTTGATGCAGAAACTAAGAAAAAGGCACAGGAAGATATCTCTGAGGATGGCTATTGGGGTGTTGCACAGACCTCAGACCGCATCGTTTCCTTTGCAACTGCACTTGCCGGTGATGATACCGATGCTTTGGAAGAAATGAAGGAAGCCTTTATCAAAGGCTACAAGCAGGCAGAAAAACAGTGGGGCGGCGAGCTTCCTGAAATCTCCAAAAAGACTTATGATGCTGTTATGGAGAAATTCGATAAACTGCTTACACCAAAAGAAGAAACCACCGAAGAAACGGTTGACTCTACCGAGGATGGAACAGTCGTTGTAAAATAAAAGCAAAATAGACAAAACAAGCAGGAGAAATCGAGCAGGCCAAATGCCTACTCAATTTCTCCTGTTTTTACGATCAAAAGTCTGTCTCCCGGCTTAATCTCATCAGAAGTCAGCTGATTGATTTCCTTAATCTTCTCGACACTCACATAGTATTTCTTACCAATCTGCCACAAGGTATCTCCCTTTTTCACAAAATAAATTGCAAATCCCGGCAGCTTCTCAAGCTTCTGGCTATCAAGCTCACCTATCTGAATCTCCTGCAAAATATCCTCTTGCTCAATGTCATACAATGGCATATGCAGCTGTATCACACCGCGCCATTCCAGTTGATTTCCGTCTTTTAAGGAGGCATGGAGCTGTGTCATCTGCGGCATCAGCGCATAACGCTGCATAGGCAGTTCCTCCTGTCCCTGCATGCTCTTAATTCCAAGCATTTGTCTTGTCAGAGAAAATGGCACACTATCCTCTAAGGTATGGAAGCCTCCGCCCTCTTCTCCCGACAGATAAAGCATTCTTAAGTTGACATTTCCCTTCCAGGTAATCTCATCATCCCCTAAGATACAATCCTCTATTTCAAGCTTTGCATCACTATGACAAATTTGTAAAGGCTTTGGCTGTGCTTCCTCAAGCTTTGTATTGTGGGCAAATTTCTCTTCGACATACATATCCTGATGCAGTTTTCTCATAAGGCTCTTATTAGTAATCGTATCCACTTCACAGGACACACCATAAATATCTGCAATGACCTGCGCATCCCCTTTGGCAAGCAGCTTGATTTCAAGTTCGAGCGCAAGCTCAATTCCTACGACTCTTGCTTCTCCATCCGCATCCTCACGGACACTGATTTCTTCGTGTCCAATGTCATAAGAAACATCCGCGATCATTCCCTCTTTACAGCTTTGGCATTCTACATTTCCACTAAATGGTATCGCTGCCTCAAACCAGTTCACCTTACCGCTTAATTCTTCCGTATAGAATAGAAATAATGTCATTTCACCGGAGACAGCAAACTTTTCCTCTAATGGACGAAACTCTACCTGTGTGACATCGACGCTTTTCCATAAAAGAGTTCCTACAGCCGGAAGTGCACTTCCTACTCTGCTCTCCTCATGAATACGGAATAAATCCCGCTTGCTTACTGCTGTTTCCAGATATTCCTGATTCTTTCTTCGGTATTCCAGTTGATCCCCTTCTACATTTGGAATTCCACTTCCCTGTGTCTGCATCTGATAATCTGCAATTCCTGTACATATCTTTGTTTCTACCAGCTCCTCTACACGAGGCTTTAAGGTAATGACCGCCTGAACACTTAACTTCCTGGAATTAATCAGATTAACCCGCATGTCTTCCAACGCACTTTCGCAGATAACACGATCCTGACTTTCTACCTGCTCCATATAGATTTCTTCCATGAAGGGAAGTTCTCCCTCCATACCCGACATGCCTGCATCCTTCCCCTCTGCTTCATATAACACCTGAAACATGAGCTTTCCTTTGACCCAGATTTTGTTCATACCGGTCTTGATTTCATCTATTTTCACCTTACCACGTGTGAATACCAGCCTTCCAACATCCGGTCTGGTATCTGATACGTTCATATCTTCTTCCAGCGGAATCTGGAGCATTGCCTTTGCCTTTATCTTGTCGTTATAAATACTTTTCTTCATAAGCTCCATACAAAAAGACCTCCCGGAACAATTAGAATAGTTAGATTATTGTTTTCTATTCCATTCTATTCCCGTGGAGGTCTTGTTATACCATAATCACTTGATGATTATGATAATTTATTATTTTACAGAACCGATGATTTCGCTTAAGTTCTCGATTCCATAGCGATCCATATAACCCTCGATTCCTTCTACAACTTCCCTGGTCGTATAAGGATTTACGAAGTTCATGGCACCAACTGCTACACCCGTTGCACCTGCAAGCATGAATTCAATGGCATCCTCAGCGTTGGCAATACCGCCCATACCGATAATTGGTAATTTCACGGCATTGGCTACCTGATATACCATTCTGACTGCTACCGGCTTGATAGCTGGACCGGATAATCCGCCAGTCTTATTTGCCAGTGCAAAAGCTCTCTTATGAATATCAATCTTCATACCGGTAATGGTATTGATTAAGGATAAGGCGTCACTTCCTGCGGCTTCTGCTGCCTTTGCCATCTCTGTAATATCCGTTACATTCGGAGAAAGCTTCATGATGATTGGCTGCTTTGCCTTAGCTTTGATTTCTTTTGTGATTTCATAAAGGCTGTCAGGATTTTGTCCAAAAGCGATTCCACCATGCTTTACATTTGGGCAGGATACGTTGATTTCAAGCATATCAACAGGCTGATCACCTAACTTTTCCACAACCTCTACGTAATCTGCGGCAGTTCTTCCACATACATTTACAATAATCTTGGTATCAAACTGCTTTAAGAAAGGAATATCTCTTTCAATAAATACATCGATTCCCGGATTCTGTAAGCCGATTGCATTTAACATTCCACCATAGGTTTCCTGTACTCGTGGAGTTGGATTGCCTTCCCATGGTACATTTGCCACACCCTTGGTTACAACTGCTCCAAGGCAATTCAAATCAACAAATTCCGAATATTCCATACCAGAACCAAATGTTCCGGACGCAGTCATAACAGGATTCTTAAATTCTACACCTGCAATGGTAACTTTTGTATTTTTCATTAGATTTCCACCTCACTTGCCAGATATACAGGACCATCGGTACAGATTCTTGCATTATTTACATGAGAATGATGATCCTTTTCCTTCGTCTTAACCACGCAGCCAAGACATGCACCTACTCCACACGCCATACGCTCTTCTAATGAGATGTATGCGGTTATGTTATGTTCTTCGGCATATTTCTTAATGGCACGAAGCATTGGCATAGGTCCACATGCAAGAATGATATCTGCTTCTAAAGCATTTTCGTTAATGGCATCCATAACATTGCCCTTTGTTCCTACACTTCCGTCTTCTGTTGCAATATAAACATTTCCGTACTTCTCTAAATCTTCCTTTAAGAAGAGGTCATGATTACGATATCCAACGATGATATTCGTTTCGGCACTCTTTCCTGCAAGCTGCTTTGCGTTTTCAAGCATTGGAGGAATTCCAATTCCACCGCCCATCAGGAATACACGCTTTCCAGCCACTTCTTCCACAGGGAAGCCATTTCCCAAAGTTCCTAAGATATCAATTTTATTTCCTGCACGATATCCTGCAAATTCACTTGTACCCTTTCCAACAACACGGTAAACGATACGAAGTCTGTTCTTCTCCTTGTCCACTTCACAAATACTGATTGGACGTGGAAGCAATGCTGACTTATCCTGTGTATAAACACTGATAAACTGACCTGGCTTTGCCCCAGCTGCAAGCCCGGTTTCAATCCACATATCATAGATTCCTTCTGCAAGCTGTTCCTGTTTGTATACAA
>CAYUKO010000079.1:0-17938 GCA_964445375.1 uncultured Roseburia sp.
AGTGTTACAATTGCAGATTTGGTTTGTGGAAAGTTGACAAAAAAGTAGAAATTTGTTACTATAATTATGTAAACCAAATGAAGGGTAGTCTTGACTGACTACCCTTTTTTCAATCAGTAGGAAATGCTTGAAAGTATGAAAACAAAAATGGTGTAAAGACTATTCATAATAGGGGGGTAAAGTAAATGCAGAAGGTATGGATTACGGGAGCAGAGGGACACATTGGTTCTGCACTTAGGGAGTTATTGGATTGTACGGAATATCAGCTTCTTACAACAGATATTGAAGAGGTAGATATCACGGATTTGGAGCAGGTAAAGCAGTATATGCATGTAAACAGACCTGACGTAGTGATTAACTGTGCAAGTCTTACGAATGTCGGATATTGCGAAACACATGTGGATGAGGCATATAAGGTAAATGCCATTGGTGCAAGAAATGTTGCATTGGCAGCAGATGAAGTGCACGCAAAGTTGATTCACATGTCAACAGATGACGTTTTTGATATGAAATCAGACAGACCATATAATGAATTTGACAAAGCACATCCAAAGACCATTTATGGAAAGTCCAAGGAAGCAGGAGAGCGATTTGTAACACAGCTGATGCATCATTTTGTGATTATCAGAAGTTCCTGGATTTATGGAATTGGAAAAGATTTCGTGGATGAGGTATTACGTTCTGTTGGAACAGTTGGTTCGATAGAAGTGCCAAATAACCGCTACGGTGTTCCTACAAGCAGTAGTGAGCTTGCGAAAATTGTCCGTCATTTTATTGATCATGATGAGTATGGGCTTTACCATGCGGTTTGTCAGGGAAGCTGCAGCAGATATGATTTTGCAAAGGCAATTTTAGAGTATGCCGGATTGTCACAGCAGTTGGATATTCGACCGGTATTAGCACAAGGTGGACTTCGACCGGAATATTCGGTCTTAGATAATATGATGCTTCGTCTTACAGGAATCCCTGAGCCAAAGGATTGGCAGATAGCATTAAAGGAGTACATTGAAGAAAAGGGAGGACTTGAGTAATGGCAGAGAAGAAGGAAAAGAAGAAATTAGGGCTTTCGACCACCATTTTCCTATCATTGATTATAGGTGCGTTGTTTGGCGTTGTGATTCATTATTGGGTACCGGAGAGCTATTTTAGAGATACCGTATTAATAGAAGGAATCCTATATGTAGTCGGACAAGGCTTTATCCGTTTGATGCAGATGCTTGTTGTTCCATTGGTATTCTGCTCTCTGGTATGCGGAAGTATGGCGATTGGTGATACGAAGAACCTTGGAAAAGTTGGTGTTAAGACGATTGGTTTCTACATTGCGACAACAGCGCTTGCAGTAACGATTGCCCTTTCCGTAGCATATGTCATTGATCCGGGTGTCGGGCTTGATATGGATGCCATTGAAGTGGCGGAGGTTTCCAGTACAACATCAAGCACCAGTATTGTAGATACCTTATTGAACATTATTCCAAAGAATCCGATTGGTTCGATGGCAGATGGAGACATGCTTCCAATTATTGTATTTGCTTTATTTGTCGGTGTTATGCTTGCAAAGCTTGGAAGCAAGGCGGATGTGTTAGCAACCTTCTTTAGTCAGTTCAATGACGTTATGATGGAAATGACGATGGCAGTCATGAAGCTTGCACCACTTGGTGTATTCTGTCTGATTTCCCGTACTTTTGCAACAGTTGGTTTCTCCGCATTCAAGCCAATGCTTAAGTATATGGGAAGTGTAACACTTGCTTTGGTAATCCAGTGTTTTGTAGTATATCAGATTTTGTTATTTATCTTTACAAGATTAAATCCAATGAAGTTTATCAAGAAGTTTGCACCTGTTATGGGATTTGCATTTTCTACAGCAACTTCCAATGCAACCATTCCAATGTCAATTGATACCTTACACAAGAAAATGGGTGTATCGAAGCAGATTTCATCCTTTACCATTCCACTTGGAGCGACTATTAATATGGATGGAACTTCCATTATGCAGGGTGTAGCGGTTGTCTTTATTGCACAGGCATTTGGCATTGAGCTGTCTATGGCAAATCTGGCAACGGTAGTTCTGACCGCAACGATTGCATCCATCGGAACCGCTGGTGTTCCGAGTGTTGGTCTGGTTACGCTGGCGATGGTATTGACTTCTGTAGGTTTGCCAACGGAAGGTATTGCACTCATCATGGGTATTGACAGAATCCTTGATATGCTCCGTACCGCGGTTAATATTACTGGTGACGCTGTTTGTACAACTATTGTTTCGCATCAGGAAGGTGCGCTGGACAGAGAAGTATTTAATAGAGACTAAAGAGGAAGAATCCTTGTATGTTAGAGGGAAGCTAACGACAAGGATTCTTTTTTATGCTATAATGCAAGAAAAGAAAAAGTGGAGAAAAAGAATGACAGAACTAGAAGAATATTACAATAAATTCAATGAAGAAAAACGCCTAAATTCCAGACATGGGCAGGTGGAATTTCGCGTTTCCATGAAATATATACAGGAGTACTTACAGGAATGTGAGAAGGCAGGAAGAGCAAAGTCACAAATCAAGCTTCTTGATATCGGAGCAGGGACAGGAAGATATTCCGTAGCAATTGCCAATGAAGGTTATGATGTAACCGCAGTGGAGCTTGTGAAACATAATCTTGGATTGTTAAAAGCAAAGAACAGTTCCGTGAAAGCAATGCAGGGAAATGCGTTGAAGTTAAAGAAGTTAGAAGATGAGCAGTTTGATGTTACGCTGTTATTTGGGCCGATGTACCATCTCTTTTCCGAAGAAGACAGGCTAAAGGCTTTATCCGAGGCAAAGCGTGTAACAAAGACAGGCGGTGTGATCTTAGTTGCCTATGTCATGAATGAGTACGGAGTGCTTACCTATGCCTTTAAGGAGAAGCATGTGATGGAATGTGTAGAACAGAAACGCTTTACCAAAGATTTTCATACGATTTCAGAGCCAAAGGATTTGTATGATTATGTGCGTCTTGAGGATATCGATGCTTTAAATGAGAAAGCAGGGCTGGAACGAATCAAGATTCTTTCCCCGGATGGACCAGCGAACTATATGCGTCCATTCTTAAATCAACTTTCGGATGAAGAATTTGAGGTATTTGTCCAGTATCAGATGGCAACCTGTGAAAGACCAGAGCTTATCGGAGCAGGAGCACATACCGTGGACATTCTTAGAAAAGGGGAAAAATAATGGATATTAGTCAGGTATTAAGCAAGTTGGATGATTTGTTCTTAGAGCAGGATTTAGGGAAAATAGAAGACTTTTTGCAGGAACAGCGTAAGCAGGCAAAGGAGGAACAGGACTTTGGGGCTTTGCTGATTCTATGCAATGAAACCATAGGATTTTACCGGGAAACTGGAGAATATGACAAGTCTGTCAGAATGTGCCATGAGGCTTTTGCACTTGCAAGTTCTATGAAGCTTGAGGGAAGTGTGGCTTATGCAACAACGCTGCTGAATGCGGCAAATGCACATAGAGCGGCAGGCTTATTGCAGGAATCGTTGGATTTCTATATGCAGGTATTTCCTGTTTATGAGAAGCACCTTGCACCGGATAGTATGTATTATGCCAATCTCTATAATAATATCAGTCTTTTATATCAGGAAATGCAGGAATATGACAAGGCAAAGGATGCTTTGTTGAAGGCTTTGGAAATCTGTGGAGCGAATAAAGAAGCCGAGTTTGAGATTGCAGTAACCCATGCCAATCTTGCCAATACCTACATTCAGCTTGGAGAGGACAATCGGGCAAAAGAGCATGCTCTAAAAGCGATTGCCATGTTTGAAGAGCAAGGTGTGGATGATGCACATTATAGTGCGGCATTATCAGCGCTTGGAAGCCTTTATTATAAAGAGGAAGATTACGAGAAAGCAATCGAAGCAATGGAGAAGGGAAGAGACTGCGTTGCCCGTTATCTTGGAAAAAATAATATTCAGTATGAAAGACTTTCTGATAATATTGCGTTGATTCGCAAAAAGTGTCATACTAATAAGGAAGATATGCCAAATGGTTTGACACTTTGCAAAGGTTATTACGAAGAGTTTGGAAAGCCGATGATTGCTGAAAAATTCCCAGAGTATGTAAGCCGGATTGCTGTCGGATTGGTGGGAAAGGGCTCTGACTGCTTTGGCTTTGACGATGCGCAGTCAAGAGACCATGATTTTGGACCAAGATTTGTCATGTGGGTAACGAGAGAAACTTATGAGGAAATCGGAGAAGCGCTGCAAAAGGCTTATGAAGAGCTTCCAAAGGTTTTTCTTGGTGTAGAGCGAATCGAAACCTTTCATGGCAGGGATAGAGCTGGCGTTATGGTAATCGAAGACTTTTATGAGAAGCTGACAGGAATAAAAGAACTTTCTGACACACCTGTCACAAAGTGGCTGGAAGCACAGGAATATGGATTTGCAGCAGCCGTAAATGGTGAAGTATTCTGTGACGAAGAAGGTATTTTTACTGCATGGAGAGAGAAGCTGTTGGCGTATTATCCAAAGGCTGTGTGGTATCGAAGAATTGCCCAGGAATGTGCTCTTTTTTCACAAAATGGACAGTACAATCTGCCAAGAATGAGAAGAAGAGGACAGCTTGTGGCAGCAGAGCTTGCAAAAGCTGAGTGTATCCGGCATGCTATGAAGCTTGCCTATTTACTGGAAAGAAAGTATGCGCCGCATGATAAGTGGTTATATAAAGGCTTGCAGAAGCTGGAAGAGCAAGAAGGACTTCTGGTGGAAGCATGCAGGAGAGCAGAACAAGAGGAAGGAAGCATAACGAAGCTATTAGAGAAGTTAAGCCTATTGTCCGTGGAGGAAGAGCAGGCAGGGGAAATGGCATTCATGATCGAAACGCTTGCAGTAATTTTTGCGACTGCCTTGGAGCAACTTGGAATCGTAGGAAGGGCAGATATCTATCTGGATGCAAATACCAGAGAGATTCTGATAAAAAGTGATGCGCTTTTACATGCAGGAAATGACGTGATTGACGGACTTTCTCTTATGATTGCCAAGGCGGAATTCGAGGCATTTGACAAGGTGCACAACGAGGGCGGCAGAGCAAGCTGCCAGAACAATTGGCCTACTTTTAAGGTCATGCGTATGAGCCAGTACAAGACGTGGGATGAAGAGATGTTATTGCAGTATCTTGCAGATTTTCAGATAAGCTATAGCAAGGGCAGGAACATGATAGAAGAAAAATATGCCCGCATGATGGCATCTACGGCGCCAGAGCAGTATGCGAAGTTTGCAGATAAGCTTCCTGCTATTTCCAAGGAAAAGAGCATCATTATGGAAGAAATCATTCGGTTACAGGTACAGTGGATGGAGGAATTTGCCGCTCAATATCCGGGACTTGCCGATAACGCAAGACTGATTCACACCAGCGAGGATACCCCTTTTGATACATCCTATGAAACGTATCTAAGGGGAGAGCTTGGAACGTATTCGGATAAAATGTTAGAGTTATATGGAAGGTATATCGTTTTACATGCTCAGGCAGGTATCAATATAGCACATGAAATCATGTGGAATACGATACAATTTTATGGTTACAAATCTTTTGAGGAAGCAATGGAAAAAAACTAATAAATATGCATGGAGGGTTTACAAATGCAGAAATGGACACGAGTAATGTATCAGCCAAATGTTCCATTAGGGGAAAATGGAGAAAAGGTTACCGCAAGCAAGAAGCACATCGAACTTTCTAAGGAAGCTGCCAAGGAAGGGATTGTTCTTTTAAAAAATGACAAGCAGATACTTCCACTTACAAAGGGCAGCAAGGTAGCTCTTTTTGGTAAAGCAAGCTTTGACTATGTGCGTGGCGGTGGAGGAAGCGGAGAAGTAACCGTTTCTTATGCAAGAAATCTGTACGAAGGATTACAGCTGTTAAAGGACAAGGTGAGCGTATTTGAAGAGCTTTCTGCTTTCTACCGTGATGAGGTAAAGGCGCAGTATAAGGCAGGAAGAGTTCCGGGAATGACCGTAGAGCCGGAAGTTCCAGCAGAGCTTTTGAAGAAGGCAAGAGCTTATACGGATACCGCAATTATTACGATCTGCCGTTTCTCAGGAGAAGGCTGGGACAGAAAGAGTATCGTAGATACAGAGAATAAAAATCTTTGCGTCAGTGAAGATGAAATGGCAAGAAGGTCAGCAGAAATCTTTGAGGATGGCGACTTCTATCTCACAAATGCGGAAAAAGCCATGGTAGAGGCGGTAAAGGAAAACTTTGATAACGTGATTGTAGTGATGAATGTAGGCGGTATGGTAGATTCCTCATGGTTCCACGATGATGACCGCATTCAGTCCGTTATGATGGCATGGCAGGGTGGAATCGAAGGAGGTCTTGCAACCGCAGAGCTTATTATGGGAGAGGGGAATCCAAGCGGAAAGCTTGTTGATACCTTTGCAAGAGAGCTTGCGGATTATCCGTCAACTTACAATTTCCATGAATCCGAGCGATACGTGGATTATACGGATGATATTTATGTTGGATATCGCTATTTTGAAACGATTCCGGGGGCGGACAAGAAGGTCAATTATCCGTTTGGATTCGGCTTATCTTATACCGATTTCTCCATGACAGCAGGAACCGCGTATGAAGAAAATGGCAGAATCTATGTACCGGTTATGGTTACCAATATTGGAAAGAGAGCAGGAAAAGAAGTTATTCAGGCATATTTTAGTGCACCACAGGGAAAGCTTGGAAAACCGGCTAAGCAGCTTGCTGCTTTTCAAAAAACCAGACTGCTTGAGGTGGGAGAGAGCCAGAGTATCGTACTATCATGGAATGTTGCAGATATGGCATCCTTCGATGACCTTGGTAAGATTAAGGAATCTGCTTATGTTTTGGAGCAGGTAGAGGCGGTAAAGGAAAACTTTGATAACGTGATTGTAGTGATGAATGTAGGCGGTATGGTAGATTCCTCATGGTTCCACGATGATGACCGCATTCAGTCCGTTATGATGGCATGGCAGGGTGGAATCGAAGGAGGTCTTGCAACCGCAGAGCTTATTATGGGAGAGGGGAATCCAAGCGGAAAGCTTGTTGATACCTTTGCAAGAGAGCTTGCGGATTATCCGTCAACTTACAATTTCCATGAATCCGAGCGATACGTGGATTATACGGATGATATTTATGTTGGATATCGCTATTTTGAAACGATTCCGGGGGCGGACAAGAAGGTCAATTATCCGTTTGGATTCGGCTTATCTTATACCGATTTCTCCATGACAGCAGGAACCGCGTATGAAGAAAATGGCAGAATCTATGTACCGGTTATGGTTACCAATATTGGAAAGAGAGCAGGAAAAGAAGTTATTCAGGCATATTTTAGTGCACCACAGGGAAAGCTTGGAAAACCGGCTAAGCAGCTTGCTGCTTTTCAAAAAACCAGACTGCTTGAGGTGGGAGAGAGCCAGAGTATCGTACTATCATGGAATGTTGCAGATATGGCATCCTTCGATGACCTTGGTAAGATTAAGGAATCTGCTTATGTTTTGGAGCAGGGTGTGTACAGCTTCTATGTTGGCGTATCCGTGCGTGATGTGGTAGAACTTTCTTATCAATATGAAGTGAAAGAGGATACCGTTACCAAACAGTTATCGAAGAAATGTGCACCAACACAGTTGAAAAAGAGAATGCTTGCAGATGGAAGTTATGAAGAATTGCCACTCGGTACACCTGTTGATACCGATGCCAATGAACTTGTTCCATTGCCAATCGAGGAAGCAGATGGTTTTTCTCCGGCGGTAAGAGCCAGAAAACGTTATCATTTGTGGGTAAATACCCCTGCCCATCAGCATCGCTTTTTGAAGGAAGTTGCAGAAGGAAAGCTTTCACTGGATGAATTTATGGCACAGCTTTCGGATGAAGACCTTGCATGTCTGCTTGGTGGACAGCCTAACACGGGTGTTGCCAATACCTTTGGCTGGGGCAATCTGCCAGATTTCGGAGTGCCCAATATCATGACAGCAGATGGACCTGCCGGACTTCGTATTACACCAGAGTGTGAGGTTTATACAACAGCGTGGCCATGTGCGACACAGCTTGCATGCTCATGGAATGAGGAGCTTGTAGAGGCAGTTGGTGAAGCTGGAGGCGCAGAGGTTAAGGAGAATAACATTGCTGTATGGCTGACACCAGCTATCAACATTCATAGAAGCCCGCTTTGTGGAAGAAACTTCGAGTATTATTCCGAAGATCCATACCTTACCGGAAAGCTTGCATCAGCAATGGTTCGTGGTATTCAGAGCAATCATATCGGTGCTTCGGTAAAGCATTTTGCCTTAAATAATAAGGAAACCAATCGTAAGAACAGCGATTCCAGAGCTTCTGAGCGTGCTATGAGAGAAATCTATCTTAAGGCATTTGAAATGATTGTGAAAGATGCAAAGCCATGGTCAATCATGTCTTCCTATAACATCATAAATGGTCACAGAGCTTCCGAAAACAGAGAGCTGCTAGAAGATATTCTTCGTGGCGAATGGGGCTTTGACGGTATGGTAACGACCGACTGGTGGACCAACGGGGAACACTATAAGGAAGTGAAGGCAGGAAATGACGTCAAGATGGCAACCGGATTCCCGGATCGTCTGTTAGAGGCGTTAGAGAAAGGAATTCTGACTCGAAAAGAGATGGAAATCTGTGGAAAGAGAATATTGGAATTAATCTTGAAGGTGGATTAAGGCGCATCTTGACTTTGTAAGTTGACATAATTATAATGATAAATATTAGGGACAGGAATTGTCCCTAATTATTTTGTCAGAAAACAAAAGCATAAATATATAAATACAGAATGGAGGCGTTTTATTCATGATAGTGAAGCCAAGAACCAGAGAATTTATATGTACAACAGCTCATCCGGTAGGATGTGAAGAAAGTGTTCGTATTCAGGCTGAGTATGCCAGGAAGAATCCCGTAAGTGAGGGACCAAAGCGAGTGTTGGTCATTGGTTCTTCGGGTGGGTATGGCCTTGCAAGTAGAATTATGGCTTGCTTTGGATGCAATGCAGATACCATTGGTGTACATTTTGATAAAGCACCAACCGGAACAAGAACAGGTACTTCCGGATTTTACACCACTCGTGCATTTGACCAGTTTGCACAGAAGGAAGGCAGACTTTCTATTTCCATAAATGGAGATGCTTTTTCAAAGGATATAAAGGCTGAAGTAATGGAAGCAATAAAGCGTTTGCCTGGAGGTCAGGTTGACTGCGTGGTTTATTCCCTTGCAGCTCCAAGAAAGACAGATGCCGAAACAGGCAAGGTATATAGCTCCGTAATCAAGCCAATCGGCGAGCCATTTGAAGAGAAATCTGTTAATGTAAACACGGGCGAGATTTCCAGTGCAAAGGTGATGCCTGCCAATGAAGCAGAAATCGAAGATACCATTGCGGTTATGGGTGGAAGCGACTGGAAGGAATGGATAGAACTTCTTCTTGAAAACAATATGCTTGCGCAGGGAGCATGCACATTAGCTTATTCTTACATAGGACCGAAGCAGACTTATGCGATTTATACCAATGGTACAATAGGAAGAGCAAAGCAGGATTTGGAAAAGACAGCAGATGCATTGAGTGATACATTAAAGGCTATCGGCGGAAAAGCCTTCGTATCCGTGAATAAGGCGCTGGTAACACAGTCTTCTTCTGCAATACCAGTAGTACCTCTTTATATCATGTTATTATATAAAGTCATGAAAGAAAGTGGTTTGCATGAGGATTGTATCGAGCAGGCGCAGCGCCTTTTTGCACGCCTTTACGGTGCAGAAGATTTTGCCAGCGTTCCAGTAGATGAGAAAGGCCGCATCAGACTCGATGATTATGAGATGAAGCCGGAAGTACAGGAAAAAGTAGCAAAGCTTTTGAATGAGGTAACCAGTGAGAACATCGATGAACTTGCAGACAGACAAGGCTATCAGGATGCTTTCTTACAGATATTTGGATTCCGTATTCCAAATGTGGATTATGAAGCCGATGTGGACATTATGTAGTTTTTTGTAGAAGTAATTGACAACTTACAGATATAAGCTTTATACTTATAAAAGATAAAACAACGGAGGTGTAGAATGATAATTTTTGCTTGCTAATTAAGAGTAACTTAATAACATGGTAACGTGAAACCGAAAGGTTTTATTTGTATGCGTTGTCATGCCGGGCAAGGAATCATTCTAACATCGTGAGAAGAATATGGATTTTCATAGCATAGCTCATTGGCTATGGATGGATAAGGAATATTTAGGATGCAGGATTTTTCTGCATCCTTTTTGCATTTGTATGTGGATAACCAGTCACTATTTTGGGTATTCGCATGGAGAGTAAGCTTACTGGTTTATTCGATTCATTGTGGGAAGGTTGCAAGGTGTGATACGCGTTGAAGGAGAGATTGTATGTCTCAGATTAGTGTAAATCATTTGACTTTTTATTATGAGGGCAGCGCCGACAATATTTTTGATGATGTGTCATTTCAGATTGATACGGACTGGAAGCTTGGTTTTGTGGCAAGAAATG
This sequence comes from uncultured Roseburia sp., assembly GCA_964445375.1. GTDB lineage: Bacteria > Bacillota > Clostridia > Lachnospirales > Lachnospiraceae > COE1. Next base: position 10,504 of record CAYUKO010000079.1, read on the forward strand.
GACGTGGGAAGACTACGTTTTTAAAGCTGCTTATGGGAAAGGAAGAGTACCGGGGGAATATATCTACGTCAGAAGTATTTGATTATTTCCCATTTCCGGTGGATAATCCAGCAGACAATACCATTGATATTGTGGATAAGATTTATCCGGAATATGAGTTTTGGAAAATATGCAGGGAGCTTACGCTTTTGCAGGTGGATGCAGAGGTGCTGTATCGACCATTCGAAACGTTAAGTAATGGTGAGCAAACGAAGGTTATGCTTGCGGTATTGTTTTCCATGGATGAACATTTTCTGCTGATTGATGAGCCAACGAATCATTTGGATGCACCGACAAGAGAGCTTGTCAGAGATTATTTGAAGCAGAAAAAGGGCTTTATTCTGGTATCACATGACAGAGATTTTCTGGATCAGTGCATTGACCATGTGCTTGTGATCAATAAGACTAATATTGAGGTTTATCAGGGGAATTTCTCTACCTGGTGGGAGAATAAGCAACGGCAGGACGATTTTGAACGTGCGGAGAATGCAAAGCTGAAAAAGGAAATCGGTCGTTTGCAGGAGGCATCCAGACAGGCGAGTCAATGGGCGGATAACGTAGAAGCTTCGAAAATTGGCAGGAAGTCGGAGAAGTACGAAAAGTGCATAGACACACGAGCTTATGTAGGAGAAAAATCAAGACGTATGCAGATGCGCCGTAAGAATCTGGAACGCAGGCAGGAACGGGCAATTGATGAAAAGTCAGCTTTGCTGAAAAATATCGAGGAAGCAGAGAACTTAAAGCTTTTTCCATTGCATCATTATAAAGATACCTTAGTAAAATTAGAAGAACTTCAAATCCAGTACGATACCAAGACACTTCCACCTGTGAGTCTTGAGATTCGAAATGGGAATCGTGTGATGTTACAGGGAGCAAATGGCTGTGGGAAATCCAGTATTATTAAAGTGCTGCTGCAAAGCCTGACAGATAAAAATGACATAGCGTATACCGGCAGCATTGAGACTGCAAGTGGTTTGAAGGTGTCATATATTTCGCAGGATACTTCACATTTAAAAGGAACGCTGGAAGAATATGCCAGAGAACAGGACTTGGATTATACATTATTTCTTGCCCTTCTTCGAAAGCTTGATTTTGCAAGAGGTCAGTTTGAAAAGAGAATGGAAGATTATAGTCAGGGGCAGAAGAAGAAGGTTCTGATAGCAGGAAGCTTATGCACACAGGCACATTTATATATCTGGGATGAGCCACTTAATTATATCGATGTCTTTTCCCGTATGCAGATTGAAAATCTGATTCTGGAATTTCAGCCAACCATGCTTCTTGTTGAACATGATAAGACCTTTGTGGATAAGATTGGAACAATTGTGAAAAAACTGTAAAATTCGACGTGATTCTTGCGATTACTCTTTCTTGTGCGATATAATTAAAATAGTGTGACAAAAATCGACACGAATTAAGTAGTAAAAAGTATATGTTCCATGATAAGAAAGGTAAGGTATGATATGGCATATATAGAATTTAACCAGATTACAAAGGAGTATAAAAGTGGGGAAACAAGAATCAGGGCTTTGGATGAAGCAAGCTTTCAGGTAGAAAAGGGCGAGCTTGCGGTTATTCTTGGTTCTTCGGGTGCAGGAAAGACAACAGCATTGAATATCCTTGGAGGAATGGATGTTCCGACGTCTGGTCAGATCTTAGTGGATGGAAATGACATTACCAAATATAGCAAGAAGCAGTTAGTAGGCTATCGTAGAACCGATATTGGATTTGTATTTCAGTTTTATAATCTGGTGCCGAATCTGACTGCATTGGAAAATGTAGAGCTTGCAGCACAGGTTTGTAAGGATTCTTTGGATGCGGGAGAGACTTTGGAAAAAGTAGGTCTTGGCGAAAGAAAGAATAATTTCCCGGCACAGCTTTCCGGTGGCGAGCAGCAGCGAGTTTCCATTGCAAGAGCGTTAGCCAAGAATCCAAAGCTTTTATTATGTGATGAGCCAACCGGTGCGTTGGATTACAATACAGGAAAACAGATTTTGCAGCTGTTACAGGACACTTGTCGAAAGGAAGGAATCACGGTATTGTTGATTACACATAATTCCGCATTGACGCCAATGGCAGACCGCCTGATTCGTTTTAAGAGTGGAAAAGTGATTCAGATGACTCAAAATCCAAATCCGACACCAATTGCAGAAATCGAATGGTAGTTAACATGAAAAATCCATATATGGAAGATTTTCATGTAGCAAATATTGTGGTAGCCACAATATTTGTGGGATTTTGAAAGTTTGGATGAAAGGATGAAAGGATGAAAGCATATTACAAAGATATATGGCGCACGGTAAAGCATAATAAGAAACGATTCTTTTCCTTGATGCTGATTACGATTCTTGGTGTGACGATGTTAAGTGGTCTTAGGGCAGCGTGTCGTGATTTAAGGATTACAGCAGATGCTTTTTATGATGAACAGAATCTTTATGACATTTGTGTCGTTTCTACATTGGGGCTAACGGATGAAGATGTGCAGGCTCTTGCAGCTTTAGCGGAAATCGAAAAGGCAGAAGGAACGTACAGTGAAAATGTTAAGGTCTGGATTGGTGAGCAGAATAAAAGTGCGCAGATTAAGCTAATCAGTGAAGAAGGAATCAACACCCCTTATGTGCAGGAAGGACAGCTTCCAACTAAGGCAGATGAGATTGCAGTTACCAAAAATTTCTTAGAAGTAACAGGAAAACAAATAGGTGACACGGTTGTCATTGATGAGGAAGAGGAAACATCGGAAGGGGAAGATTCTAATGAGGAAGTAACCCCAAACTTTAAGGTTACAGAATATACGATTACCGGTGTTGTACTGGATGCGGCGAATGTAAACAGCCAGCAGGAAATGATGTCATTTCGTAGTAATTCCAGCGCAGACTATACCTTTTTCGTTATGCCGGAGGCGGTAGAAAGTGATATATACACAGCCGTTTATCTGACGGTGAAGGACAGTAAGGATTTACAGTGTTATAGTGATGCTTATGAGAAAAAGATACAGAGCATTGTAGACAAGATTAATACAGAGTTAAAGGAAGAGCGTGAGCAGGCGCGATATGATGCGATAACAGGTGAAGCACTGGAAGAGCTTGCGGACGCAAAGGCAGAAGCGGACGAAGAATTTGCCAAGGCAGACAAGGAAATTGCTGATGCGAAGAAAGAGCTTGCGGATGCAAGAACAGAGCTGGAAGATGGAAAAGTGGAACTTGCGGATGCTAGAAAAGAGCTTGCAGATGCGAGAGCAGAAATCGAGAAATCCAAAGCAGAACTTGCTGACGGCATCAAGCAGTTAGAGGCAGGTCAGGCAGAGCTTGATCAGGAGAGAGAAAAGCTTATTCAGTCCGAAAATGAGCTTGCTGTACTTGTCGGAATGCCGGGAATGGATATTACTGCCATGCAGCAGCAAATAGAAGCGGGTAAGGCAGAACTTGACGCGGCGCAGGCAGAACTTGATGCAAAGAGACAGGAGTTGAAAGCAGGTCAGGCAAAGCTTGTCAAGGGGGAGGCTGAACTGGTAGAAGGCGAAGCCAAGCTTGCTGATAGTGAAGAGGAGCTGCTTTCTGGTGAAACCGAATTGCTGGATGGTGAAGCCGAGCTTAAGGAAAATGAAGAAAAGCTGGAGCAGGAACGAAAGGATGCTTATCAGGAAATTGCGGATGCAGAAGCCGAAATTAATGATATGGAAATGACAGAGTGGTACATACAGGATAGAAGCTCTATAAGCAGTTATGCAAATATTGAGAGTGATGCCGATTGTATTGAGTCAGTAGGGCGAGCATTTCCGATTATCTTTTTCACGGTTGCCATATTGATTGGGTTAACGACAATTACCCGTATGGTTGAGGAAGAAAGAGGTCTTATTGGTACTTATAAAGCGCTTGGTTTTTCGGATAGTGAGATACGAAGAAAGTACTTACTTTATGCAGGAAGTGCAAGTATCATAGGTGGAATAATCGGCGATATTTGTGGATTTATCGTATTACCGAAGATTATCTTTGTCATTTTTGCCGTTTTATACGAACTGCCAGAGTATATGTATACGTTTGATGCAGTTTATGGTATTGGCGGAGTGGTACTGTTTGCTGGTGGAATTATCATTGCAACCTGGATTGCGTGTGAAGCGGAGCTTCATCGAATGCCTGCAAAGCTGATGCGGCCAAAGGCACCAAAGGCTGGCTCACGAGTATTCTTGGAGAGAGTCACTCCGATTTGGTCAAGACTTACCTTCTTGAATAAGGTTACAGCAAGAAATCTGTTCCGCTATAAGAAGCGTTTATTCATGACAATAGGCGGAATCATGGGCTGTACCGCGCTGCTGTTATGTGGCTTTGTAATCAAGGATTCGGTATCAGAATTGCTTAAGGGACAGTATAACCGACTCTATGAATATGACATTATGGCGGTTGCCTCAGAAGAGGATAATGACACACTTCTTGGTTATATTGAAGAAATTCCTGATGCGAAAGAGTATAGCAATTTGCTGATCAGTTCAATTAAAGTAAAGAATGAAGCAGGAAAAGAAGAGTCTGTACAGCTTTTCGTAGTACCGGATGGCGATTCCCTGGAAGGTTATATACGATTAGAGAATGCAGCCGGTGAGGTAATAGGTTTAGCGCAGGAAGGAATTCTTGTGACACAGAATGCCGCAAATATTTTAGAATTTGACGAGGGTGATACGGTTTATCTGCAAAACTTAAAGCTTGTGCAGAAGGAAGTTCAAGTATCGGGGCTTGTTACGAATTATCTTGGTAACAATGTATATATGACGCAGGAAGTATACGAAGAGTTATTCGGTGAATATAAGCCAAATGCTGTACTTTTAAATTTGGCAGATTCCTGTGAAAATTCGGTTCAAATAGCAGATGAACTGTACACGAAGGAAGGAATTCTTTCAGCGGATAGCGTGCAGGAAAGAAGAGAGCAGTTTTCTGTAGCCTTTTATCTGATTAATGTTGTAGTTTATATTATTATCGTAATGGCAGCAGGACTTGCACTGGTTGTATTGTTCACACTTGCAACTACCAATATTTCCGAGCGAGAAAGAGAGCTTGCAACCATTAAGGTTCTTGGGTTCTATGATAAAGAAGTCCACTTATATGTAAATAAAGAAACACTGATTCTAACGGGAATTGGTATTTTGCTTGGTTTGCCAATTGGACGATTCTTAGGTGGCTGCCTTACCAATGCATTAAATATGCCATCGATTTATTTTGCAGTAACGCTGCATCCGGTGAGCTACTTCATTACTATAGCGATGTCAATTGGATTTGCGTTGTTTGTTGATTTCCTGACAGACAGAACACTAGACCATATTGATCCGGTGGAGGCATTAAAGAGTATCGAGTAGACATCAGAGTATTAGAATAGAAAGAAATAAGAAAGACTCACAGCTTTTTCGAAACTGTGAGTCTTGTTTTTATAATAACTGGATTCCTTTTGTTTCGCATTCTTTAACCATTTCATCTGGCCAGATAGAAGACTGAACCTCTCCGATATGTGCCTTTCTTAAGAAGAACATACAGATACGAGACTGTCCGATACCACCGCCGATGGTAAATGGAAGTTCCTCATTAATGATTGCCTTCTGGAAAGGGAGTTCAGCACGCTCTGGGCAGCCTGCTTTTTCAAGCTGGGAAAGAAGTGCATCCTTGTCAACACGAATACCCATAGAGGAAAGCTCTAAGGCAATGTCGAGTACTGGATAGTATACAATGATGTCAGCATTTAACGCCCAATCATCATAGTCCGGTGCACGACCATCGTGAGGCTTGCCATTTTCAAGCTTGTCACCAATCTGCATAATGCAGACAGCACCCTTAGCCTTGGCAATATAGTATTCTCTTTCCTTTGGAGAATAATCAGGGAAGATTTCTGCTAATTCCTGTGTTGTAATAAAGAAAATGTCATGTGGCAGAATTTCTTCTATGTAATCATATTGAATCGCAAGGTACTTTTCGGTTTTTCTAAGACACTTGTATACATCTCTTACGGTGTCCTTTAAGGTTTCAAGTGTACGCTCATCCTTGCTGATAACCTTTTCCCAATCCCACTGATCTACAAAGATGGAGTGGATATTGTCTGCAACTTCGTCACGACGGATAGCATTCATATCGGTATAAATACCTTCGTCATAAGCAAAGTTATATTTCTTTAAAGCATATCTCTTCCATTTTGCAAGAGAATGTACAACTTCTGCTTCTTTGCCGTTCTGCTCTTTGATATCGAAAGTAACAGGACGCTCAACACCGTTCAGGTTATCGTTCAGACCAGATTTAGGGTCTACAAAAAGTGGTGCAGATACACGAGTCAGATTTAAGCGCTGTGCAAGCAGGTTCTGGAAGAAATCCTTTACTGTCTTGATAGCATACTGTGTATCATGTAAATCTAACGCTGAATGGTAGTCTTTTGGTATGATTAAATGATCCATTTTCAGGTTCTCCTCTCGTTAGAAGTCTGGGAAAGAAGTGCATCCTTGTCAACACGAATACCCATAGAGGAAAGCTCTAAGGCAATGTCGAGTACTGGATAGTATACAATGATGTCAGCATTTAACGCCCAATCATCATAGTCCGGTGCACGACCATCGTGAGGCTTGCCATTTTCAAGCTTGTCACCAATCTGCATAATGCAGACAGCACCCTTAGCCTTGGCAATATAGTATTCTCTTTCCTTTGGAGAATAATCAGGGAAGATTTCTGCTAATTCCTGTGTTGTAATAAAGAAAATGTCATGTGGCAGAATTTCTTCTATGTAATCATATTGAATCGCAAGGTACTTTTCGGTTTTTCTAAGACACTTGTATACATCTCTTACGGTGTCCTTTAAGGTTTCAAGTGTACGCTCATCCTTGCTGATAACCTTTTCCCAATCCCACTGATCTACAAAGATGGAGTGGATATTGTCTGCAACTTCGTCACGACGGATAGCATTCATATCGGTATAAATACCTTCGTCATAAGCAAAGTTATATTTCTTTAAAGCATATCTCTTCCATTTTGCAAGAGAATGTACAACTTCTGCTTCTTTGCCGTTCTGCTCTTTGATATCGAAAGTAACAGGACGCTCAACACCGTTCAGGTTATCGTTCAGACCAGATTTAGGGTCTACAAAAAGTGGTGCAGATACACGAGTCAGATTTAAGCGCTGTGCAAGCAGGTTCTGGAAGAAATCCTTTACTGTCTTGATAGCATACTGTGTATCATGTAAATCTAACGCTGAATGGTAGTCTTTTGGTATGATTAAATGATCCATTTTCAGGTTCTCCTCTCGTTAGAAGTCCTTTTGACCTCTGCATACGGATATAATTATATCACACCTTTGTACATTTTCAAGAATGTGATGCATGAAAGTTTGTGTCAAGTAATCGTTGGCAACTTTTTCGTTGTTTTTTCTCAATGATTCT